>NZ_QEYV01000041.1:0-58539 GCF_003992815.1 Xanthomonas sp. DAR33341 | reverse complement strand
CACCTGCGCTGGCCGATCTGGCTGCGGCCGACAACGACACGGTGATGGCGCAGTGGGCCGGACTGGGCTACTACGCCCGCGCGCGCAATCTGCATGCCGCCGCCAAGCAATGCGTCGCGCTGCACGGCGGGCAAGTTCCGCGCGACTTCGATGCACTGCTTGCGTTGCCGGGCATCGGCCGCAGCACGGCAGGGGCGATCCTGAGCCAGGCCTGGAACGATCGCTTTGCGATCATGGACGGCAACGTCAAACGCGTGCTCACGCGCTTCCACGGCATCGCCGGGTATCCCGGCCTGCCGGCGATCGAAAAACAGTTATGGCAACTCGCCATCATCCATGTTGCGCACGTCCCCGCTGGCCGCCTGGCCGACTACACCCAGGCGCAGATGGATTTCGGCGCCACCCTGTGCACGCGCGCCAAGCCCGCCTGCGTACTGTGCCCGCTGCAGACCGATTGCATCGCACGCCGCAATGGCCTGGTCGACGCGTTGCCCACCCCCAAACCCGGCAAGCAGCTACCCGAACGCGAGGCCACTGCGCTGCTGCTGCAGAATGCCGAGGGCCACATCCTGCTGCAGCGACGCCCGCCAACCGGCATTTGGGCCTCACTATGGACGCTGCCGCAGGCCGAGACCGAGAGCGGCATGCGCGCCTGGTTTGCGGCGCATATCGACGGCAACTACGAGCGCGCCGACGAGGTGCCGCCGATCGTGCACGCCTTCAGCCATTACCGCCTGCATTTGCAGCCATGGCGCCTGCGCAAGGTCGCGCTACGTCCGGCGGTGCGCGACAATGACGACCTACGCTGGGTAGCACCTGCCGATCTTGCATCGCTAGGCCTGCCGGCGCCGATCCGCAAGTTGCTCGACGCGTTGTAAGCGCGTCTTCCAAAGGAATCCGCATGTCCCGCACCGTGTTCTGCCACTACCAGCAAAGCGACGCCGAAGGCCTGGATTTCGTGCCGTATCCGGGCGAGCTCGGCCAGCGCATTTTCGCGCAGATCGGCAAGAACGCCTGGCAAGCGTGGTTGGCGCACCAGACCATGCTGATCAACGAAAACCGGCTGTCGCCGCGCGACCCCAAGCACCGCGCCTTTCTCGAAGCCGAGCTGCAGAAGTTCCTGTTCGAGCGCAATGCCGACAAACCCGAAGGCTATGTGGCGCCGGTGGGTGACTGAGCGCGCGGATGTGGGATTGCGGAGTCGTGAGTTGCACCAGTAGTGGCAGCCTTTGCTGCATCCAATGCGTCTGAGAAGTAATGGGGTGGCTGCATCTGCTGAAAAGAGCGAGTGCCGGAACGGCCAGGCCCTTCACCGACGTGGCGTGGTGTTCCCGTCGCAAAATAAGCTTGGCGATCCGCCCATATCCCGCGCACGACGTGGGTGATCTGGCGGATGCGCCATGCGTCGAGCTCCGCGGGCCTCATGGTCGCCAGCAGCGCCCGATGCCTGCTGCTCCGGGCGCTGCGCTAGCGGACTGCCGCAATCTTGAAGCTCAACGGCGGTTGCAGTGCGATGCCGCAGCGGCATCGCAATGGCGATCTGTCGGACTCAACCAACCCCGGTCGGCCCATCCAGCAACATGCGGATGCGCTTAAGCAATTCCTTCTGCGTATAGGGTTTGTTCACCACATCGAACTCAGCGCCGCCCACATCGGTACGCTGGATGCTGGCATCGGCGTAGCCGGTGGTGAGCAGGATCTTGACCTTCGGCAACATGCGGCGCGCCTCACGGGCGAGCATCACCCCGTTCATACCGCCGGGCATGATCAGGTCGGTGAATAGCGCATCCACTTCCGGGTTCTTCTCCAGGATCTCCATCGCCTCGCGTCCACTGGACGCAGACAGGATGCGGTAACCGGCATTTTCCAGAAACATCCGCGCCACCACCGCCACATCCTGCTTGTCTTCCACCACCAGGATGGTTTCGTTGCCACCCTTGTCGATGGCGCGACTCTTGGCTATCTGCAAATCGTTTTCGAATTCGCTGGAGGCGGGGAAATACAGCCGCACCGTGCTGCCCTCGCCCACCTCGCTGTAGATGCGTACGGTGCCGCCGGACTGCTTGACGAATCCATACACCATCGACAGGCCCAGGCCGGTGCCCTGGCCTTCCTCCTTGGTGGTGAAGAACGGTTCCATCACCCGGCTGACCACCTCCGGCGGCATGCCCGAGCCGGTGTCGGTCACGGCAATGCTGACGTAGCGGCCCGGTGCCAGCTGGTGGTACATCGCCAGATCGTGGCCGGTGATCTCCACGTTCTGGGTCTGCACCGTCACTTCTTTGCGTTCGGCCTGGGCCATCGCGTCGCGCGCATTGATCAACACGTTCAACAGCGCCACCTCTGCCTGGGTGGTGTCGATCTGGCAGTTCCACAGCCCTTCTTCCAGCGACTGGCGCAGAGTGGCCCCGCCTCCCAGCGCGCGCTCGGCCATGTTGGTCATGCCGGCCACCAGTCCGTTGAGGTTCACTACCCGCCCGCGCAGTTTCTGCTTGCGCGAAAACGCCAGCAGTTGCTGGGTCAAGGTGGCCGCCTTGGCAGCCGCTGCCGCCGCGTGTTCGGCACTGAAGGCAATGCGCTCGGCACTACCGCCGCCGGCGCTGGCCATCATCTGGATCACTTCCAGATGGCCAGACATCACCTGCAGCAGATTGTTGAAATCGTGCGCGATGCCGCCGGTCAGCTGGCCCAGCGCTTCCATCTTCTGCGCCTGGCGCAGCGCATCTTCGGCATCGCGGCGCCGGCTCACATCCAGCTGCGAGCCGAAGAAATACACCAGGTTGCCCTTGTCGTCGAACACCGGCGAGATGAAGAGCGCATTCCAGAACGAGGAGCCGTCCTTGCGGTAATTCAGCACCTCGGTGGCAAATTCGCGACGGCTTTCGATCGATTCGCGCACATCGCTGATGCTGGCCGGATCGGTCTCCGGCCCCTGAAGGAAGCGGCAGTTGTTGCCGATGACTTCATCGGCGGCATAGCCGGTCATCTCCAGGAACGCGCGGTTGGCGAACACGATGGGATTATCCGGAAGATGGGGGTCGGTCACCGTCATCGGCATGCGCGTGGTTTCCACTGCGGCAAAGAAGATGTCCGAGCGGTGCTTCTCGACAGGCAGGCTGCGAGATTCGCTGATGTGAGGCGCTCGCAGCTCTCCGTGACCGGGATCGTTCAAGTGATGTTCTCCGCGGGGCCATTCCCGTGGCCACAGTCTAGTTGGGTCCGGTGAGGCGATTCGTCACATCCATGAGCATTTCCCGTACGGCCGCGCCTGCCGCTAAACCAGTGCGCTGCGATTGCAGCTGCGCACCCGTGAGCGCTGGGTGTCACCCGCCCCTCGTTTGGCGGCGTTCCCGGCCCGACGGCGCTGCGCCCACTGCGCTCACTCAGTGCAATACCGCCGGCTCGGCCGGGACACCGGCGCGCCGCGCACTGACACGTTCGCCATGATCCCGGCACTACACGCAGAGCCGGCGACGCGCGGGCGAATGAACGCACAGCGACGCCATCACGTTGCAGGCGTATAGGCAGATAGCAGGACCGGCTTACCCGGGTCGGCGGCAATTTCTTTGTGTTCGCTCAGGCGCAGCGCGTCGGCATCGGCAGCGGCGCGTCCTGGGTGTTCATTTCCCATACGTCGATCACGCGCTTGTGGAACACGACAGCGCCGCGGTGGCGGTCGTAACGAAAGGTGATGCAGTCCGTCCGGTATTGTCCGCACGCCAATCCGTTTTGCACGGTGAAATACGCGCCCTTCGCGACCAGGCCCTGGTCGCTGTCCAGAAACGGATCGCACTGCCCGCCTTCGTCGGCTTTGAAAATCACCCGCGTGTTGCGCACGGCTTCGACAAACCCACCGTCCGCGTTTGCAAGCAGCACCAGCAAGGTACGCGGCGGTGCCGCATGTCCATTGCCACGCAGCGTCTGTTCTGCGGATGCACGCAACGCAACCACGTCGTCCAGCCGGCCACCTCGGTGAGATCTGCGCTAGCGACACCCATCCACCGATAGTAGGTAACGATTCGGCAGCGCCTGCGGGTAGCGTTGCGACGCCGGTTGGCATGGCGAGCGTCGCCGTCATTGCCGGCACTGTTGCCCACCATCCGCATGGTGTCGTCATCGCGGTGTCCTGGTCTGCGTCGAGGCTGCCTGCATGGCCGGCCGTCGTTGTCGCGCGCGCCGGCATCGGATTGCAGGACCTAGGACCGTGCGGCGCACGCGCATGGTTGAGTCGACATACTGTCGAGCGTCTGCAGCATTGCTTCGCCACACCGCGTTTTTCGGCAGTGAAGATCGCTCGTCAAGCCCGCTTGCCGGCTCACGCCTAGCTGTCGAAATCCCCACGTCCGATTGATGCCTCCACCGCGATGCTGGCCTCGCACCACGGCGTCCAGTGGTGCATTCCCCAACTGACGAAACGAGAATCCGCAATGGCAAATCAGAACGACAACAAGGGTGGCACCAGCAACCGCGGCTTTGCTTCGATGGACGAAGACAAGCAGCGCGAAATCGCATCCAAGGGCGGCAAGGCGGCCCATGAAAGTGGCAATGCCCACGAGTTCACCTCGCAAGAAGCGCGCGAAGCCGGCAAGAAGGGCGGCCAGGCGAGCGGTGGCGGCAACAACCGCTGAGCTGCACAACACTGCAGGTACCACGGCGCTTCCGGAAGAGCTGAAGCTCTTTCGGAAGCGCGTTCTTTTCATGCGGCGTCTCAGCTGATGCGACAGCACATCGGCACGCTGCCGCCCGATGACAACGATTTTCCAGGCATTCCCACATGCCACCGTGCATACAGCAGCGCCGCGCCATCTGGGTGGTTGCGCACGAGTCGATACGCTGACGCAGCAGACCAAGGTCCGCCGTGGGCCGCAGTGAACGCGTTCGCCGCGCGCTCGGCGCGGTCGAATACGCCTACCCCGACCATTTGCGCAGCACGCTCGCGACCTTGCCAACGACTGCCGGGGTGTATCTGTTCCATGGCAAGGACAGCGGACTCCCCTTGTACATCGGCAAGAGCATCAACCTGCGGATGCGGGTGATGGATCACTTCCGCACGCCACGCGAAGCCTCGTTATTGCGCCAGACCCGGCGCATCAGCGTATTCGAAATGGCCGGCGATCTCGGTGCGCAGCTGCTGGAATCCCAGCTCATCAAATCGATGCGCCCGCTGTACAACCAGAAGCTGCGTCGCGTACCGCGTCAGTTTTCGATCCGCCTGTATTGCGGCGAGGTGTCCATCGTGCATTCGGCCGAGCGCGATCCGGCGGTAACACCATGGCTGTATGGGCTCTATTCCAGCCCACGCGCCGCCAAGGAGGCGTTGCGGCGGCTGGCCGATCGCGACCGCCTTTGCTACGGGCTGCTCGGCCTGGAACGCGCCACCGATGGTCGCCCGTGTTTCCGCGCCATGTTGGAACGCTGTGCCGGTGCCTGCCATGGCGCCGAGTCGCTGGGCGACCACGAGACGCGTCTACGCGCTGCCCTCCAGCACCTGGAACAGGTCGTATGGCCGTTTCCTGGCGCGGTCGCACTCATGGAAGAAGGTAAGCAGTTGCGCCAGTTTCACGTGCTGCGCGACTGGCACTATCTGGGCAGCGCCACCTCGCTGGCCACTGCCCGCAAACTGCAGTCCACACCCGGCGACTTCGATCGCGATTGCTACCGGATTTTGCGCAAGGGCCTGCAAACGCATCTGCACAACGTGGTGTTGCTATAAGCACGACATGAGTGGGCGCACCCACTTCGGCACTCGCAGTACGCGCCGAGTTCATGCGAGGCATCGCGCGACTTGCCGCCGGTCTTCCCTGTTCCCCGCCAACCACGATCTCGCCACCTGCACGCTCGAAGCGCACGCAAGAGTCCGCGATTCTTCAGCCGCTCTGCCTTTCGCAGCTGCGGTATTCCTTGGGGTCCAAAAACTCCGCCAGACAAGAACCTACGCGCAGCGCCTGCTCGCGCGCGTCGCCCCGGTACTCGCCCTGCCCTGCGCCCTCGATCGTGGCCACGGGGGCGGCGCGGTCGCGGTGGTAAACGAACGCAGTCGAAAGCCACAACGTCGCGCCAGGCGCCTGGCTTTCCAGGGTCTCCACGCGGAATTCACCGCAGTAACCGTGGATCAGGGTGCGTCGGAGTGTCTTGTGCGTCATGCGCGCAGTATCGCCATGCACATTTGAAGATCACGTCGAAATCGATTGCATCGGGCGCACGTAGCACCTACGCGCACGACCGGGAAGCCGAACCAACGCGCAAGTCTGTGTCCATGCTGGATCAGATCAGAATCAGCGCGCGCGCGTGCAACACGCATCACTGCCCACCGCGTGTGCAATCGAGAAAGTGATAGGGAGAGCGACAGATCCGGCGATGACCGGGAAGCCTTGCGAACGAAGGCTTGGAATATGGTGGCCGAGGACGGAATCGAACCGCCGACACGGGGATTTTCAATCCCCTGCTCTACCAACTGAGCTACTCGGCCACTTAACCTGCAACACGATGCCTGCGTTGCGAGGACGCGCACTATAGCGAGCAGGCGCAGTTTGGGCAAGCGTTGCGAGCAACTTTGTTGCCGGCCGCTCTCGGCGCCGGCGTTTCTCGCGCCGGTTCACGCCGCGCGGCCGGGTGCATGGCCTAGCCTGCGCGCGTCCACCGGAGATTGTCATGCGCCTGCCCCGCCTGCTGTTGTCGTTCGTCGCCCTCCTGCCGCTGACAGCGCTGGCGCAACAGCCGGTGCGTGCGGTGCCGCAGCTGGACATCTCGCGCTACGCGGGCCAGTGGCACGAGATTGCGCACCTGCCGGTGTCGTTCCAGAAAAAGTGCCGCGGCGACATCACCGCCAGCTACACCTTGCGCGACGATGGCCTGGTCGGCGTGCGCAATGGCTGCCGCACCGCCGATGGCAGCCTGACCCAGGCCGACGGCGTGGCGCGCCCGGTCGATGGCCAGCCCGGGCAGTTGCAGGTGCGCTTCGCTCCCGAGTGGCTCGCTTGGTTGCCGCTGGTGTGGGCCGACTATTGGGTGATCGCGCTCGACCCGGATTACCAGTGGGCGATGGTCGGCGAGCCGGATCGCAAATACCTGTGGATCCTGTCGCGCTCGCCGCAGATGCAGCGCGCGCAATTGGAACGGCTCAAGGCAAAGGCGGCCGAGATGGGCTACGACCTGTCGCCGTTGATTGTCGCCGCGCCGTTGTTGTGAGGCCTGCCCGCGCCCCGGCCTAGATCCGGCGCCACCGCTTCGCGCTCAGGAGCGGCGACCGTACTGCGTAGTATTCTTGGCGCCGCCTCATTCCCGCCAAGGACCCGAGTCCATGCGTCGTGCCTCTCGCCTTCTTCTTGTATCGCTGGCCTGCGGGCTGCTGCTGAGCGCCTGTGGCGGCGCAGTCCGCCGGGTGTCCGAGCCGGCCGCCAGCATCCAGCAACTGACCGTGCGCGCCGACGGCTCCTGGTCGCTCGACCTGCGCCTGCAGAACTACAGCAGCATCCCGATGCAGTTCGAACGCGTGGCACTGGAGATCTCTGCCAGCGACCAATTGGCCGGCAAGCTCGACCAGGCAGTGGGCATGTCGATCGGCCCGGAAACCGCCGATGTGGTCACCGTCGCCGTGCAACCCACCTCGCTGGGTCGTATCACCGTGGCCGACGTGCTGGCCGGCGGCCGCTCGTTCCCGTATACGCTCAAGGGCACCGTCTGGGCGACCCCGCAGGACAAGAAGCAGCGCCAGTTCCGTGTGGAATCGCGCAATACGCTCAGCCCGGCCCCCGGCCTCAATGGCGTGCTGCGCTAAGAGTGGCTAACAAAACTACTGCGCAGCCGCCAGGCGGCGCGGCCGGTGCTCGGAATCGGCATGTACCCCTCGTACATTCCGGTTCTGAGCGCGCCGTCCGCGCCCACCTGACAGCTGCTCGCTACGTTTTGTTAGCCGCTCTAAGGCGCACGCCTCCCGTCCCCGCTTCCAAGGATCCCGCATGAGCAGCTACACCGCCCCGCTGACCGATTTTCGCTTCGCCCTGCACGATGTGCTCGGCGCGCAAGCCCTGTTCGCCCGGCTCGGCTATACCGAGGCCAGCACCGACATCATCGACGCCGTGCTCGAAGAGGCCGGCCGCTTCACCTCGCAGGTGCTGGCGCCGCTCAACAGTGTGGGCGACGAGATCGGTTGCGCGTTCGACAAGAGCACGCACGCGGTGGCCACTCCGCCCGGCTTCCGCGCCGCCTACGATCAATTCGTGGAAGGCGGCTGGAACGGGCTCACCGCCGAACCGCAATTCGGCGGCCAGGGCATGCCGCACACGCTGGGCGTGCCGCTGAGCGAAATGATCAATGCCGCCAACCTGGCCTGGGGCAACTTTCCGCTGCTGTCGCATGGCGCGATGGAAGCGCTGCGCCAGCACGGCGAGACCTGGCAGCAGGACGTCTTCCTCAAACCCCTGATCGACGGCCGCTGGACCGGCACCATGTGCCTGACCGAACCGCATTGCGGCACCGATTTGGGCCTGCTCAAGACCCGTGCCGAACCCAATGCCGATGGCAGCTATGCCATCACCGGCACCAAGATCTTCATCACCGCCGGCGAGCACGACCTCACCGACAACATCGTGCACCTGGTGCTGGCCAAGCTGCCGGACGCACCGGCCGGCGCCAAGGGCATCTCGCTGTTCGTCACTCCCAAGTTCAAGGTGGACCGCGACGGCACCGTGGGTGAGCGCAACGCGCTGCATTGCGGCTCCATCGAGCACAAGATGGGCATCAAGGGCTCGGTGACCTGCGTGATGAACTTCGAGGGCGCACAAGGCTACCTGGTCGGCCAGCCGCACAAGGGCCTGCAGGCGATGTTTACGATGATGAATACCGCACGCCTAAGCGTGGGCCTGCAAGGCATCGGGTTGTCCGAGCGCGCCTACCAAAACGCCCTGCGCTACAGCCGCGAGCGGTTGCAATCGCGGGCGCTCAGCGGCGCCAAATCCCCGGACAAACCGGCCGACCCGATCATCGTGCACCCGGACGTGCGCCGCATGTTGCTGACCGTCAAGTCGCTGACCGAAGGCAGCCGCCTGCTCGCGTTGCATGCGGCCAGCCTGGTCGACGTCGCCCATCGCGGCGAGAGCGAACGCGAACGCGCCGACGCCGAGACCCTGGTGAGCTTCCTCACCCCGATCTCCAAAGCCTGCCAGACCGAATGGTCGATCGAGAATACCTACCACGCGCTGCAGTGCTTCGGCGGCCACGGCTACATCCGCGAGTACGGCATGGAGCAACTGGCCCGCGACGCGCGCATCACCACCATCTACGAAGGCACCACCGGCATCCAGGCGCTGGACCTGATCGGCCGCAAGACCGCCGCCAGCCAGGCTGCCGGGCTGAAGCTGTTCCTGGCCGATGTGGAAACCTTCGCCAACGCGCAGGACGGCAACGCTGCGCTGGC
Organism: Xanthomonas sp. DAR33341; assembly: GCF_003992815.1. Lineage (NCBI taxonomy): Bacteria > Pseudomonadati > Pseudomonadota > Gammaproteobacteria > Lysobacterales > Lysobacteraceae > Xanthomonas > Xanthomonas sp. DAR33341. Next base: position 49,124 of record NZ_QEYV01000041.1, on the reverse strand, counting down.
CGAGTTCATCAAGCCGTTGCGCGACAAGTGCAGCGAATGGGCGATGCTGACCCGCGATGTGCTCGATCGCGCCGCGCGCAACCCGGACGAACTCGGCGCCGCCAGCCATGACTATCTGTTTTATTCGGGCTACGTGGTGCTGGCGTACTGGTGGGCGCGCAGCGTGGCCGCTGCCGACGCATCGGCGCACGGCGAGGACTTCAGGCGCGCCAAGCGGGAGACGGCGCGGTTCTACTTCGCCCGCATCCTGCCACGCACCCTGACCCATGCCGCCGCCATCCGCAGTGGCGCCGCACCGCTGATGACGCTGGAAGCGGAACTGTTCGGCGAAGGCTGAGCGCCGTCATCACGGCGCTGCCGCTGCCGTAGGAGCGGACCTGGCCGCGACGGGGCGGTGTCGCTCGACAAGGCGTCGCGCCCGGGTGCGCTCCGACGGGTAACGCCGCAAGATTCCGCCGCTGCCGTAGGAGCGGACCTGGCCGCGACAGGGTGGTATCGATCGGCAAGGCGTCGCGCCCGGGTGCGCTCCTACGGGTAACGCCGCGAGATTCCGCCGCTGCCGTAGGAGCGGACCTGGCCGCGACGGGGCGGTGTCGCTCGGCAAGGCGTCGCGCCCGGGTGCGCTCCGACGGGTAACGTCGCGAGATTCCGCCGCTGCCGTAGGAGCGGACCTGGCCGCGACAGGGTGGTATCGATCGGCAAGGCGTCGCGCCCGGGTGCGCTCCTACGGGTAACGCCGCGAGATTACACCGCTGCCGTAGGAGCGGACCTGGCCGCGACGGGGTGGTATCGATCAGCAAGGCATCGCGCCCGGGTGCGCTCCGACGGCTCACCAACGCCATCACTGCGTTCGAAGGGTGATCCCGCAGCGCGGCGGCACGGCATCGCGGCCAACAGTACCTGCTGAGCCATACTTTGGAGACACGTGCCAACGCCGTTCGCTGTGATACACAAACTGTCAACGATCGGGTATAAGCTGTTTTCCCGATGGAGACAGACACGCACGTTCGTGATGTGATCGTCCCCGGAGGCAGCTATGCCCCGGACGCGGGCGGCGCTGTCGCTGCAATCCACCAACTTCCCACGCTTCGCCTGCTGTCGCTCGATGCGCACGGCCGCGTGCTGGATTGGATCAACTGGCAAGACGCCGCCTGCCTGTACGCCCGCGATGCGGTGTCGTGGACGCTGGGCGAGCCTTGCATGCAGATCCACGGCGGCATCTCGCGGCTGACCGGCGAGCGCAGCACGCTGGAACTGCACCCCATCATCGCCGCGCGCGGGCATGCCCGTTCGCGCGCGCTGGACCCGACCCCGACCCTCAGCAACACCGCGCTGTTCGCGCGCGATTCGCAGCTGTGCATGTACTGCGGCCAGCATTTCAGCCGCCCGCACCTGACCCGCGACCACGTCATGCCGGTGTCCAAAGGCGGTCGCGACAGTTGGGAGAACGTGGTGACCGCCTGTTTCCAGTGCAATTCGCGCAAGGCCAACCGCACGCCGCAACAGGCGCATATGCCGCTGCTGGCGGTGCCCTACCGGCCGAGCTGGATCGAGCACCTGATCCTGTCCAACCGCAACATCCTGTCCGATCAGATGGCCTTTTTGCGCGCGCAGCTGCCCAAGCGCTCCAAGCTGTCGTTGTAAGCCGACTGTCCATTTGTTGCGGCTGCTGGCTGGTCAGTGGCACGCACGCTTCCCAGAGTGCCAAGACAGCCGCAGGTGGTTGAGCCTGGACGCGCGTGCCGTTGCCCACTCGCGCAGCAGCGTTGGCGGCTTCACTGACGCACCGGGTGTCGGTCGTGACATCGAACCCGGCTACCGCGATCCAACGCATGAGACGCCCGATACGGCGCAGTGTCGGCCCCCTACGCAGAGGCGCGGAGCCAAGTGCTCGCGGAGACACGGCGCAGCCAGCACATCGCCAGGTGCGGCAGATTGCCGCAGGTGTCGGGCGAGCGTCGCGCGCGCCAGGCGTCACGGTGCGCGCGTCCATCACTTCCCGCTGACAGCTGAACCGGTTTGCTTGCCGGGCCTTCGCATGGGGAGGACAATACGGCTTCAGAAGATTGACACGATGATGATCGACACCACCCGCTATCCGCGCCTGTCCCGCATCCAGACTCCCGACGATCTGCGCCGCTTCGACGAAGCCGAGCTGACCGCGATCGCCGAAGAACTGCGCTCCTATCTGATCGAATCGGTGGGCAAGAGCGGCGGGCACTTCGCGGCCGGCCTGGGCGTGATCGAGCTCACCGTCGCCCTGCACTACCTGTATCAGACGCCGGTCGATCAGCTGGTGTGGGACGTCGGGCATCAGACCTACCCGCACAAGATCCTCACCGGCCGCCGCGACCAGATCCACACGGTCAAGCAAAAGGACGGCGTGGCGCCGTTTCCCAAGCGCGAGGAAAGCATCTACGACACCTTTGGCGTTGGCCATTCGTCGACCTCGATTTCGGCCGCGCTCGGCATGGCCATCGCCGCGCAGCGCAACGGCGACGACCGCAAGGTGGTGGCGGTGATCGGCGACGGCGCGATGACCGCCGGCATGGTCTACGAAGCGCTCAACCACGCCGGCGGCATGGACCCGGAACCGAATCTGCTGGTGATCCTCAACGACAACCGCATGTCGATCTCCGAAGCAGTGGGCGGGCTGACCAAGATGCTGGGGCGCGCCAGCGGCAGTCGCACGCTCAATGCGATCCGCGAAGGCGGCAAGAAGATCCTCGGCGACAAGAAGAACAACCCCACCGCGCGTTTCGTGCGGCGTTGGGAAGAACACTGGAAAGGCATGTTCGTGCCATCCACGCTGTTCGAGGAAATGGGCTTCCATTACACCGGCCCGATCGATGGCCACGACCTGCCCAGCCTGGTCGGCGCACTGAAGACTCTGCAGACGCTCAAGGGCCCGCAGCTGCTGCACGTCATCACCACCAAGGGCAAGGGCTACGAACTGGCCGAAGGCGATCAGATCGGCTACCACGCCGTTGGCCCGTTCGATCCAAGCAAGGGCCTGGTCGCCAAGACCGGCGCAAAGAAGCCGACGTACACCGACGTCTTCAGTGACTGGGTGTGCGACATGGCCGCCGCCGAACCCAAGCTGCTGGTGATCACGCCGGCGATGCGCGAGGGCTCGGGCCTGGTGCGTTTCAGCAAGCAATATCCGCAGCGCTATTTCGACGTAGCCATTGCCGAGCAGCACGCGGTCACGCTGGCCGCCGGCATGGCGACCCAGGGCGCCAAGCCGGTGGTCGCGATCTATTCCACGTTCCTGCAGCGCGGCTACGACCAACTGGTGCACGACGTGGCGGTGCAGCAACTGGATGTGCTGTTCGCGATCGATCGCGGCGGCGTGGTCGGCCCGGATGGCGCCACCCATGCCGGCAATCTGGATCTGAGCTTTTTGCGCTGCGTGCCGCACATGGTGGTGATGGCGCCTGCCGATGAGGCCGAATGCCGTCAGATGCTGAGCACCGGCGTGCAACACCAGGGGCCGGCAGCGGTGCGCTACCCGCGGGGCACCGGTCCCGGCGCAGCACTGGACGCCTCGCTTGCCACGCTGCCGATCGGCAAGGCGCAGCTGCGCCACAGCGGCACCCGCATCGCCCTGCTCGGCTTCGGCGCGACGGTGGATGCGGCCGAGGCGGTCGGGCGCGAACTGGGGCTGACGGTGGTGAACATGCGCTTCGTCAAGCCGCTCGACAAGGCGCTGCTGCTGGAGCTCGCAAAAACCCACGATGGCTTCGTCACGATCGAAGACAACGTGGTTGCCGGCGGCGCAGGTTCTGGCGTGTCGGAACTGCTCAACGCCGAAGCCATCACCATGCCGCTGCTGCATCTGGGCCTGCCGGACAGCTTCCAGCATCACGCCAGCCGCGAAGACCTGCTTGCGGAAGCCGGCATCGACCAAGCCGGCATTCGCGCCGCCTTGCTTAAGCGCTGGCCGCAGCTGATGATCAGCCTGCCGCCTGCGTTGAACGCTGCGACAGGCTGATCGCGCCTGCCAGGCTCCTCGTGGCGCGTGCCGCCTTACATCGGCGGCGCCGCGCCAGTACGCGCAAAACCTTCCACCAGGTGCACGATGCGCGCCTGCGATTGGATCAGTTGCAGCTCCGCCTGCAGGCGACGCACGCCGTGTGGTACCTCGTCAGCACCGAGCGCCTCACGCAGCGACGCCGGCAACCCATCCAGATCGCGCACCCACCAGCCAGCACCTGCCACCTGCAGGCGCGCGGCGTGGTCGAACTGGTCGTAATCCAGCGGGTAGACGATCGCCGGCAATCCCACGGCAAGGCAGGCGTAGAGAATGCCGGCACCGCCGTGGTGGATCACCAATGCGTAGCGGTGCAGGTGCTGCGCGTAATCCACGTACGGCAGACGCTGATAGTTGCCCTGCCCCGGCTGCAGCGGAGCGCCGGTGTCGCCGTCGCTGAAATGGAAGACCACCTCCGGGAACTGCGGCGCCAGCGCACGCAACACGCCATCCATGCGCTGCTTGACCCATTGCAGATGCGTGCCCAGCGTCACCAGCACATGCCGGCGACCGTCGATGAAGGTGGGCGCCGTCACCGACGACGGCGGCGTGCACAACTGCGGCCCGACAAAGCGCACTGCCGTCGGCCAACGCTGCGCCAGCTCGAACGACGGGACTCCCAGAGCCAGGATGCACTGCGGCGAATACACCGCCTCGCTGCGATCGCTGCGATAGATCGCCGGCAACCCGCAAGCGCGCATCTGGCGCCGATAGCAACGGTGCAGGGTCCGTTTGAAACCACGCGTGAGCCCGCGCACCGCTGCATGCCAGACACGCTGCAAGGGCGTGGTCGCAGGCAGCAACCCACCAAAGTAGGCGGGCGGCCCATCCGTGGTTTCGATCACGCACGGCGACGGCATGCTGGTCCACCAGGCAATGCCCATCGTCTGTGCGGCCAGTCCTGCGCTGGGCAGGGTGAAGTCGACGATCACCAGATCCGGCCGCCGCTCGCGCCAGCGCTGCTGTAGCGCTTCGCCAAGCTGCGCCATGAGCCCGAGTGCGCTGTGCAGCTGCCGACGCAGGCGCACGGGGTTGTGGCCCACTGCATGCGGCGGGTTGGCGATGGAAAGCAGCACGCGATCGGCATGCGCATCCAGCACGCTGGCAGCGGTGAGCCCACATGCCTCGATGCGCGCCTGCGCGGCAGGCGTGCTGATGACGCATACCGCGTGCTGCGCAGTGAGTTGTTGCGCGATCGCCAGGATGGGATGCAGATGGCCGCTGTATGGCGGTGCGATCAGATCAATGCGCATGCGCTACGCCCTGTCGCGTCCGTTCGATCTGCGCAACAAAGCGCTGGCACTCGGCAAGCACCTCGGCGTTATGCAGGTACGCCATGTGTCCGCACGCAGGCCTTGCATCGACCCGCCCATCGAACAGTGCGCGAGAGATCCAGTCGCTGCGGCCCTGTACCACGCGCAGCTGGCCGAACACGGCGGGCGCATCACACACCGGGCCGTACGCAAAAACCGCCAGACGCGCGCGCAGCGCATCCGGCAACTGCAATGCGGTCAGTAGCTGCAGCCCGCAGCTGCCGGCAAGAAGCAGCGTCATCGGCCTCTGATCCAGCAGTGCATGCACACGCTTGCGGTCGGCCTCGGCAAGGCGGGCATGTCGGGCCGCAAGATACTGCCGCGCATTGGACAGGCTGGCACGCCACAACGGCGTGCGCCGGTGCGGCGCGCTATTGCGGCGGTACGGATAATTGCAATCCACCAACTGCCGGCCTGTGCCCTGCAGCTGTCGCAGAAATGCGCCCTGTTCCGTACTCAAGGCGCAGCTTGCCGGATCGCTTTGCCCGGTGAGAAAGGCGATCTGCAGCGGGCTCGACTCACTCCGCACGAAAGCACCCGTCGGGTAACACGCGGTAACGCCGCGTGCGCCAGCGGATCGTGCGCACCAGCGCTGCGTGCAGCAGATGCAGCGGCTGCAGACATTCGGCGCATAGCGACAGCAGCAGGCGATGGCGAACGGCGCCGGTGACGCGCCATTGCACACCGCACAGCAGCAGCGCGCGTGCCAGCAAAACGATCAGCACGCAGAGTGCAGCCGGCCAGGTGTGCTGCACGCAAGCGCAGACCAGCATGGCCAGCAGCAGCACCGGCGGCAGCCCCTGCAACACGCCGATGGCACTGCGTACACGCAGGCGTTGACGGCCTAGCAGGATCGATGCGAACAGCATCCAGCGATGCATCTGGCGTACATATCCACGCAGGTCGGGCATGTCGGTACGCATCGCCACCGGCGCAGTGGATTGCCAGAGCCGCCCGCCGCGGTCGCGCACCAGGGTGGCGAAGGCCAGATCGTCGGTCAGTTGCTCCAGCAATGCAGTAAAGCCACCCCAGCGGCGCAGTTGTTCGGTACGCGCGGCATAGCACATGCCGTTGATGGTCAGCGGCGCTGCGAATGGCAGCCAGCCCAAGTACGTGAGCGCGGCATTGTTGTTGACGAACTGCGCCAACAAGCGCCCGGCCAGCGTGGCGCTGTCGCGGTAATACGGCAGTGCGGTGACCACATCGGCATGCGCGAGGTCCAGCAACAGTTGCGACAGCGCACGGTCGCCAAGGTGCGCATCGTCGTCGAGAATCAGGCTGACAGGCGCATCGATGTGCGGCAGCGCGCAATCGAGTTTCCAGGCCTTGGGGTTGATGCCAGGTGGCGCCGGGGGCACCAGCATGCGCGCGATACGCAGCTGCGGATATTGCGCAACGACTGCATCGGCAGCGGCGTTTCCCGGGCCATCGTCGGTATCCAGCAACCAGATGAACTGCGCCTGCGGCACTGCCTGCACGTTGGCGGCAAGCACCTCTTGCAAATGCGCATCGCCACCAAGAATAGGCTGCAGGATCGCCACGTCGGCCGGTGTCGCAACGGCACTGCGCGCTGGCCTCAACCGTTCGCCGCGCACGACCCACAGCGCGGCCGCCGTCTTGACCAGCAGCACGGCCAGATACGCCGCTGCCAGGATTGGGACGATCAGCTCCACTGCGCTGCCTGCCAGCGCACGAAGGCGTCCACACCCTCGTCCAGGCCAACACTGGGCGGGCCAAGATCGGCAAGCGTGCGGCGCGGATCGAAGGTCTTGGAATACGCGAACACGCCAACGCCGAAGCGCGTGATTGGCGGCTCGCCCCGCAGCCGCAGCCCGCGATACACCGCCTCCACCGCGCTGGCCATGCGCAGTGCGGTGCCGATGCGTACCTCGCGCCGTGGCAATGGCAGCTGCAGGCGCGCCAGCACCTCCAACAACACGTGCTGCAGGTCCACCGGTTGTGCGTTGGTGAGATTGTAAGCAGCCTGCAACTGCGGCGCGGTGGCCGCGCGGTACAGGTAATCGCACAGCGTATCGATATAGATCAGGTCGCCGATCACCGGCTGGGTCTGGCCGACGAAACGTGGCAACGCGCCCTTGCGCGCCGCGGCGATCACGCGCGGAAACAGCACCGTGTCGCCGGGCCCGAACACCGCACGCGGGCGCAAGACGCACTTCTGCCCCGGGTAGTCATCGAGCAGGGTTTCGCCAAGATATTTGGTTTCTGCGTAAGTATTGACGAACGCCGGGCCGATCGGGCTGTCTTCGTCCAGGTCGTATTGATGCGCTTCGCGATAGAACACCGAACTGGAGGAAACATACAGCAGGCGCGGGCAGCCGTTGCGTTTGCAGAAGTCGATGACATTGGCGGTGGCCTGGACGTTGTGCAGCTGAAACTGCGCACGCGTGCCCCACGGCGAGGCCAACGCAGCTGCATGAATCACCACATCCGGTTGCCAGTCCAGCGAAAACGCCCGGCTCAGATCGATGCGATGGTAGTTGGGCAGATCGCTGGCGCGACGACCGATGCCGCGAATCTCGACAGCCGGCTGCCCCTGAAAGCGCCGCAGGAACGCACCACCGACAAAACCGGACGCGCCGGTCACGAGAATGCGCAGGCTCATCGCCACTCCGGTTGATAACGGTCAAGACTCGGCTGGCAATGCGAGGGCAGGATCGCCAGCTCCGGATGGGCGTGCGACAAGGCGTGCAAGCGATGCACGGTGCGCTGGAATGCGTGCCAGTCGTGCATCAGCAGGCGCGTGGGCCAGGCCGGCCATTGCAGCGTGGCCCAGGTGGCCGAGGACCACACCGCGTCCGCACACAGCAACACCTCGCGGTCGTGCTGGTCGCGAACGCGTAATCCCATCTGGCCGGGCACGTGTCCGGGTAGCGATACCGCGAGCACGCTGCCGTCCTCGAACAGATCGTAAGCCGGGCCTAACCCCTGCCAGGCTCCAGTCAACGCGCGCTGCGGAGCCTGGTCGGCAAACTGCAGCCGCTGGTCGAAGTCGTCGGGCAGCAACTGCGGCAGCAAGGCGCGGCGCAACCCGCCCACGCGCGAGCAGCTGCGCAGCTGCTGGTGGTCCGCACGCAGGCACATGAAGCGCGCATTCGGCAGATCGCGCAGACCGCCGACATGGTCGGCGTGGAAATGCGAAATCAGACACCAGGCGATGTCATCCAGCGCTACGCCGCGTTTGCTCAGCTGGGCGCCCAGGATTTCGTGAGCGGGCAGGCGCACTGGCGTGGTCAAGCGATACAAGCGCTCCGGCCAGGCATCGGTGGCACGAAAAAAATGCGCCGCGTAGCCGGTGTCGTACAACAGCGCGCCACGCTGCGGATGCCGGATCAGCACGCTCAATGCGGGGAATTCCACCGCGTGCCAGTGACCATCGGCGCGCACCATGCGTTCGCAATGGCGACAGTGGCCTACGCGCAGCAGCTCGAGCGACACGCGTACCGGCATCAGTAGCGCAACACCGTGCCGCCGATGGCAAGCCCTGCCCCGGTGCCAAGCAGCGCGACCAGATCGCCGCGCTGCAGGCCCAGGTCGACGCGTGCCTGATGCAACGCATGCGGCAACGACGCGGCAACCTGATTACCGGTGGTCTGCAGGATGCGCACCACCTGATCGGGGCGCAGTCCCAAGGTCTGCACCACATGATCCAGGCCGCCACCGGAGGCCTGGTGCGGTACCAGGCAGCGCAACGCTGCGGCGGCGATGCCGGCCTCGTGCAGCAGCTGTTCCCAGAACGCTGGCAGATGCCGCGCGGCGAAACGGTAGGCGCCGCGTCCGTCCATGCAGAACACGCGCGAAGCATCGGGCGCGCTGTCTTCGCCGTGCGGATAACGCGTGCCGCCGCCGCGAATGCGGCACAGCTCCGCGCCATTGCCATAACTGGACAGCCGGCTGGAGAGCAGCGCCGAGCCCTGCCCTGCGTCGCTGCGGCCAACGACCACCGCGGCTGCGCCATCGCCGAACAAGCCGGCCGTGGCCGGCGTCGCTGCGTCCAGCCCGGCCGATGCGACTTCGCTGGAGACGATCAGCACGCACTCGTACCGGCCTAGCGCCAGTGCGTTGGCCGCCATATCCAGGGCCACCAGGAAACTCAGGCAGGTGGCATTGACGTCGAATGCGGGGATGCCCGAATCGCCGAGGCCGAGCGCGCGTTGGATCAGCACCGCCTGGCAGGGAATCGGCTGCTCCATGACGCTGCAGGCGGAGATCAGGCAATCGATCCGACTGGCATCGAGCCCGGCGCTGGCCACGGCCTGTTGCGCAGCGGCTGCCCCCATCGACGATGCGGTTTCGCCCTCGCCCACGTAATGGCGCGTCTGCACACCCAGACGCGCGAACGTTGTTCCGGCCGGCAACTGCCAGCGCTCGTCCAACTGGTGCGATGTCACTTCCGTCGCCGGAACATGGCGCCCGGTGCCCAGGATGCGCAGCGGCAATGCGTTCAACGCGCAGCTCTCAAAACGTGAAGGCGCGCAGCATACCGTGGCCGCATCGGCAGGCCCACCGCCATGCATGCCGATACACATCTAAGCGCAAGCACCGCGACGCACGCCGCGCAATAGCCGCCTGCCGCATCCACTGGATCGATGCCAGCTCCGGTGCTCGCGCGCAGCATGACGCGCCAGGCGCACGCGGCGGCATCGGCTCAAGGCGCTTCCACGGCATAGCCCAACGCCTGCAGGCGTGCCAGATAGCCGTCGGGCGCGGTCAGCCGGCTGATCGGCAGCACCGCGAACGTGCTGCGATTGCGTTGCAACGCGGCGGTGGCGATGCCCAGCCAATGCTCGCGCATGCGCCGCTCCAGGTCGCCGATGCCGCGTTTTTTTGCGGCACCAGAGCTGGCCATTGCGCCCATGCAGGCGGCCTGCGGGTCTTCGCGTGGCAGCTGACGCAAGGCCTCGATATCGCCCACCGACCAGGCATTGGCGCGCTCCACCATCGTCGGCAGATCGCGTTCCACCGTGACCAGAATGCTGCGGAAACACGCGGTATCGTCCATTCCGCCCGCACGGAATTCCTTGAGCGCCTGACGTGGATCCTTGATTTTGTAGTCCAGCGCGGTCGGGGTCGGCTTGATCCCCGCGCGCTTGGCCGCGCGTTCCACCACGGGCCAAACCACCGGCGCACGGGCCAGGCCGGAGCGCTTGATTGCCGCCTGATACAACTCGCCGGCGGCCAGCATCGGACGCTTGCGCTCCACGCCGCGGTCGCTGCCGAGATAGCGCGCCTTGGACACGCTCCAGCGCGCATACAGGTCGGCCGGCAAGATGTCGCGCAGCTCGCGTCCGTCTTCATTCTTCATCGCCTTCATGGCCGACGGCAGCAAGGTCAGCTTGCCGAAAAATCCCATGTCCGCATCCACCTGCACGGTTGGCGCTTCCAGCACCTGCTGGGACTGGCCGATGATGGTCTCCACTTCGGTCGACTGCCACTGCAGTCGCTTTGGCAATGGCGACAGGGTGCCCAGGATCCACAACACATGATCGCCCTTGCTGACCTTCCACAAGCCCGGCCCGGGCTGCACGCCGCGCACGACCATGGCCTCCAGATCCACCACTGCCGGTGCCGGCGCCGGCACCGCCACCTTGGGCGGCGCGGCTTCACTGGCGGTCGCCAGCAGCGACACCAGCGTCAGACCCATTCCCCATCCTGCGACCTTGCGTTGCATGGTGTGTCGCCCCCTGTTTGAGGCGGACAGTACGCCAAGCCGGCAGCAGCCGCGTTAGGGAAGCGTTCGGAACCGCAAGCGCCGTCGATGATTAGCGTGGCAGCAGCGTCGCCAGGTGTGCGGCCAACGGCGAGGCCTTGTCGAGCAGCGCAAATCCTTCCCAGACAAATCCCGGCGATACCGTGCAGCCCACCAGGGTGAAATCGCCGAGCGAGCGTGCCGCTTGCCAGCAGCCTGCCGGCACCACATGCATCGGCTCGCCGCGTTCGGCGGCATCCACGATCACATGCTGCACTTGCTCGGTGCAGGTGTCATAGATCAGCAGTTCCAACGCATCGCCCAGCTGCCAATGCCAGGTTTCTTCCGCATCCACGCGGTGCCATGCACTGCATTCGCCTGCACTCAGCAAGAAGCGGATGGCGGTCATTGCCGGACGGGTATGGCCGTTGTCGGTCACCTGACGTGCAGAGGCGTAGACGCGGCGATAGTGCCCGCCTTCCGGATGCGGGGCGAGGTCCAGCGAGCGGATCAGAGCGGCGGCGGTCGGATGCATGCGTGCATGCTAGGCCAGACGCATCCCCCCTGCATCAGGGCAGCTGCTTTCCTGCGCGCAGGCAGGTGCGGAAGAACACCAGCAGATCCCAGCTATAGCGCTTGAGCAAACGGCGTGGCTCGTTGAGCAGCCGATACATCCATTCCATATGCAGGCGTCGCACCCACTCGGGCGCACGCTTGGCGGTACCGGACAAGAAATCGAGCAACGCGCCCACCCCGAACACCAGCGGCACGCTCAGCGCATGGCTGTGGTCCAGGATCCAGCGCTCCTGCAGCGGGTTGCCGAACGCCACCAGCAGCACATCGGCACCGGAGCGATTGATGCGATCGGCCAGGCCCTCGCCCGCCGCCGCAAATTCGCCATAACCATCGCACATGCCGACCACCTGCTGCCCCAAGGTCCCGGTCAGCGTGGCCGCAGCGGTCTTGCCCACGCCCGGACGGCCGCCCAGCAGAAAGAACTTCAGCGGTTGCGCACTCTCGCTGCACAGATACGGAATCAGGTCGGTGCCATTGAGGTTGCCGGCAAAGCGGCGGCCGTGGATCAGCCGCGCAGCCAGATCCAGGCCGATCCCGTCGTTGACGATACGCACGCTGGGCTCACGCATGCGCACCCGCAGCGCCTGGCACTGCACGATGAAATTGGTATTGGCAAAGAACACCCGCCGCGGCTGGTGGGCGGCCAGTGCATGAAATAGATCCAACGCGAAGGCTTCCTGCGTAGTGGACAACACCGGAAAGCCGCCCAACGGAATCACCACACCCGGTGGCGTGGCCCCGCTGGCAATCCCCGTTGTTTCCACATCCACGCGCTGGCCCTGCATCATCGAATCACCAAAGGTCGTAGGGGAAGGCAGCCAACAGTCCAGCCTGCAGCCTTTCCAGATCGAAATCGCCGTTGCCGCCCAGCTGCAGACACTCTTCCACGCTGTTGCCGGAATGCCACTGCATACGCCCGGTGCCGTTGTAGTAGTCGTCGTACTTGAAGCGATCTTCGCCGTTGCCCCAGTCCAGGTACACCGCCGGGATTCCATAGGCTTCGGCAAGGATCAGGCCGTGCAGCGAGCTACTGATCACCAACTCAGCGCCAAGCAACGCGCTCATGAAGGTTGCGGGCTTGACGTTGGGAAATACCAGGTGGTCCTTGTACGCGCTGTACTTTTCGACCGGCTCGTTGAAGTGCGGAACGATGGCGAACGGGCGCTTGTTGATCGCGCCGAGCGCATCGGCCGGGAAGAACATCGGCGTCAGCAGCCCGGGATCGCCATACACTTCCGGCACTGCGATGCCGCGATCGAGCAGAAACTTGCGCGTCTTCGGCCCACGCACCGCACGGACATCGAGCGTACTGAAGGTGTTGCGCTCGGCAGGAATCTTGCCGTTGATACCGCTACCCCAGACGGTGTCGCCGTCTTTGGCGAAGTGCAGCACCGAGCCGATCGCGATCAGCTTCTTGCTCAGATCCCGCTTCTCGATCAGCGTTTTGTCCTGCAACGACAGCACGCAGGAGACGATCACCTTGGACAGGTGATCTCCCATATTCACGCCAGCGTTCTTGGGCTGCCACCAGAACAGCGCACGACGTTCTGCATGTTCTATCCATTTCTGCAGCAAGGCGTTGGCCATAACGTATGAGTCTCCTAAAGAAAAAATGTGCGCCGCATCAGTGCGAGAGCGCAGCCTCCGACGAGGTATGCACCGCTGCGCTTTGCTGTGGATACAACCGAGTTTCCGGATACGCACTGGGATCCAGCACGCGATCGGTGGTGTCGGACCAATTCAGGCACTGGCGATAACGCACGCGTGGCGCTTCCAGGGCGCGGCCGATTGCCGCAACGACAGAATCGGCGTTCCCCGGAGTGTAGCCGAAACGCGACTGATACGGCCCCACCACGGCATTCGGACACACCGCAGGCAAGCCGAAAAAGTCGTATTGCAACAACTTCATCGAACTGTCCGCCAGGTAGACCGGCACCTGCTCGGACGCATACGGCGCAATCCCGAACCGCGCGTGCTTGATGTAGCCAATGGTCTCGGCGTGCTTCATCTCGCCGTAGACCACCACGTTGTCGCCGTATCCCGGATGCCGCCCCATGCCCGAGCCGATCACATGAAACGTCACCTGCGGGAAAGCCTTGCTGGCAACCACGAAGAATTCCGGATCGAACAGCATCGAACCGACGGCCACTGCGTGGGTGCCCTCGCCGTACGGCGACGGGTCGCCGAGTTGATCCAGGTTGTGATCTACACCATGGCCAACGTGATAGACATTGTCACGGCTGGCGATTTCTTCTGCCATCGCCGGCGATACCAGTGCAATCACATCGAGCTTGGGTGCCACGCGGTCGAACTCGCGTTCGATATACGACGCAACATTGATCGTGCTCAGTCCGTCTGACGCGCGGTACACCAGCTTGGCTGCGGGATTGACGCGCTTGGCCAGTTCGATGAAAGCGACCGCAATGCCGCTTTCGAACACGATCACATCTGCCTCGCGCATCCAGTCGAGTAACTGGCGCGGCGGATGCGCGGCATACCAACGGAACATCGCATCCTCGACCGACCGCAGCCACGGACGGCGCGTATTGAACGGATGCACGGTCGTGCGCCACAGGTAGCAGTCGACGCCTTTGTGCGAGACGACCGTGTTTGCGGTCTCGTCGAGCGGCAGACGCATATCCCCCTTCATGCGCGACAACCGGCTGTAACGCAGCGAGAAGAACCGCGTGGTCCCGCGCAATGCCAGTTGATCGGTGATGAAGTGGATATTAGCGCGCCGGGGCGTGCGGTAATCGTGGGCGGACAAGACCAGGTAGCAAGGCCGGCGGATGCCGGAAGCGGCGGCGGGTGTGTCGCTCATGGGCCGTGTCCTATGAATGAGTGAGAGAAAGCATGACCGACTGCAGGCGAAGACGATGTCGACTCATCGACGTGCCTTGGCCTGCGTCAGCAGCTTGCGAATGTTGACGATGGCAATCACATCGCGGCGGAATGCAGGCCAGATCGCCAAGGCAAGCAGGCAAACGGCAAGCATCGTCACAGCGCCGACAGCCAGTTGCTCCCACAGCGGGCCGCCAACCGTGATGGAGGCATAGTACGCACAGCCACCCGCTACCCCGTAGGCGACCATGGCGCGCAGCGCATTGGTGAAGAGAGCTCCGACCGGCGCGTCTGAAATCTTGCCGATCCATAGCAGCGACAGCGGCCAGGTCAACAACAGACCGAACGAATAGCCGATCGCCACCCCCATCGCGCCCCAGCGCGAGCCGACGAAAATGCAGGCAATCAGCAGCACGCGGCTGACCAGCGAATACACCAGCTGCGCGCGCATCAATCCCCGCGCAAGGAATACCCAATACGTCGCATAGGCCGCCGTCTGGAAGATACCGCCCAGTGTCAGCACCTGGAACAGCGGCACCGCCTCACGCCACTGCTCGCCCAGTACCAGCACGATCAGCGGCATCGCCAGTGCGCAGGCGAACGCGAACAGCGCGAAGATCAGGTGCACCATCACGGTCTGCCCGCGCAGCAGGAACGCGCTGAAGCGCTCGCGGTCGTCCTGCAGCTGCGACAACACCGGCAGCGCCACGCTGGTGGCAGGCGCATTGATCTGGTTCAACGGCATCATCAGCAACTGGAATGCGCGGTTGTACAAGCCCAGCGCGTCCGGTCCGGTCCGCCAACCGATGATCACCTGGCCCACGTTGCGACTGGCATATCCGAGCAACTGCGCAGCCATCAGGTTCCAGCCGAAACTCATGAAATCGCGCATCGGCGCCGAACGCTGGTAGCCACCCGGCAACCAACGCGCGCAACTCGCTGCGATGATGAAATTGACACCGGCCTGCACCACCTGCTGTACCACCAGCGCCCAGTAGCCCCAGCCCAGCAGCGCAGCAGCAACCGCTGCGCCAAGACCGAGCACCTGCGAGCCGACATCGCTTAGCGCCACGTGCCCGAAGCGCAGCCCGCGGCTCAGATGCGCGCGGTACTGCGTGGTCATGCCATTGATCAGGAAGGTGACCGCCAGCGCCTGGGAAATCGCCACCAGGGCCGGCTCTTTGTAGAAGTTCGCAATCAGATGCGCCGAGGCGAACACCGCCAGCGACAGCGCCAGACCAATGCCGCTATTGATCCAGAACAGGTTATCGCGCTGCTCGCGACTCACTTGCTTGGCTTGCACCGCTGCGGCCGACAGGCCGAAATCGCGCAGGATCTCGGCGGCGCCGACGATGGCAGTGACCATTGCCATCAGACCGTAGTCGTAGGGCGTCAACAAGCGCGCCAACAGAATGATGCCGCCGAACTGCACCACCATCTTGGCCGACTGGCCAAGCATGGTCACCGCTGCGCCGCCGGCAGCGCGCGAGCCCAGACTGCGCTGTGGCGGTGGGGGCGGTGTGGAAGATGTCATCGTAGGTGTCTCTGCGGTCACAGCGCGGCATCTCCATCCTTGCCCAACGCTTCCAGATAGGTGCGGTAATGCAACTGCCCGATCCGCGGCCAGTCGCGCTGCGAGAGATCCGGCGCCGGGCCGCGTGGCGCAGCACGCACCTTGTCCAGCATGCCCGTCAGGAGCGCGGCATCGAACTCGCCTTCATACAGGAACACCCAACCGGGGCCGACTTCCTCGGCGATGGCCGCGTTGGATTCGCTCCACGGCGCCAGCACCGGACGCGCCAGCGACAACGCCAGCAGCAACGTGCCGGAGTTATGCATCCGCCGATACGGCAACACCACCAGTTCGGCCGCGCTGACTTCGCGCGCCAGCACCGGCTCTTCCACATAGGCCAGCAAAGCGCTGATCCGCGGATCCTGCGCGCAGGCGTCCTCCACCAAGGTGCGCATCTGCGGCGTGGCCGGGTTGCCGACGATACGCAGGCTGAGACGCGCATCGTCCACCCCGCGCATGACCTCCAGCAAGGTTTCGACACCTTTGTACGGGCGAATCAGGCCAAAGTGCAGCAGCCGCCCAGGCACCGTGCTGCCCTGCTCCATGGTCGCGAACCAGTCGCGATAATGGCCGTGCAGAATCGTATCGGTGAACGGCGGACGTGACGGCGTGGTCGCATTGATGCGAATCCAGCGCCGCGTCAGCCGGTCGATCCAGCGCAGCAGGCTACGTTCACGCCAGCCGCGGTCCTCATGCGGCGCAAGATTGTGCAGGGTGCGCACCACCGGCGTGCCGGTCAGCTGCAGCTTGAGCAACAACAACGCAGCGCAGACCTGCTTGGCCAAGGTGCCGGCAGTGCTCGGATGGCGTAGCAGGTATTCGGGCCAATGCAGATGCAACACGTCGTAACGCGACAGCAATGCATCGCGCATCGAGAAGAAACGCGGATGCACTGCGGCAGGCAGCGCGTCGTAGAGCTGGGTCAGGTACGGGTTGGTGTTGGCATTGGGCTTTTCGGTGGAAAACAGCACCGTCACCTGCGGCTGTGTTGCCGCATGCGTCATTGACGCAGAAGCTGGCGCGCTCATCGCACAGCCTCCTGCACGCGCGGAATGCCCAACGCGTCGTGGTATTCGTCGACGTAGCGCCCGACCACGTGCTTCCAGTCATAGCGGCTCACATAGGCCATGGACGCCGAGCGACGGGTGTCGAAATCGCTGTCGGACTGCAAGGCAAGCGCCTGCACCTGATCTGCTGCCGATTCGATCCTGTCGCGGTTGACGATCACGCCCTGGCCCGATTCGCTGGCAAGCCGCACGAATGGCGGAATATCGCTGAGGATCGGGATCAGGCCCGCGCTCATCGCCTCCACCGCCGCGATACCAAAGCCTTCATGCCGCGACAGGCACACAAAGAACTGCGCCTGCTGCATCAATGCGCGCAACTGCTCCTGCGAGGGCGACATGCTCAGCTGCACCTTGTCCTGCAGCCCGCGCTCGGCGACCGCTTTGCGCAGATCCGCTTCGTTCAGATCGTATTCGCGGCCGGCAATGATCAACCGCCATTGCGGGTCGCGCTTGAGCGCCGCCTGCAACAACTCCAGGGTTTCGATCAGCCCCTTGTTGACCGACCAGCGCCCGAAATACAGCATGGTCCGGCCGGGCGTGGTCGCCCCCTGCCCTGCATATTTTTCTACGTCCACACCGTTTTCGATCACCCGCAGCCGCGCCGGTGCCACCACCTTGGCGAACAGATCGCCATCGTTTTCGCTGGTGGCGATCACGCGTGCATAGGCCAGTGCCGAGGTGCGCGTGAGCGTCTGGAACCACAGCTGCTTCATGCGCGATGCGTAGGCGGTATGGAAAAACCCGCCGTGCGTGGACACCACCATCGGCTTGCCGTGCAGCGGCTTGGTCAATGCCAGATAGTCGTAAAAAAAGTCGATGCCATGCAGATGCACGACATCGGCCGAACGAATCGCACCAAGCACCGAGGGCGCCAGCGGGTAGCGCGACGAGCCGCGATAGCCAATCCGCCGGATCGACAGCCCTTGATGCGTGTCCTGCGCCGCAAGTTGCGCACCCGGATCGGTGAACACACGATCGAGCGTCACGACCTCGACCGTATCGGCGCTAGTGGCTTGATGTTGGCGGGCAACATTGAGAACGACCTCTTCCATGCCCCCGATCGAAGGATGGAATTGGCGGACGACATGCACCACTTTCATTACGCCACTCTCCTTTGCCAGCGGCGCGCACTCAGTTGCTGCGACGGCTGATGATTCTGAAAACTCGTCATTTGCGTTTCAACCCCAACATCCACGGCGCGATCGGCACCAGCACCGCGCGCATCGGCACGCTTGCAGCAATCGCGAACGCGCTCAGCCCCAACGCCCAGGCAGGTGTGCCGATTGCGCTGCGTGCGATCAGGCCCGTACGCGCCACCACGCTGGTGGTCACCAAGAAAACCAGGGTATGCGTGCACAGAATCAGCAAGGTGTTGGTACCGATCCATTGCACCCAGCGCAGACGCCGAATGAAATAGGCGACGCAAAACGTCATCGCCGTTCCGAGCAGACTGACCAGCAGGAAGATGGCAGCCGACTGCCCGAACTGCAGGTTGTTCACGTCCACCTGCCCGTTCCACCCGGCCAGCCACCACCACAGTGCGGCTAGCGGCAACAAGGCAAGCGCCCACACCTGCGCGCGCAGCGATCGTAACGCATCGGCGAACCGCGATAGCCAACCGCCAAAGGCAATGAAGAACAGCGCGACCGGCAGCACATCCAGCGCGAGCGGCAAACGCTGCTGCCGCGAAGGAAACCACCCCGCCCATGCCAGCGCTAGTGGCAGACTGATCGTCGCCACCGCGGCCGCACTCAATCGCGCACGCAACGCAATGTAAGCCAGCGTCGTGACAAATAGCGCGGGCAAAAACCACAGCGCGGGAAGCACATACAGGCGTGACCCATTGGCCCACAGCAGTCCCGTGAGCGGGTGCCACCACGGGCGCGTCTGCGGATGCCCCGCATGCCCATCGATCGCAGCAGTCAACAGCCACAGCGCATAGGCGACCATGAAAAAAGCGAGATACGGCACCAGCAACGTGCGCGCCAGCTTTGCGACGGATGCCGCCGTCAATGCCCGATGTCCAAAACGCTCGCCAACCCAGCCCGACAACACGAAAAACAGCGGCACATGGAAGCTGTAAGCGAACATCTTGTACGCTGGCGGCATGCCGCTGGCATGGCCCAACACCACCAGCGCGATGGCCAGCGCTTTGGCGGCGTCGATCTGCCAATCGCGCGTCAGCGCAGGCGCCGTGTTGGCGTCCGTGAGGTGATGCGCACGCATGTCGTGTAGTGAAGAGAATCCGCTTGTCATGCCAAAACGCCGCTCATGCCGCCACCGGGCGCGCACCCAGCGCCCACGGGGCGAAGCGCATCAGGATCCAACGCAGCGGCACGCTGGCGGCCAATGCGAACAGCGTGACGAAGACCGCCCAACCAAGCCCCGGACGCGCGCCGCCGAATCCACCAGCCAAGGCCGCAACACCGGACAGCACGAAGAACACCAACATATGCGTACAGAGAATCAGCAAGGTGTTGCGGCCGATCCACTGCAGCCACGCCCAGCTCTGTACCAGCCGCGCCGCGCAGATCACCATCAACGAACCAAGCAACGCGCTAACCAGGAACAGCGCGTGATCGTGTCCGAATTCGAGCATGTTGACGTCGATTCGCCCATTGGCGACGGCCAGCCAGGCCACCGCCAATGCCAACACGACCGTTGCCAGGGCGCTGCCGGCCAAGGATGTCGGCAGGCGTGGCGAGAGGTAGATCAGCAAGGCGCCCAATGCGTAAAAGCACAGCGACACCGGTAGCACGTCCAAACCGAAAAAAATCCGCACGTACTGGGCCGGGAACCAGTTCATCCAGAACCATGCCACGATCAATGCCAGCCCTGCGATCAGGATCGGCGACATCAGGCGGCGCAAGACCAGGTAACTCACCACGGTCGCCAACATGACCGGCAGAAACCACAGCGGAGGTTGCACGTACAGGTCCGGGCCGATACCGGTGAACATCGCCACGATGGGCTCCCACCACGGGTGACTTCCCCAGCGCGCAGCCTTTTCGCCGATATTGCGGGTCAGCAACCAGTAGGCATAGCCCAACAGATAAAAGGTGACGTATGGCAGCAGCAGGCTACGTGCCTGCTTGCTGATCGTCTGCGTCAAGCCGGTATTGCGCGACGCATAACCGGCAGCCAGCCAACCGGATACCAAGAAAAACAGCGGCACGTGGAAACTGTAGGCGAACAAGGTCATGCCATGTGGGACGCCCTTTGCATGACAGAACACCACCAGCAAGATCGCAATGGCCTTGGTGGCATCGATGCGCGGGTCGCGGACGCGACCGCTGGTTGCAACCCGTGCGTTGGCGGCCGGCAAAGCCGACGGCGATGCCGGCATTGCCGACACGCTCATCGTGCCGCTCCCGCAGGCAATGGCAACTGCGCGCCATCTGCCGTTGGATCGTCCTTGATCAAGACAGCCTGCGTGCCGGACGCAGACCAGGTCGGCAGCATGTGCCACATGCAACCACAGACGAACCACCACAACGCCGAGGTCTTGATCGAAAAGTAGCCGTTGGAGACAAGCAGGCTCAATGCGAACGCAAAGATCGCCAGGTTCTTGAACAGCTGCCCTTCCTTGCTCGGCATCAGCAGCAGGAACGAATAGGCCAGCAGGAAGGCCAGCACGCCCACGATCGATTGCGATGCGATGAAGTACGAAATGCCGCTGTCGAAGTAACGATACGCCTGTGCAAAATCCAGCCCCATCCACGATTCGAACGACAGGTTATTCATCGAATAAACGGTGAAGAACACGCGCCCCATCGTGGTGTCCTGGTACGCGGTGATGCCCGTGACCCAGACAAGCAGCCATGCGCTCATGATCACCAGCAGAAACACCAGGAAGGCCAGCCGCTGATCCAGCCGTTTCAATAGCGGCGTCAGCAGCACCATCAACACACAGGTGCCCGCCGCCAATCGCCCGTCTGAGGCGACGATCATGAAGCCGATCAACCCCACCGACAGGATCAGCGCCGCCGGTCGCATCCAACGCCAGAACACCAGCACGATCGCGGTGAAAAAGCAGATGTAATTGCCCATCGTCACCGGCTCGATGAACATCGAGGAGGCACGCGGCAGATTGGAGCCCGGCAGGAAGTTACGCTCGCCCGGTCGGGTGGCGCTGACGAACAGATTACTGTCTTCGTTCCAAAAGCCTTCGGCGCTCATGCCGCGCGCATTGACAAAGAAGCTCTTTGGATTGATCAGATCGCCGTATTTGACTGGCATCGCCAGCTCGAACGCGGCAACCAATGAGACGATGATGGTCATGCGGATGAACAACTTGGGCACCGAGCCGGTGTAGGCAGAGCCAAGCACGACGAAGGCGAACACCACCAGGGCGTCGCGGAAGAACTTGGGGTCGATCTGCCAGTTCACCAAAAACCGCACGAACATCAGCGTGACGATCAACCCGAGTCCACTGACGATCAGGGCAATGCGCTTGCGGCTCAACGAACCCATGCCAAGCAGGAAGCACGCCGCGTAGACCATGAACTCGACCGCGTAGGTGATCACCGGCCGCACGGTGAACACGTTCGCGTTGATGAACGCCAGCACCAGGTTGTAACCCACGCCGACCAGCAACGTCAGCTCGATCAGCAGGTTATGCCAGCGCACGCGAGTTTCCTCGCTCATTCGAATCAGCATGCAGATGCCCGCTTGGAAGGAGCGGCTGCAATGCAGCCGCCCGCGGCGCCGGACGCGCCAGCTCGCACGCTCCCCACCATCATCAGTACGCGGTCTTCTGTCCGAGCACGCGTACAGCGGTCAGCACGATGATGCGGATATCCAGCCACAACGACCAACGGCGGATGTAATCGAGGTCGTACTGGATACGCTTCTTCATCGTCCGCAGTTCCGGGGTCTCGCCACGGAAACCATTCACCTGCGCCCAACCGGTGATGCCCGGCTTGACGTAGTGACGCTGCATGTAATGGTTGATCAGCTTTTCGTAGTGCGTGTTGTGCTGAGCAGCATGCGGACGCGGCCCGACGATCGACATGCTGCCGCCCAGCACGTTGAAGATCTGCGGCAATTCGTCCAGGCTGCTGCGGCGCAAGAACGCACCGAAACGCGTGATACGTGCGTCGTTCTTGGTTGCCTGCTGAATCGTCGTGCCATGGTCGTCGTGCACACGCATCGAGCGGAACTTGAACATGTAGAACTCACGGCCACCCAGCCCATGACGGCGCTGGCGGAAGAACACCGGACCCGGCGAGCTCAACTTGACGCCCACTGCAATGGCGGCCATCAGCGGCCACAGGCCAAGCAGCGCGATGACGGCCAGGATCTTGTCTTGAAGCGCCTTGGCCACCACGAAGTAATTGTCGCGGTCCACACCACCCTGACGCAGATTGATCACCGGCACATTGCCGATCTGTTCGCCAGACTGATTGAGCAGACCGAAATCGAACAGGTCAGGTACCAGTTTGACGTTGATCGGGTAACGGTCCAGGCGCTGCAACAGCTGCTTGATGTGGTCGCGTTCGCCCAGCGGCAGCGAGATCCAGACCTGTTCGACCTGGTTTTCCTTCAGATAGTCGATCAGCGCGTCCGGCTCGCCCAGGCACGGCAGCGACTGACGCTGTTCGGTCACGGCAATGTCGTATGGGGTACGGAAATAACCGACCAGGTTCATGCCGACCCACGAGTTACGGCTCAGGTAGTGGTTGATTTTCATCACCGGGTGGCGCAGCCCCACCACCACCACACGTTGCACGTCCACGCCTTGGGTACGCAGATGGTTCAGAAAGCCACGCAGCACCGTGCGTGCCGCCACCAGCGAGGCCAGACCACCGACGAACCACAGGCCGATCCAACCACGCGACACCTGCTCGCCCACCTGCACGATCAGCGCATGCACGGCAAACAGCGCGAACACGCCGCCGAACGCACCGCCCAGCACCATCAGTTCGCTCAACAAGCCACGGCCGCGCCAGCTGCGGTACAGCGGGAACAGCGCAAAGCAGATCACCGAATACAGCAGCGTCGTGGCGATCGCCAGCCGATACGGCGCCGCCGGCACCCAGGAACCAAACACAATGCGGTAAGCGACCAGACCGGATACCACCACCATGGTCAGGTCGAACACGCGCAGAACCAGATCGGCCGCAGCCGAATATTTGGACAACAATCGCGGCGAGGAAGTTGTGTAGGTCGCGCTACTCAAGTCTGCCAAAAGCATGGGGATGTCCTCCAAACTCGATACGACGCATGCGGGGGAACATACGAATCGCACGCGAGCTTTCAATCATCTCCGCCAAGCGATCACCGCGGTAAACCTACCGACCCCAGATCACTCGACAGCCCTTTGTTTCAACAGAGACAAACTTTCAAACGAAGGAGCCCGAAACATACTGGATCCCACCTTTTCCACGCTGAATCAGTTGTCACTTTAATTAACCAACGTTTTGCAACATCACGATGTCAGTTCAGCCGCGTTTCCTGGCCATTGACGCGCAAGAAGTACCGCACGAGCGCCACAGCCAAACCTAGGAATACGCCAAAGATCAGGCCCAAGGCGAGGTTCAATTTCAGTTTCGGCGAAGTCTTCGACGTAGGCACATCTGCGGTATCGACGATGGTCACGTTGTTGGCGCCGACATTGCCTGCCACGCCGATTTCCTTGTAGCGCTGAAGAAGCGCATCGTAGAGCTGGCGGTTGGTGTCGACGTCGCGCTTGAGCATGTTGTAACGAATGCTGCGGCCCTGCAGATCCAGCTCGTTGTTCCGCAAACCGGCGATGCGCTCGTTGAGCAACTGCTCTTGATGCACCGACGCATCGTAGGTCGCCTTCAGCGACTGGCGCACATTGACGACCTCGCCGTTGATCTGCCGACGCGACTCTTCGATTTGCGCCTTCAGACGCTGCATTTCCGGGTAGTCCGGCTTGAAGGTCGATAGCTTTTGTTGGTATTCGGCGGTGAGACGCACCTGCTCGCTACGCAGGCTCTGGATCAACGGACTGCTGAGCACCTGGGGCAACGACATGCCATCGCCACTGGCTGCCTGGCGCCAGGCGGCCTCGGCCTTGATGCGGGCATCCTGCGCAGAAGCGAGCAAGGCGTTGAGATCGGTCAGGTTCTGCGCCGGCAACGAAGGTTTGTCGTCGCCCACCGACACAATCTGCTCGTCGGTCGAGTATGCAACCAGCGACTTTTCCGAGTCTTCGACCTTGCTGCGCAACTGCTCCAGTCGCTCGGCAAGGAACTTGGTCGCGAACGAGGACGCCTTCATGCGGCGTTCCTGCGTACTGATGATGAACATCTTTGAGTACGTGTTGGCGATCTTGGCCGACAGCACCGGGTCCGGCGAATCGTAATTGACGTAGACCAGGCGCGAATTGAGGATAGGCTCGACCACCAGACCGGCCAGCAACGTGTCGGTGAGGCTGCGCTCGACGATCGCCTGACGCGAATCGACCGATTTCCCCGCTTCGGGATTCTTCGCCGCGGCCTTCTCCAGCGCCTCGTCCACCTGGTCCTTGAACGCCGGCTCCTTGTCGAGCTTGGCTTCGCGGATCACGGCACGTGCCAACGAACGGCTCTGCAGCAACTGATACTGGGTCTGGTAGAAGTCGCGATCCTGCGGCGACTCTACCGGCATCAGGTTGTCGACATTCACCACGTTCAGCGAATCGCGTTCGATCTGCAGCGTGCTGGTCGCGCGGTACTTCTCCGGCATGAGCAACGTGATGGCCAGCGCCAGCAACAATGCCGCCAGTGCGATCGCGATAATCAACCAACGCTGCGATACCAGGGCGCGCCAGTAATCGAGCAACCCCACATCGGCAAGTTCGAGATGCCCATGACGCTGCGACGAAGAGGAACGATTGTCGGAATTCATGCTCATCGGTAAGCGCGCCACACCATCACAAGAGGAGTCAGTTCCAGCATGGTGCGCAACCACACGCGCGCATCCGAGCGGTACACCACGACGATGTCGCCGCCATAAATCTCAGGATCCGGATTGGTGCCCTTCTCGATTTCGGTCAGGTCGAACCGCGCGAGCATCTTTTGCCCGTTGACCATGCGAAACACGATGACATTGCCGCGGCTGGCGACCGTACTCACACCCTTGGCCTGCGCAATGGCTTGCTGCAAGGTCAGATTGGCGCCGATCACCGGATAGGTGCCCGGCTCGTCGACCGCCCCGGTCACGGTGACGCGACGGCCGTTGGATTCCTGCACGAACACCGACACCTGCGGATTTTGCAGATAACCGTTGCGATACCGGTCGGCCACCATCTTTTCCAACTCACCGACGCCCATGCCGGCCGCATTCACATCGCCAATGAGCGGCAACGAAATATGGCCGTTCTGATCGATACGGACCTGCCGCTCCAGATCGTCGATCTGGAAGACCTTGACCAGCAACAGGTCGCCTGGCGAAAGCCGATACTCGGGCTGCACTGCCGACATTGCGAGCGGGTCAGGCAGCGGCAACGAGGTCGCCATGTCCTTACCGGTGCTGCAAGCGCCCAGTGTCATCGAGCAGATCAACGCCAGGCTGAGCGCTTGGCAAAATCGTCCGATCAGTTTCTTCATGCGTGTGGCTGGCTGCCTCGGTTGGGTGGGACAGGAGCTCGCGCAGCATTCAACCGGCCAAACGCGCCAGCACGAACGTACGACAGAGGATTCATCCCAGGACATCGGGATCACGACAGGTAACGCGTGCTGCACTGCACTATCGCACAGAAAAATCGCACCGCAAGAGACCGCACGCCATTTTTTTGACAGCGTTGGCCTATTGATTCAAGTTCGTCGATATCGCGTTAACGAACCGTGATCCACGTTTGAATCTGGAGAAAATGTTTCGGAGTGTTTTCGGACACTTAGCACCATTGCGTGATCCAAGTCCATAGCGAACCGGACTGCAGAAAGTGGACGCTAGTGCGCCGTTCATGCTGCATCGCGATATGCCGATATGCATATCCACCCAGGCGATCGCAGCCACAAAATGCAATGTTGCGGCGCAACAAAAAAGCCCATGACAGGACGTCATGGGCTTGATGTTTGGTCGGGGTAGCCGGATTCGAACCGACGACCACTAGTCCCCCAGACTAGTGCGCTACCAGGCTGCGCTATACCCCGAAGATGCTGCGTTCCGCCGCGAGAGCGGCCTGCGATTATAGCGGCTTTGTGAAACGTTTTCCTAGCGGCGCAGCAGTTGCAGGACTTCTTCCAGCTCCATCCGCACCTGCTTGATGATCTGATTGCTCAGCGCCGACTCGCTCTTGGCGCCTTCGCCTTCCAGACGCAAGCGCGCACCGCCGATGGTATAGCCCTGCTCGTACAGCAGCCCACGGATCTGACGCACCATCAGCACGTCATGGCGCTGGTAGTAGCGTCGGTTCCCGCGCCGCTTGACCGGCTCCAGGCTGGGAAACTCGGTTTCCCAATAGCGCAGCACATGCGGCTTGACGTCGCATAGCTCGCTCACCTCACCAATGGTGAAATAGCGCTTGGCCGGGATCGGCGGTAGCTCGCGATTACTGCCCGGATCCAGCATAAGCCTCCACCCGTTCCTTGAGTTTTTGGCCAGGGCGGAACGTCACGACCGTCCGTGCCGAGATCGGAATTTCTTCGCCGGTCTTGGGATTGCGACCGGGCCGTTGGTTCTTTCGCCGCAGATCGAAGTTGCCGAAACCCGACAGCTTCACCTGACGGCCCTGCTCCAGCGCATCGCGCAGCACATCGAAGAACGCGTCGACGAATTCCTTTGCCTCACGCTTGTTCAGACCGACCTCGTCGAACAGACGTTCGGCCATCTCCGCTTTCGTCAATGCCATGCCAACCCCCTGGTTACCGCCTCAACTCCGGATCCGGGCGCGATGCTCGCGCTCGATCACGGCCACCACGTCGGCGACGACCGCATCGATGTCCCGGTCGGTGAGAGTGCGCGAGTTATCCTGCAAAATCAAGCCCATAGCAAGACTCTTGAAACCTGGCTCGACCCCTTGCCCGACATAGCGGTCGAACAATTGCACCTCACGCAACAATGGCCCGACCGTGGTGCGTACGCTGGCCGACACTGCCGCCCAGCTCACCTCGTCGGGCACCAGGAAGGCCAGATCGCGGCGCACCGAGGGGAAACGCGACAGCTCGCCGGCGCGCGGCAAGGTCCGCTGGACCAAGGGTATTAGCTGCAACTCGAACGCGATCACGTCCACGTCGATGTCCAGCGCCTTGGCCAGACGCGGATGCACCTGCCCGATCCAGCCGATACAGACGCCCTCGCGATAGACATCGGCCGACCGGCCCGGGTGCCCGAATGGCCGCGTCGACGGCTGGAACTCCAACTGCGCGCCACTGGCCGCAGCCAGTGCCATCAGGTCGCCCTTCAAATCGTGGAAATCCACCTTGCGCGCTGGCTCGCCCCACTGCAGCGCCAGCGCATCGCCGCACACCGCCGCGGCAACGTGCTGCGATTCCCCGGGTGCTGCACCGGTTTCGGCCGCAGCCGCGAACACCTTGCCCAATTCGAACAAGCGCACCCGCCCAGCCTGACGTGCAGCATTGCGGCCCAAGGTGGCGACCAGGCCCGGCAACAGGCGCGGACGCATGATCGCCAACTCCGCACTGAGCGGGTTCGCCAGCGGCACCAGCCCTTCTGTGAGCTGCCAACGCTCCAGCAAGGCGGCATCGACGAAGGCGTAATTGATGGTTTCCTGCAGCTCGCGCGCCACCAGTTGGCGCCGCACGCTGAGCTCGTCCAGCTGGGTTTCGCTTGGCATCGCGATGCGACTGGCGCCACCAGGCAGCGTGGTCGGCACCCGGTCGTAACCGTGGATACGCGCCAGCTCTTCGATGAGATCTTCTTCGATGGCGATGTCGAAGCGACGGCTCGGCGCCACCACTTCCCAGCCTTCGGCAACCGTCTCGACGTGCATGCCGAGCGCACGCAGCATACGCACGACGTCGGCATCGTCGATCTGGATACCGAGCACGCGTGCAATGCGCGCGCGGCGCAGGCGGATACGCGCCGGCTGCGGCAGATGCTCCGGCAGCTGCGCATGCACCACCGGGCCAGGCGTACCGCCGGCCAGTTCCAGCACCAGGCGCGTGGCCACTTCAATTGCCTGCGGCGGCAACGCCGGATCCACGCCACGCTCGAAGCGATGCCCGGCATCGGTATGCAGGCCGAGTTTGCGGCCGCGCCCCATGATGGCCGCAGGGTCGAAGTACGCCGACTCCAGGAACACATTGCGCGTGGTTTCGGTGACGCGCGTGTCCAGCCCGCCCATCAAGCCGGCCAAAGCAACCGCACGCCCGGCATCGGTAATGGTCAGAAAACTGTCGTCCAGCGTGACCTGGCGCCCGTCCAGCAGCGCCAGCTGCTCGCCAGCGCGGGAACGGCGCACACCGATCGGGCCGTGCAAGGTCTCCAGGTCGAATGCGTGCATCGGCTGGCCCAGCTCCAGCATTACGTACTGGGTGATGTCCACCAGCAACGACACCGGACGCACGCCGCTGCGGCGCAGCCGCTCGGCCAGCCACACCGGCGTCTTGGCGGCCGGGTCGATCCCTTCGATCACACGACCGCAATAGCGCGGCGCATCCTTACCGGCGTCCAGTTCCACTGCCAGCGAGCGCGTGGACACCGGCGCCACGGCAACGGCGTCGAACGCCACCACTTCGCTGGCGCACGCGGCGGCCACGTCGAAGGCGATGCCGCGTACGCTGAAACAATCGGCGCGATTAGGGGTGAGCTTGATCTCGATGCTGGCATCGGGCAGGCCCAGATACTCGGCCAGCGCCTGCCCAACCGGCGCATCGTCCGGCAACTCGAACAGGCCCGACGCATCGCTGTCCAGACCCAGTTCCTTGGCCGAACACAACATGCCGTTGGACGCCACACCACGCAGCTTGGCCGCAGTGATGGTCAGCTCGCCGATCTTCGCGCCGACCAGCGCCAACGGCGCCACCAGACCCGCACGCGCATTCGGCGCGCCGCACACGATCTGCAGCAGCTCGCCCTGCCCGGCATCGACGCTGCAGACCTGCAGACGATCTGCTTCGGGATGACGCACCGCCTCGACGATACGCGCCACCACCACCTGACCAAGCGACTCGCCCAGCGGCGTGACCTCTTCGACTTCCAGACCGATCGCCGTCAGCGTCGCGGACAGTTCATCGCGCGTGGCCTGGATCGGAACGTGGCTGCGCAGCCAATTTTCAGAGAATTTCATGAGAGGCCGAGAATCGGGAATGGGGAATGGGGAATCGCAAAAGCGGGGTTGTCAGGCCTTGGGGAGCGAACCGATGGAGCACATGGCTCTTACGATTCCCGATTCCCAACTCCTGATTCCCACCATCAGGCGAACTGCCTAAGGAAACGCACATCGTTCTCGAAGAACGCACGCAGGTCGTTGACGCCATAGCGCAGCATCGCGAAGCGCTCCACGCCCAGGCCGAAGGCGAAGCCGGTGTAGCGCTCAGGGTCGATACCGACGCTGCGCAGCACGTTGGGGTGCACCATGCCGCAGCCCAGCACTTCCAGCCAGCGCGTGCTGCCGTCAGGCTGCTGCCAGGCGATATCCACTTCCGCGCCCGGCTCCACGAACGGGAAATAGCTGGGGCGGAAACGCATTTCGAAATCGCGTTCGAAGAACGCACGCACGAACTCGGACAAGGTGCCCTTGAGGTCGGCGAAGTTGGAATGCTCGTCCACCAACAGGCCTTCGACCTGATGGAACATCGGCGAGTGGGTCTGATCCGAATCGGAGCGATACACCTTGCCGGCCGCGATCATGCGCAGTGGCGGCTTATGCGCATCCATGTAGCGCACCTGCACGCCCGAGGTATGGGTGCGCAGCAGGCGTCCGTCGCCGAAATAGAACGTGTCGTGCATCGCGCGCGCAGGATGGTGCGGCGGGAAATTCAGCGCTTCGAAGTTGTGCCAGTCGTCCTCGATTTCCGGGCCGTCCGACAGCTCGTAACCGAGCCGGGCGAAGATTTCGACGATGCGCTCCAGCGTGCGCGTCACCGGGTGCAGACCGCCGCGTTCGCTGCGGCGGCCCGGCAAGGTGATATCGATGCGCTCGCCGGCAAGACGGGCATCCAGCGCGGCGGTTTCCAGGGTGTGTTTGCGTTCGGACAAGGCCGCGGTCAGCGCATCGCGCGACAGGTTGATCGCCTCGCCAGCCGCCTTGCGCTGCTCTGCCGGCAACGTCCCGAGCTGCTTGAGCTGGGCGGTAATGCTGCCGCTCTTGCCCAGCAATGCGACACGCAAGGCTTCCAGTTGGTCCGGCGTCTGCGCCGCGGCAACATCGGCCAGCGCGCGTTCGGTCAGGGATTGAATCTCACTCATTGCACTTGCGCCTCAACTGCTAGCCGAACGGTGTTCCCGGATACACCGGAACGCATTGTCACTGCATCGCTCTGTCATCGCCCGCTTGGCGACTTCGCAAAAACGCAAAAGGGGAAGGACTCGCGCCCTTCCCCCTGCATATCTGCTTTGTCCTCATCAGAAGCCGGCACAAGAATGTGCAAGCCCCTACGAGAAACTACCCTGTCAAAAGTCCGCACATGGATGTGCGGGCTCTTGCGAGGGACTCGCACTATGCCGCCAGCGCGCCCTTTGCCTTCTCGGCCAGCGCGGCAAAACCGGCGGCGTCGTGCACGGCGATATCGGCCAGCACCTTACGGTCCAGGGTGATGCCAGCCTTGAGCAGGCCATTCATGAAACGGCTGTAGCTCAAGCCGTTGATGCGGGCAGCCGCATTGATGCGGGTGATCCACAGCGAACGGAAATTACGCTTCTTCTGCTTACGGCCAATGTAGGCGTACTGCTGTGCCTTGATGACCGCCTGCTTGGCAACGCGGAAGACCTTGCGGCGAGCGTTGTAGTAGCCCTTCGCCAGGGTCAGAATTTTCTTGTGGCGGCGGCGCGCCTGCACACCACGCTTTACTCGTGCCATGGTTCAGTCCTCAGAGATAGGGAAGCATACGATCGAGACGGCCTGCGTCCTCGGCACGGACGTGATTCGTCTGCCGCAGGTTGCGCTTCCGCTTGGTCGCTTTCTTCGTGAGGATGTGGCTACGGTTTGCGTGGCCGCACTTGTACTTGCCGGAGGCGGTCTTGCGGAAACGCTTGGCCGCCGCCCGGTTGGTCTTGATCTTGGGCATTGCAATGTCCTTGATGGTGTTTTGTCACTGACACGGGCGGCAATCTTGCGACCACGCTTTCCATCCTTGCCCTTGCCTGCTTGTAAGTCCTTGATCGAACACGATCCGGACAGGTCCTGGTGCCGCTCGCACGGCTCCCCGGTAAAACCGGGCCGCGCAGTCTACCCGTTAACGGGAATTATTGCAAATCGTTGAGCTTGCGACGCAACGGACCGGCCGGGCCCGTTGCAGCGCCGAATCGGATCCTCAGACCTTCTTCTTGGGGGCGATCATCATGACCATCTGGCGCCCTTCCAGGCGAGGACGCGACTCGATGACGATGTCGTCGCCCAGATCGGCCTCGATCCGCGCCGCCATCTCGCGACCAAGCTCCTGGTGGCTCATTTCACGGCCACGGAAGCGGATGTTGACCTTGACCTTGTCGCCCTCTTCCAGGAAGCGGCGCATGTTGCGCAGCTTGATCTGGTAGTCGCCCTCGTCGGTGACCGGGCGGAACTTGAGTTCCTTGATCTCGACCTGCTTGGTCTTTTTCTTGGCCTCGTTGGCCTTTTTCTGCTGCTCGAACTTGAACTTGCCGAAATCCATGATCTTGCAGACCGGCGGATCGGCCTGCGGCTGGATTTCGACCAGATCCAGGCCTTCTTCTTCGGCCTTGGCGAGCGCTTCGTCGCGCGACAACACGCCGACCATCTCTCCGTCGCTGCCGATCACGCGAACGCGCGGCACACGGATTTCTTGGTTCTTGCGGTTCTGTTTGTTGTCAGGGGTACTGATATTGCAATCTCCCAGAGGAATCGAACCGGCGCATCCGGATCATCCAGACCGGCCGGGGTTGGCTCACGCTGCCTGCTCTGCCTGCAGACGTTCGATGAAGGCCGAGACCGTCATGGTCCCAAGGTCCTCGCCTGAACGGGTCCGCACGGCGACAGCGCCATTTTCCTTCTCGCGGTCGCCGACCACGAGCAGATATGGCACGCGTTGCAGCGTATGCTCGCGAATCTTATAACCGATCTTCTCGTTACGCAAATCGGCGCTGACACGGAAGCCTTGATTTGCAAGGGTTTTCCGCACAGAGTCGACATATTCAGCCTGAGCATCGGTGATGTTGGCGACAACGACCTGCACCGGGGCCAGCCAGGACGGGAAGGCACCGGCGTGGTGTTCGATCAAAATGCCGATGAAACGCTCCATCGAGCCGACAATGGCCCGGTGCAGCATGACCGGATGCTTCTTCTGGCTGTTCTCGTCCACATACTCGGCGCCGAGACGGCCCGGCATCATGAAATCGACCTGCATGGTGCCAAGCTGCCAGGTGCGACCGATGGCGTCCTTGAGGTGGTACTCGATCTTGGGGCCGTAGAAGGCACCCTCGCCCGGCAGTTCCTGCCATTCCACCCCGCACACGCCCAGCGCGCTGCGTAGCGCGGCCTCGGCCTTGTCCCAGGTGGCATCGTCGCCCAGGCGCTTTTCCGGACGCAGCGCAATCTTGATCTGGATGTCGTCGAAGCCGAACGCAGTGTAGACCGCCAGCGCCTGCTGGTGAAAAGCGGTGACTTCGGATTCGATCTGCGATTCCAGGCAGAACACGTGCCCGTCGTCCTGGGTGAAGCCGCGCACGCGCAGGATGCCATGCAGCGCGCCGGAGGGCTCGTTGCGGTGGCAGGCGCCGAACTCGCCGTAGCGGATCGGCAGGTCGCGGTAGCTATGCAGGCCCTGGTTGAACACCTGCACGTGGCCGGGGCAGTTCATCGGCTTGACTGCGTAGGTGCGCTTCTCCGATTCGGTGAAGAACATCGCGTCCTGGTAGTTGTCCCAGTGGCCGGATTTCTGCCACAGCGACACGTCCAGGATCTGCGGGCAGCGCACTTCACCGTAGCCGCTGTCGCGGTAGACCTTGCGCATGTACTGCTCGACCACCTGCCACAGCGACCAGCCCTTGGGGTGCCAGAACACCAGGCCGGGCGCTTCTTCCTGAAGGTGGAACAGGTCCTGCGCCTTGCCGATGCGTCGATGGTCGCGCTTGTCGGCTTCTTCCATGCGCAGGATGTAGGCGTCCAGCTGTTTCTTGTCGGCCCAGGCGGTGCCGTAGATGCGCTGCAGCTGCTCGTTCTTGGCATCGCCGCGCCAGTAGGCGCCGGAGATGCGGGTCAGCTTGAACGCCTTGAGGAAACGCGTATTCGGCACGTGCGGGCCGCGGCACATGTCCACGTATTCCTGGTGGTAGTACAGGCCCATCGCGGTGATGTCCTCGGACATGTCCTCGATCAGGCGCAGCTTGTACTCCTCGCCGCGCTGGGCGAATACCTCGATCACTTCCGCGCGCGGAGTGACCTTCTTGATCACGTCGTAATCCTGCGCGATCAGTTCCTGCATGCGCTGCTCGATCGCGGCCATGTCTTCGGGCGTGAACGGGCGCTCGCTGTAGATGTCGTAGTAGAAGCCTTCGGCGATGACCGGGCCGATCACCATCTTGACCTCGGGATACAGCTGCTTGACCGCGTGCCCGACCAGGTGGGCGCAGGAGTGGCGGATGATCTCCACGCCCTCGGCGTCCTTGGCAGTGATGATGCGCAGGCTGGCGTCATGGTCGATGACGTCGCTGGCATCGACCAGCTGGCCGTCGACCTGGCCGGCGATGGTGGCCTTGGCCAGGCCGGCGCCGATCGACTGGGCGATCTGCATCACCGAGACGGGGGATTCGAATTCGCGGCGGCTGCCGTCGGGGAGCGTGATAGTGATCATGGGCAAGAATGAGGTCTGGTCTGGCTGCAGCGGTCGGCTGCCATGGGAGATCTGGCCATCGCTGGACAGGATCGGAGGACAATGCGGGACGTGAGGCAAGACGGCGCCATGCAGGCGCTCTGCGCGCTGGCGCAGGCAGGGATCAGCGGTGGGCGGTGGTAGTGCTCATGTCGCACGCTGGGCCGGCGCGGGGCGCGGGCCACCTTCTCGCAGGGGGTCTTGGGCGTGAATGGTAAACCAATCAGACGCCCGCTGCGTACGGCGGCACGGCGCTGGCAGGCGCATGGCATGATGCCGGCCACCTGTCCTGCCGTTGCCAATCATGACCATCAAGGGTAAAGCCACCTCGCTGGATATCGCCTACCTGGCCGGCGTGTCGCAGCCGACCGTGTCGCGCGCACTGCGCGGCAGCCCGATGGTCAACGAGGAAACCCGCAAGCGCATCCTGCGCATCGCCCGCGAGCTGAACTACAAGGTCGACAAGAACGCCTCCTCGCTACGGCTGCGCAATGCCGGCACGCTGGCACTGCTGTTCTTCGAAGACCCCACTGCCGACGACTCGCTGATCAACCCGTTCTTCCATTCGATGCTGGGCTCGATCACCCGTGCCTGCGCGCTGCAGGGCTACGACCTGCTGGTGTCGTTCCAGCAGTTGTCCAAGGATTGGCAGGCCGATTATGAAGACAGCAACAAGGCCGACGGCATCATCCTGCTGGGCTATGGCGACTATCAGCAATCGCGCCAACGGCTGCAGCTGCTGGTCGAGCAAGGCACCCACTTCGTGCGCTGGGGCGCGGCCCTGCCCGGCCAGCCCGGCATTTCGATCGGCAGCGACAATTACCAGGGCGGGCTGGACATTACCGACCATCTGCTGGCGCAGGGCTGCCGGCGCATCGCGTTCCTCGGACACGCGTCCAACCACTACCCCGAATTCGAAGAACGCTACCGCGGCCATGCCACGGCGCTGGCGCAGCACGGCCTGGTAGCCGACCCGGCGCTGCAGTTCGATGCGATCACCACCGAGTTGTCCGGCTACACCGCATGCCTGGCACTGCTGGACAGCGGCAATGCGTTCGATGCGGTCTGCGCAGCCAGCGATCTGATCGCGATCGGTGCGATGCGCGCCCTGCGCGAGCGCGGCCTGCGGGTGCCGCAGGACGTGGCGGTCAGCGGCTTCGACGATATTGCGTTGGCGGCGTCGGTTGCGCCGGCGTTGTCGACCGTGCAGCAGGACACCAAGCAGGCCGGCACACTGCTGGTGGAAAGTCTGGTTGCCTTGATTCGCGGGGAAGCGGCGCAGAGCCGCACGATTCCGGTGCGCCTGGCGCTACGCGATTCCTCGCGCAGCAGCGGGCTGCAGCCGCCACTGGGTTGGGCGCCGTCCGGCGCAGAGGCAGGCGATGCGATGACGGGTCGAGCCGCGGACGGGGCGGTCAGGCGTTGATTCGGGATCGGGACCCGGGACAGCGCGCCGGTTGGGTTGCGAGATCTCGCAACCCGCTGGGTGCGTCGTAGGAGCGCCCGCGGGCGCGACGCGTTACCGGTAATGCCTGATCGCGCCCAGATGCGCTCCTACCTGTTGCGCGCGTCGCGCGCGGCCTGCTCGGCCATCTGCAGGTCGAGCTGCTGGCGCAGGGCCGGGTCGGTGATCGGCGCATCCGACAGCAACACGCGCACGCCATGCGCCGGCACCGCTGTTGCGAAACCACGCTGCACCTGCAACTGCTCGCCATTGATCGCATCGCGCCATGCGCCGGGCTGCAGGAAGCGCGTCACTTGAATGGTGGCTGCGGTATCGGCCTTGTTGAGCAGCACCAATGCGGTTTGGGTTGTGCCAGCATGCTGATAGACGCGCAGGAACGCGGCTTGATTGCCACGCAACTGCACATCGACCTGTACGCCACGCTGCAATGCCGGGGTGTTGCGACGCACCTGGGCGATGCGTTGCAGCGGGCCGAAGATCGGGCTCTGCGGTGCGGTACGAATGCGCTCGACGCCGAAGTAATTGCGGTTGCCGGCATGTTCGGCACGCCCACGCATGAAGCCGATTTCCGAGCCGTAATAGATCACCGGAATGCCGCGGGCGGTGAACAACCAGTTGTGCGCATCGATAAATCCGTTATCGCTGGCATCCAGACGCGCCATGTCGTGGTTGTCGTAGAAGCTCATCAACGCGTAGGGGTTCGCATAGGGCCCTTGACGCAGGAACAAGGGCGCGGCGAGTTTTTCGAAGCCGGCCTGTTCATGACCGAATACCGCGGCAAGCTGCTGTTTCAGCGGGAAATCCAGCACGCTGACGCCGGCATTGCGCGTCCAGGTATGCCCGGCGATCTTGTTGGCGTCGTAATCGAAGGCTTCGCCGAACATGAAAAAGCCCGGGCGTTTTTCACGTATGCGCGCCACGAAGGCATGCCAGAAGCGATCCGGCATCCAGCCGATGGTATCGATGCGAAACGCATCGGCGCCCTGCTCCATCCACTGTAGGTATGCGCCGGCCAGATAATCCAGCACCGCCGGATTGTTTTCGTTGAGGTCGGACAATTCCGCCAGGCCGCCGCCGGTGTTGTAGAAGGCATGCAATGGGTTGTGCTGCGGATCCAGTTGCGCGGGCGCAAGGTTCTGGTGGTCGGCGACCAGGCGCCCCTGTGCATCGTAGAGCTTGCCAAAGCCGGGTTGCGCCTGCGGCATGGTGTAGGCCGGCGAACCATGGTTCCCCACGATGTCCAACACGACCTTCAGCTTGCTGGCGTGCATGGCACGGGTAAAGCCGGCGAAATCCAGGCCCGGGCTGGGCAGATGTTCGTCGAGCGTGTAGAAGTTGACGCCCCAATAGCCGTGATAGCCGGTCTTGCCATGGTCGCTGAGCGTGCTGCCGCAGGTGATCGGCTTGCCGCCGGTAAACGCTTCGTCGGGGTTGTCGACGATCGGGGTGATCCACACCGCCCCGAAGCCCAGGTCGCGGATGTAATCGGCATGCTCGACGATGCCCTTGAAGTCGCCACCGAGATAGCCGATGTTGTCCTCGCTGCCGTCGGCGCATGGTGTGGGCACATCGAAGGTGCGATGCGCACCGCCCTGATCGCGATGGTCGTTGCCGGTATCGCCGTTGACGAAGCGGTCGGTCACCACGAAGTACACCGCCTCGGCGGCGAACGGCTCCAGGGTGCCGTAGTAGTCCTTGGCTGCAGGCGCCGCCATCGCCACGCCTGCGTACATCGTCAACGCTACATACATCGCACTGCGCATCATTGCCCTCCCGAGGCCACTGGAACCCGCACCACGCACACACCTGCAATCAACAGGCTGAGCCCGCCAATGGCCAATGCATAGATCGGCTGCCCGCCCAGCCACGCGCGCAGCACAAAGCCCAGCGCGCTGGCGGCGACCAACTGCGGAATCACGATAAAGAAATTGAAGATGCCCATGTACACGCCCATCTTGGGAGCGGGCACGCTGTCTGACAGCAAGGCATATGGCAGCGACAGGATCGAGGCCCAGGCGAAGCCGACGCCCAGCATCGACAGCAGCAACCACTGCGGGTCGCGGATGACCAGCATCGACAACAAGCCGGCGGCACCCAGCCACAGATTGCACAGATGGCTCCAGCGCAAGCCGATCGCACGCACCAGCAGCGGGATTACCACTGCAGCCAATGCAGCGAAGCCGTTATAGGCGCCGAACAACACGCCGACCCAGTTTGCGCCATCGTTGTAGGCCGCCGAAGCGGTGTCGCTCGCACCGAAATGCACCTGCGTCACCGCGGCAGTGGTGTAGATCCACATCGCAAACAAGGCAAACCACGAGAAGAACTGCACCCAGGCCAGGCGACGCATCGTCATCGGCATGCTGCGCACGTCCTGCACGATCGCCACCAGCATGCTGGTGGCGGGCAACATGCGGGCCAGGGCAAGCAAGACGCCGTAGGCGAAACACAACCCGGCCAGCACATACAGCATGCGGTCGCCGTGCTGCCAGGCGATGGCCGCGGCGAGCAGCACGCCCAGACCGCACCACAGCACGCTCGCCATGGATGTCGGCACCATGCCAGTGCTTACCGCCTGCGCGAGAGGCGGATGCGCATCGTCAAAACCGGCCAACTGCTCTGGGCTGTACTCGCGCGTGCGCAGCACCGTCCAGGTGATCGACAGGAACAGCACCGCTGCACCGAGGAAGAACGCGTAGCGCACGCTGTCGGGCAACTGACCTGGCGGCGCGGTGTTGGCAATGCCCCAATGGGTCAGCAGCCAGGGCAGAAAACTCGCGACGATCGCGCCGATGCCGATGAAGAAGCTCTGCATTGCATAGCCGGTCGGCCGTTGCGACGGCGGCAACTGGTCGCCCACCAGCGCACGGAAAGGCTCCATCGAGATGTTGATCGATGCATCCAGCACCCACAGCGTGCCGGCGGCCACCCAGAGCATCGGCGCGTTGGGCATCACCAGCAAGGCCAGCGTGGTAAAGACAGCGCCCACCATGAAATAGGGACGCCGGCGACCCCACGGAGTCCAGGTACGATCGGACAGGTAACCGATGACCGGTTGCACGACCAGGCCGGTGAGCGGTGCAGCAATCCACAGGCCGGGCACGTCGTCGACCTGCGCGCCCAGGGTCTGGAAGATGCGGCTGGCATTGGCGTTCTGCAGTGCGAAGCCGAACTGGATGCCGAGAAAGCCGAAGCACATGTTCCAGATTTGCCAAAAATCCAAGCGTGGCTTGGCGGTCATGGCGTAACCTCCACGCGTGCTGCAGGCCCGACCAACAACGCACTGACCTGCGCAGCGTTGACCACGCCATCGCGGCCGCCGCGACCGCCGTTGTACTGCGCAAAGTGCGCCAACGCGCTCATGTTGAAGCCGTTCTCGAGCCGGAACGTGCAGGCCTGCCCCGCCACCGCATCGAAAGTGACCTGCGTGGAGAGCTGCTCGCCCACGCTATGCGGCATCACGATGACCTGCGATTGCGCGGGTTTGCCTGGGCATTCCAGCACCAGCTGTTTGACCGCGGCGGTGACCCCGGTATTGATCGGGCCGTTGTCGTTGCGGTAACGCAGCGACACCCGATGCACGCCTGCACGTGCCGGACGCCAGCTCCAGCGCTGGCTGCCTGGCAACCGCTGCAGTGGGCCGAGCGTCAGCGACGGGCTATGCAGCGACTCCAGACCATCGCGCCGCCGGGTCAGGCTGAGCACATGCAGCAGGCCATCGTCGGGAAGATCCCAGTGCGCGCTGGCATCGAGTGCGCGGCCGTCCAGATACAGCGTTGTTCCTTCCGGAATACCGATGCGATACGTGTTGCCGATCTGTTGCGCGACCGGCGCCTGTGGCGTCTGCGGTGCGAACACCTGCTCCGGTCGCGGTGGCGGCGTGAGGTCGGCATCGCGCCCAACCAACTGCACCAGCGTGGTCTGACCCTGCCGTTCGATGCGTCCTGCCACCAGCAACTCGCCGGCATCGTTCGCCGGGCGCTGCAGCACGTACCGTCGTGCGCCCTGTTC
The DNA here is from genome assembly GCF_003992815.1 of Xanthomonas sp. DAR33341. Classification (NCBI taxonomy): domain Bacteria; kingdom Pseudomonadati; phylum Pseudomonadota; class Gammaproteobacteria; order Lysobacterales; family Lysobacteraceae; genus Xanthomonas; species Xanthomonas sp. DAR33341. The sequence continues at coordinate 9,637 of NZ_QEYV01000041.1, read as the reverse complement.
CAGCACGATCTGCTTGGCCTCGCCAAACAACAGGGGTAGCAAGGACCGCGGCAACTTCGGCTGTACCTTGCCAGCGGCCGACAGGCCGAACACACCCTCCCGCACTGCAGACAAATAGCCCGCCACCGACCACAGCTGGCGTGGCGAGTTCACCACCGGACCGCTGCGTGCGCCCTCTTCCACGTGCACCGCAAGGCTCTGCATCTCGTAGTTTTCCATGTTGGAGCCCGCCAGCGCGCTACCGCGCATCAGCGATTGCAGCTCCAACGCGATGCGTGGCGCATCGTCCAGCGCGCGTGCGGCGCGTAGCGCATAGGCACTGACGAACGGCCAGACAGCGCGGTTGTGGTAGATCGGCTGCGCCGCCTCTTGCGGCCACACAACCGGGCTGCCACCCGCGACCATCGGGTAATTGCGCAACGCAAGGCGTGCCCGCTGTGGCGGAAACACATCGGCCAGCACGCCTAGCGAGAGGCCGAGCAGATCCACCTTGGCGTAGCGCACCGGATGCGCTGCGCTGCCGAGATAGCTGACGTATTGGCTGCTGCGCGCATCCCAGAAACGCCCGTCGATGGCCTGGCGCAGTGCATCTGCCCACCGCGCGTACTGCGCAGCGCGTGCATCGCCATGCTGGCGCGCCAACTGTTCGGCCAGCCGCAATGCCTGGTAATGCAGCACGTTGGTGGAGAGCGCAAAGGATTCGGCAATGAAGCGCACGTCCTCGCGCGTCCAGTCCGGGTAGGTCTGTTCTCGCCAATCCAGAAACGAGGTTTCGCCGCGGTAGAGGCCGATCTGCGCATCGAACACGGCATGGCGGTCCTGCGCGATCGTTGCCTGTAGCGCCTGCCAGACCTCTTCGGCAAACGGTTTGTCGTCCAGCAGGCCGCGTGCGGCAAGAAACCACACCACTCGGTCGCTACTGATCGGCCAACTGCCGCCGGAGCCGGTGTCCTGCGCCACGAACAGTCCCGGCGTGCGCCCATCGCGTGCGGCAGAGAGCTTGAAGCGCAGTGCATTGCGCGTGCGCTCCGGCTCCAGCTGCGCCAACGCAAGATCGGCCGCAAAACTGACATCGCGCGTCCACACGTAGGGCCAGCGCTCGCCGGTTTCGAAGCAGGCGCACGGCACCGGCTTGCCAGCGTTGAAGGCGGGGTCGCGGATCGCCTCGACCCGGTCATCGGCCATTTCCTGCTGTGCCAGCGCGAACAAGGCGTCGAACAGCGGGCTGGCGGTGTGCGTGCGCATCGGTTGTGCCGCAATGCGGCGTTCGCCTTGCGGCCAGCGCAACACGAAGCTGCCATCGTCCAACGCCTGCGCTTGGGCCCGGCGTCCTCGAAATTCCAGTTCGTCGGCCAGTGCCGGCGAGCTTGCCGCAACGCCCAGCGTTGCAGCCATGCAGATCATCTTCAACATCGAAGCGGCAAGACAGCTTGCGCCGTCGGCCTTCCTCCCTCGTTGCACGCGTTGTGGTGCGCGGCACGGACGTGCCACGGGCGCGGACCCTCCCAGGTGCCGTCCGCCATGGTAGACGCGCACTTCGCTGTTCCGCACCACTGCATACGTATTCATGGGTTTCCAGCAGTGCGCAGCACGGCGTATCCACAGCGACGCACTGCATAGTCACTGCTTGCGCAACGGTCACCTTGGGAGGAGATATGCCGCTGTCTTCACGTCGAGCGCACTCGACACTGGGCGCCGCATGGATCGCCCAGCTGCTGGTCCTCACGCTGTTCGGCGGTGCTGCGCCGCAGCTGCATGCCGAAGTCACCACCGTCAGCGTGGAGTCGCCGAACAAGGCGTTGCAGGTCAGCCTTGACGTGGATGGCGGCACGCCTTATTACCGCGTGCAGCGCCTGGGCGAGGCGGTGGTGCAACGCTCGCAACTGGGCTTCGAGCGACGCGACGGCCGGCTGGACCGCGGCATGGTCGTACTTGCACAGACACGTCAAAGTCACGACGACACCTGGGAGCAGCCCTGGGGCGAAACGCGGCTAGTGCGCAATCACTACAACGAATTGCGCGTGAGCCTGGGCGAGCGCGACGGTGCGCAGCGCACCTTTGACGTGATCTTCCGCGTCTACGACGATGGGTTGGGCCTGCGCTACCACTTCCCCAAGCAAGCAGGCATACGCGAGGCGATCATCGACGAGGAAGTGACCGAGTTCGCCATCGCGCAACCCGCCGATGCCTGGTGGATTCCCGCAGGCGAGCCGATCCACTACGAATATCTGTATCGGCACACGCCGTTGAATCAGGTTGCGCTGGCGCATACGCCGCTCACCCTGCGCACCGACAGCGGGCTGCACATCGCACTGCATGAAGCGGCGTTGGTCGACTACGCCGGCATGTGGCTGCGCCGCACCGACAACCAGCGCCTGCGCGCGCAGCTGTCGCCGGCTGCCGAAGGCTGGAAGGTGCGCCGCAGCCTGCCCTTCGATACGCCATGGCGCACGCTGCAGATCGCCGATCAGGCCACCGGCCTGGTGGAATCCAACCTCATCCTCAACCTCAACGAGCCCAACCAGCTGGGCGACGTGAGCTGGATCAAGCCGTCCAAGTACGTGGGCGTGTGGTGGTCGATGCATCTCAATCAACAGACCTGGGCCACCGGGCCCAAACACGGCGCAACCACCGCGACGACAAAACGCTACATCGATTTCGCCGCCGACCACGGCTTTCGCGGCGTGCTGGTCGAAGGCTGGAATCCCGGCTGGGACGGGGAATGGTTCGGCAATGGCGGTAGCTTCGATTTCACCCGGTCCACGCCGGATTTCGACCTGCCAGCATTAACCAAGTACGCCGCCGCCAAGGGCGTGCATCTGATCGGCCATCACGAAACCGGGTGCGCAGTGGACCATTACGAAGATCAGATCGCCGAGGCGATGGACTTGTATGCGCGCTTCGGCGTGGACTCGGTCAAGACCGGCTATGTCTGCGACGACGGCCAGGTGGAACGTCGCAACCCCGCGGGCGGCAACCCGCTGCGCGAATGGCACGACGGGCAATGGATGGCGCGTCACCACCTGCACGTGGTGCAGGAGGCGGCGCAGCGCCACATCGCGGTCAATGCGCACGAACCCATCAAGGACACCGGGCTGCGCCGTACCTATCCCAACTGGATCTCGCGCGAAGGCGCGCGCGGCATGGAATACAACGCCTGGGGCCAGCCGCCCAATCCGCCCGAGCACGAAGTCAACCTGGTGTTTACCCGGCTGCTCGCCGGGCCGATGGATTACACGCCCGGCATCGTCAGCCTGAAGGGCCGCAACGGCCAGGCGATTCCCAGCACGTTGGCGCGTCAGCTGGCGCTGTATGTGACGCTCTACAGCCCGATCCAGATGGCCGCCGATCTGCCCGAGCACTATCTGCAACACCGCGATGCGTTTCGCTTCATCGAAGACGTCGCGGTGGACTGGGACCAGACCCGCGCGCTGAATGGCGAAGTGGGCGATTACGTCACCATCGCACGCAAGGACCGGCACAGCCGCGACTGGTTCCTGGGCAGCATCACCGACGAGCACGGCCGCCTGCTGCGGGTGCCGCTGGGCTTTCTCGAACCTGGCGTGCGCTACACCGCGCAGATCTATCGCGATGGCGACGGCGCGGACTATGCCAGCAACCCGTTCGCCTTCGTGCGCGAAGAACGTCAGGTCGGCAGTGCCGATACGTTGGAGCTGCGTCTGGCACCGGGTGGTGGCCAGGCCATTCGCTTTGTTCCGGCGGGTGGCAAACGCTGATTACGACACCGCTTTGGCGCCAACGCGCACAGCCAGCACGATCGATCGCACGGCGCAGCAGTCCCAGCGCCGTTGCGCATCGCGCATCATGTCGTTGCTGAGCGCAATCACCGCGCTGTTGTCGGCATGGCCCTGGATGGAATCGATTTCATCGCGCGACGCCGCAGTGAATACGTATGCAGTGCACGTTTGCACCCAGGTGCGGTGTCTACCATACGTCGCAGTCGTGACGTCCATCGTGGCACGCGACGCATGACATCCAGGCATCTGCCGGATCAAAAATCAAAAACAACATGTACCTGGGAGGGGAAAATGTTGAAGCACAAGCGCTCTGCGCTGAGTATCGCCCTGGCCGTTGCCATGGCACCGACATGGGCCGCCGCGCAAACGGCAGCGCCTGCACACGCAAGCGACACCCCACAAGGCGCGTCCGAACAGGCTGCTGGCGCGGTCACCGACTTGGACAAGGTCCAGGTCACCGGCCTGCGCCGCGCGATCGAAGGCGCCATCTCGGTCAAGCGCGATTCCACTTCGATCGTGGAAGCCATTTCAGCCGAAGACATCGGTCGCCTGCCTGACGTCAGCATCGCCGAATCGCTGGCGCGCCTGCCCGGCCTGGCTGCGCAACGCGTTGCCGGCCGTGCGCAGGTCATCAGCGTACGTGGCCTGTCACCGGACTTTTCCACCACGCTGCTCAATGGGCGCGAAGTGGTCAGCACCGGCGACAACCGCAGCGTGGAATTCGACCAATATCCATCCGAACTGGTCAGCGGCGTCACCGTCTACAAGACCCTCGATGCCGGCCTGGTTGGTCAAGGCTTGTCGGGCACCGTGGACATGCAGACCGCCCGCCCGCTGAGCTACAACGAGCGCGTGATCGCCATCGGTGGCCGCTATCAGCGCAACTCCTTGGGCAAGGCCGCCAACGTCGACCCGTACGGCAACCGCTTCAATGTCAGCTACATCGACCAATTCGCAGACCGCACCATCGGCCTGACCATCGGTTACGCGCACACCGACATGCCGATCCAGGAAAACCAGGTGGGCCTGTACGAACCGTGGCAGCAGGTCAACGCGCAGCGGCAGCGTCCTGGCGTCGCAGATGGCGTGTATTTCTCCGATGGCATCAAGGCCCTGCGACGCACCGGCAATCAGAAGCGCGACGGCGTCATGGCCACGCTGCAGTATCGCCCGTCCAATGCCTGGACCAGCACGCTCGATGCCTTCCACACCGAAGCCGAGCAGATCGACACCGCCAACCAGTTCGAGCTCAACCTGAGCAACTACAACGGCGGCTACACGCCCGGCCTGAACATCAGCAACGTGCGCGTCAACGATCGCAATACCTTCGTCGGCGGCGATGCCAGCGGCGTCTATCCGTTGGTGCGTGGCATGTACAACAAGCGCGAAGACAAGATCGACGCCTTCGGCTGGAACAACGAAATCACAGCCGGGTCCGTCAAGATCGTCGCGGACCTGAACTACTCCAAGGCCACTCGCGACGAACTGAACCTGGAAAACAATCTTCAGCGCGCCCCCATGCCGCAGCTGGACACCGTGGGCGTGTCGGTTGTCGGCAACGGCTTCTCGCAGCTGTCGCCGGGCATGAATTATTCCAATCCGGATGAGCTGTTCCTCACCAACACCATCTACGGCTCCGGCTACGGCAAGGTGCCGCGCGTGGAAGACGTGCTCAAGGGCGCGCGCCTGCAGGCCAGCTTCCCGATGCCCGAAGCGCTGAGCTGGTTCTCGGATCTGGATGTGGGCGTCAACTACGCCAATCGCGAAAAGCAGAAGACCCAGCCCGAAGGCAATATCACCCTGGGCGCGCAGGGCGAGGCCACGGTGGCGGCGGACCTGCAATACGCACCGGTCAATCTCGGCTTCGCCGGTCTCGGCTCCCTGCCAGCATGGAATGTGCCGGCGACAGTGGCGCGCTACATGTTGTTCAACCCCAGCGACGACGCCTCGTTCCTGGTATCCAAGGCCTGGACGGTGGAAGAAAAAATCACCACTGCCTGGCTGCGTGCGAACATCAATACCGAATGGGGCGAAGTGGGTGTGCGCGGCAATATTGGCGTGCAGCTGCAACGTGCAGACCAGTCCTCGCAGGCCAACTACTGGGACGCCTCGCAGCCGGCCGGTAGCGAAGTGCGGCCCATCGACGATGGCAAGACCTACCGCGACTGGCTGCCCAGCTTGAACCTGGCCTTCCAGTTCCCGTACGAGCAGACGTTGCGCTTTGCGATGGCCAAGCAGGTCGCACGCCCGCGCGTGGATCAACTGCGTGCCTCGCTGGAATTCGGTGTCGACACCTCGACCGGGCGCCCCGGCGCCAGCGGCGGCAACCCCATGCTGGATCCGTGGCGCGCCAATGCCCTGGACATCTCCTACGAGAAGTATTTTGCCGAGCGTGCTTACGTGGCCGCGGCGTTCTTCTACAAGGACCTCAAGAGCTACATCTACACCCAGAGCCGCGACAACTACGATTTCTCCGCACTGGTGGCCGGCTACGTGCCGCCGCCGGGCTCTGCCCCGGTGCTGACCACCGGCACCTTCAGCGCCCCGTTCAACGGCAAGGGCGGCACCTTGCGCGGTGTCGAACTCACCGCCTCGCTGCCGCTGGAGCTGATCTTCGCGCCGTTGGAAGGCTTCGGCATCCAGGCCAGCGCCACCTTCAACGACAGCGACGTCAAGATCCGCGACCCGGAAAGCGTCTCCAGCGTGGGCGACGGTGAAATCAGCCTGCCCGGCTTGTCCAAGCGCGTCTACAACCTGACCGCCTACTACGAGCACAAGGGCTTTGAAGCACGTGTCAGCCAGCGCCGGCGCTCGGACTTCATCGGCGAAATCGGCAATTTCAACGGCAACCGCACGCTGCGCTACGTGGTCGGCGAAAACATCACCGACGTACAAATCAGCTACAACTTCAGCGAAGCCAGCAGCCTGTCCGGCCTGACCCTACTGCTGCAGGCCAGCAACCTCAGCAACTCGCCGTATCGCACGTACGCAGAAACCAAGGACCGTCCACTGGAATACATCGAGTGGGGCCGCACGTTTGTGTTGGGTGTGAATTACAAGTTCTGAGCCATTGCAGGAACAGATAGCGGGCTGTTTGCCCCTCTCCCTCCGGGAGAGGGCTTGGGCTGAGGGTACGGATTCCACACCAACACCCTCGGCATCCAAGAAGCCCTGCTTTCACCTCTTGGTAGATCTCCCGTCAGGAGCGATGGTCTATTACGCGGAATGCAATCAAAACGTCTCGCTCTAGAATCTCAAAATCTCCAACGAAGAAAGCCGCCGGCTAGACACCGGCGGCTTTTCTTTGAACCGCATCTCCCATTCGGGTCGAATCTTTCGGTAGAGGTTGGAAGGATCGAGCGCAATGCCGACACACGCACACTTTGCTTCCTGCAGTTCCTAGCGCAATACATCCTCTGGAAATTTAGCCAAGTCATCGCTCCAGAGTGTCGCTTTTGCAATCGATCTTCATCAAGCAGCCGCTTCCCTGAAATTGATGAACCGAGAAGTGATACATCACCATCTCCTGCGGCGGCACCACTCCATAACCTATCTTGACTTGCCGACCAGCCACCGCGCGTCGCATGCACGCTAACTCGGCTCTCACAACCCACCACAAAAAGCGAGGCATCCCAATGGAACGCCTCGCCGGTGTCAATCAAACATGCTCATAAAGCTCTCTGTGAAACGACCGCGTCACTGCCCGCCCATTGCGCAAACGACAGCATGCCCCGGCAAGCGCACGCGGCCATGCTCGATCACGCCACGCTCCACCCCCGGCACATCGATCTGGCGCCATGCACCTGCAGGCAGTGCCAGCTCGGTGATGTCCGCAGACAAATTGAACGCCAACAGCATGACCTGGCCCGCATGCTCACGCCGGAACATCAGCACCGGCTCTGCGATGTCGTAGAACGCGATCGCCCCTTCGCGCAGGGCCGGCAGGCTCCTGCGCCAACTCAGAAATGCCCGCACTGCGCGCAGCACAGACTGGGCATCGTCCTGCTGCACACTCACTGCAGCCAGACGATGCGGCTCGGACAACGGCAACCACGGCTTGCCGCTGGTGAAACCCGCCGACGGCGCATCGGTCCACGGCATCGGCGTACGGCATCCATCGCGGCCCTTGAAGGTCGGCCAGAACGTGATGCCGTACGGATCCCGCAGATCCTCGAACGCCACATCCGCCTCGCCTAGCCCAAGCTCCTCGCCCTGGTACAGGCAAACCGAGCCACGCAACGAACATAGCAGCGCCACTACCATGCGAGCGAACGCAGGCGACGCATCTTCACCGCCCCAACGCGTCACCGCACGCACCACATCGTGGTTGGAAATGGCCCAGCACGGCCATCCTTCCAACATGGTGGCCTCGAGCCTGCTGACCGTTTCGCGGATGTACGCCGCGCTGTAATCCTGCACCAACAGCTCGAAGCTGTAGCCCATGTGCAAGCGGCCCTTGGCGGTGTATTCGGCCGTGGTCGCCAGCGAGTCTTCCGAAGAGATTTCGCCCAGGCTTACCGCATCCGGATAGCGATCGAGCAGCGCACGCAGGCGCTCCAGGAACGCCAGGTTCTCCGGCTGCGTGTTGTTGAAGTAGTGGTACTGATAGGCGTACGGATTGTCCGCGCTAAAGCCCCGCCCCACCCGCTTGTCGGCCGGCTTGGCCGGGTTATCGCGCAGCTGCGCGTCATGGAAGCAGAAGTTGATCGCATCCAGGCGGAAGCCGTCCACCCCGCGGTCCAACCAGAACCGCACATTGTCCAGGGTTGCCTGCTGCACCTCGGCATTATGGAAATTGAGGTCGGGCTGATCGACCAGGAAGTTATGCAGGTAGTACTGCTCGCGCCGCGGCTCCCACTGCCACGCCACACCGCCGAAGAGCGACAACCAGTTGTTGGGCGGCGTCCCGTCCTCGCGCGGATCGGCCCACACATACCAATCCGCCTTCGCATTGGTCCGGTCCTGACGGCTTTCCTGGAACCACGCATGCTCGATCGAGGTGTGGCTCAACACCTGATCGATCATCACCTTCAGGCCAAGCGCATGCGCCTTGTCGAGCAGACGGTCGAAATCGTCCAGCGTCCCGAACAACGGATCCACCGCACGGTAGTCCGCGATGTCATAGCCGAAATCTGCCATCGGCGACTTGAAAAACGGCGAGATCCAGATGGCATCCACGCCCAGCCCAGCGATGTAGTCGAGCTTGGCGATGATGCCCGGCAGATCGCCGACCCCATCGCCATTGGAATCCAGAAAGCTACGCGGATAGATCTGATAGATGACGGCCCCGCGCCACCATGGTGTCTGCAACATGCACGCCCCTCCCGGGCCACTGCTGGCAGCCAACACGGCCACCGACTAAGGGCGTTAGCCTAGCGGTGTGGCGTGCTACAGGCGTACGCGTGCATACGTATTCATTGCGCTTGCTGAGAGATCGCGAGGCCTTGGTCAAAATTGGGTGGCGTCGCAGCGACACCACAACCTGATATTCGGCGTCGGTGAGCTTGAGCCCTTCCATGTGATCGTCGCGAGTGGCCGTCTGCTCGATCAATGCAGCGGCAATGTCGCTGGCCAGCGCGTCTTCGGGGCTCTGCGTGGCGAAAATGCCCAGGCCGTTTTGCTTTCGGATGGTCTTCTGCTTGTTCTTGGCAAACTCCTTCAGGCCAGCCTTGTCGTCCAGGATCCTCCAGAACTCGTCTATCACGTAGATCAGCGGGCGACCGTCGATCAGCGCTTCCAGGCGGTGCAGCAGGTAGTTGATCACCGGCACGCGCACTTCAGCGTTGTCGATCACGTCGGTGTAGTCGAACCCGATGATCGACGCCCGCGTCAGGTCGATCGTGTCCACCGGATTGTCGAACACCCAACCGAGCGAATTG
>NZ_QEYV01000042.1:0-59309 GCF_003992815.1 Xanthomonas sp. DAR33341 | reverse complement strand
CGGTGTAATGCATCACGCCGCCAGCCAGCGCCGGGGTGGCAGCCAGAGCCAGAACCAGAGAGAAGAGTGTGCGACGCATGGGGAATCTCCGTGTGATTGATGGGGGTGCCGCATCGGGCAGGCTCAGTATCGAAATCAAGCAGCCCCAACAATTCTGCCGAGTGGCATATACTCAAATATGCTGATCGGCCTAGAGCGAAACTATGGAGACCCCCACCAATGCTGGCGATTGGCGCCTGACCTTGCGCCGCGAGGCCTCCGATAGCGCGCGTTGGCAGGCGCTTTGGGAAGCTGCCGTTGCACTGCGCCAGGTGCAGAGTCCCAAGCAGGCCTGCGATGCGGTCCTCGGGCGGGTGCTGCTGCTACTGGGCCTGGAACACGGCGCAGTGCTGGCGCAGCGCGGCCCGCGCGCGCAAGTGTTGGCCAGCCGCGGCCGTGCATTGCCGCCCGGGGCCAGCGCCGCCGGCGACGGCCATGAGGCGGTCTGGTTGATGCCACCGCGCCCGTCCGATATCCGCGAAGCCAGGGTGCCGATCCACGCGCTGGGCACCACGCACGGCATGCTTTGCGTGGCCTGGAGCGAAGGCCGCCCGGCCCCCGGCAATGACGACGTGCAGGCGCTGCAGGCGTTCGCGCTGCTGCTGCCGGCGATGGTGGCGGAACCGGCCAAACCGGTTGCCACACGGCGGCGCAAACCGCTGCAGGACGACCGTCTGGGCGCGCTGAGCAAGCGCGAAAAACAGGTGTTGTCGTTGCTCCCGCGCGGACTCACTAACGCGACCCTCGCAGCTGAACTGGGGATTTCTCCCGGCACGGTCAAAGTGCACGTGGAGCGAATCCTGCAGAAACTTGAGGTAAAAGATCGCACCCAGGCCGCGGTGTACGCGGTCCAATCCGGACTTGCGCTATGAATGCATTGGCGGTGCGTTGGAACGATTGGCCGATTACCCGCAAAAGCCTGGCGGTCGTCACCCTGCCATTGCTGTTGCTGGCCGTTGCATTGATGGCGATCTACAGCGTGGAACGGCAGAACATCGCCGCCGAAAACGACGTGCGGCAGACCCTGGAAGTGCTCAGCGATCTGTACGAAGCGCACGCACTGTTAGCCGAAACCGCGGCCGGCGTGCGCGGCTATCGGTTGGTGCGGCGCGATGAATTTCTGACCCCGTATCGCGATGCCGAGCCGCGGCTGCAGCGCGTAGCCGACCGTCTTTCGCAACGTATCACCGACCCCAGCCAAGCGCAGCGCTTTGCGCGCATCAAGCCACTTTTTGCGGAAAAAATGCAGGGTTGGCGCCGATTGCTGGCCCCGGATCTGAGCCGCGAAGAAGAGATTCGGCAACTGTGGGATGGCAAGTACAAACTCGACATCCTGCGTGCGGAGCTGCGCGAATTGCGCAATTACGAAACCGCGCAGTTGCAGGTGCGTACCGCCAAGGCGCAGGGGCTGCGCCAGCGCAACCTCATCATCACCTTGAGCGCGGCGATGCTGGGCGGGCTGGGCGCGGTATTTGCGGTGGCATGGTTCGCCTCGGCATTGTCCGGGCGCCTGCGCACCCTGGCCGCCAACGCCGACCGGCTGGGCGAAGGCCTGCCGCTAGCGCCGCAACCGCGTGCCGGCGACGAACTGGGCCAGGTCGGGCAGCGCCTGGCGCAAGCCAGCGAACTGTTGGCCGCACGCGCAGCCGAAGCGCAGCTGGCGCGGCGCGAGGCCGAAACCGCCAACCGCGCAAAAACCGAATTTCTCTCGCGCAGCAGCCATGAACTGCGGACTCCACTCAATGCGATCCTGGGCTATGCGCAGGTGCTGGAAATGGATCTGCCCGAGCCGGGTCATCGACGGCATCTGCGGCACATTCTGGGTGCCGGCAGGCACTTGCTCGGGTTGATCACCGAGCTGCTGGACATCGCGCGTATCGAAGCCGATCAACTTGATCTGAGCCCGGAGCCGATCTCGGTACGCGCGGCCGTGCACGAAGCCTTGGGACTGATCGCACCGGATGCCGACAAGCATGGCATTGCGCTGCAACCGGCATCCATCGACGGACCGTGGACGGTGCGCGCCGATGCGCAGCGGCTGCGCCAGGTGCTGCTCAATCTGCTGTCGAACGCGGTCAAGTTCAATCGTACTGGCGGGCAGGTCCAGGTGAGCGCGCAGGCCGATGGCGAGCAGGTGCGTATCACCGTGGCCGACCAGGGCGCGGGGCTGACCCCGGCCCAGATCGAACGCCTGTTTACCCCGTTCGAGCGGTTGGGCGCCGAGCGCTCTGCGGTGGAAGGCACCGGGTTGGGGTTGGCGCTGAGCAAGCGTTTGATCGAGGCGATGGGTGGACAGATCGGCGTGGACAGCAGCAGCGATGGCGCGCGGTTCTGGATTTCGCTGCCGCAGGGCGAGCATCAGCACAGCGAACCGGCGCGGCCGCTGGTGCCGCCGAGCAGTGCCGGCAGCAGCGTGTGCCGGCTGTTGAGCATCGAAGACAATCCATCCAATCAGGCGTTGATCCGCACGCTCACAGAGCGTCGCCCGCAGTGGCAGCTGCTCGAAGCGGCCAGCCTGGCGCAGGCGCGTGCGCTATTGCAGCACGGCGCGCCGGATCTGATTCTGCTGGACCTGCACCTGACCGATGGCAACGGCGAAGAGCTGTTGCGCGAATTGCAGGCGCAGCCGGCCCTGGGGGCCATCCCGGTGGTGGTGATCAGTGCCGACGCCACCACCGCCACACTGGCGCGCGTAGGCAATCAAGGCGTGCGCGCGTATCTGACCAAGCCGCTCGATGTGGCGGAATTCTTCACCGTGATCGACGGGTTGCTGGCATGACACGCGACGAAATCCTCGGTTCCCGCATCCTCATCGTCGACGACGAGCCGGCCAACGTGCGGTTGCTCGAAGACCTGCTGCAACGCGAAGGCTTCCAGCAAGTGATCGCCACCACTGATCCGTTGCGGGTCATGGGCCTGGTCTCGGCATTCGCGCCGGACCTGATCCTGCTGGATCTGAAGATGCCCGAGTTGGACGGCTACGCGCTGCTGGAACAGCTGGCGCGGCTGTCAGACCCGGGCCAGTTCCTGCCGGTGATCGTGCTGACCGCCGACCCCAGCCGCAGCGCGCGCCACCGCGCCCTGGGCCTGGGCGCCAAGGACTTTTTGACCAAGCCGCTGGATACTTTCGAAGTCGCACTGCGGGTCTGGAACGTGGCCGAAACCACGGTGTTGTTCAAGCGCCTGCGCGCATTGGCCGCGCCGGATGCAGCGCCGCCGGGGTGGCGTCAGCAGGAATGACGCGCATACATCGTAGGAGCGCACCTGGGCGCGACCGGGGCTTTGCCGATAACACCAGCGCAGGAGCGCACCTGGGCGCGACGTGGCGTTTATCGGCAGAGCCTCGTCGCGCCCGGGTGCGCTCCTACGACTGGCGCTGCGCTACAGCGCGCGGGTGACCTGCCCGCACAAGCCGATCTCTGCCAGCACCGCCTGGGCCTGGCTGAGATGCACGTCGGCCACGCAGACCTGCAGCACGCCGAAGGCGGGCAGCTCGCCGGCACCGCCCAGCAGCGATTCACCGAAGACGAACGCGGTGATGCCGGCATCTTCCAGAGCGTGCTTGGCCAGATGCGCATCGATGAGGTGACTGGCGCGGTAGGCGATCTGCATCTCAGCCGCGCGCTGCGCGTTCGCGCTGCGCGCCGTTGCGCCAGTCGCGTAGCGCCGGCAACGCGTCCAGCGCCGCCAGATAATCGCCGGCCGCTTCGAACAGCGGCACACCGTAGCTGAAAAAGCGCAGCGCCACCGGCGCGAACATCGCATCGACGATGCCGAAGTCGCCACACAGGAATTGCCCGGCGCGACCGTGTTCGGCACGCAGGCTGGCCCACAGCGCCTGGACGCGGGCGATGTCGCGCTCGGCGGCCGCGTCCCATTGCGCCGGGCCTGGCGTGCGGGCCAGATTCATCGGCAGTTGGCTGCGCAGGGCTGCAAAACCGGAATGCATTTCCGCCGCGGCAGCGCGTGCCTGCGCGCGTACGGCCAGGTCGGCCGGCCAGCCGCGGCCGGCCAGCCAACGCTCGTTGATGTACTCGCAGATCGCCAGCGAATCCCACACATGCAAGGCGTCGTCCCAGAGCACCGGCACCTGGCGGGTCGGCGAATACCCGGCTATGCGCGCCTGGAATTCGGGCGTCGCAAGCGGCAGCGCGACTTCCTCGAACGGCACCTTGAAGTGTCGCAACAGCAGCCACGGCCGCAACGACCAGGAAGACAAGGTCTTGTCGCCGATCACCAGACGGGGCAGTGGCATCGCAGGAGCGCTCCAACGGGGTCGGCGCAGCGTACGCGTCACGGCCGATGCCCGCCAGCCATGCCCGGCCGCAAGGCACGCCTTGTCCTGCAGCGCGCGCGCAAGGCAGCGCTTGCGGACCAAGCGCGTGAATGAGGCCAAGCCTGACCTGAAAGAGGGCCTTGTACCGTGGTTGCTGCGCACTGGGCGCCGACCGCCTGCTCGCCAGGCCCGCCTGCGCCGCCTGGCGCGCCTGGGTTGCATCGTGACGGCTGGCAGCGACCGAACCATGCATCGCCGGCGCAGCCTGCAGAGGCTATCCGGCACCCAGGCCACGCCGAAACCACTGGCCCCACGCCGCCCCTCCGCACCCCGCGCCTACCCCTAACCGGTGCCACCGCCTAAACTTGCGGTTTACCTATTGCTGATGCGCGCATGTCCGAGACCCTAGCCACCGACGCCACCGCCCCGGCGGAGAAGAAAGACTTCATCCGCCAGATCGTCCGCGAGGATCTGGCCAGCGGCAAGCACACGGTCATCCGCACCCGCTTCCCGCCCGAGCCCAACGGCTACCTGCATATTGGCCATGCCAAGGCGATCTGCCTGGATTTCGGCCTGGCCGCCGAGTTCGGCGGGCTGTGCAACCTGCGCCTGGACGATACCAACCCGGCCAAGGAAGACCCCGAGTTCGTGGTGGCCATCCAGGACGACGTGCGCTGGCTGGGCTATGACTGGGCGCAGCTGCGCCACGCCTCGGATTATTTCCAGGTGTATTACCTGGCCGCGCAGAAGCTGATCCGCGATGGTCATGCCTTCGTGTGCGATCTCTCCGCAGAACAGGTGCGCCAATACCGTGGCACGCTGACCGAACCCGGCCGCAATTCGCCGTTCCGCGAGCGCAGCGTCGAAGAAAACCTGGACCTGTTCGCGCGCATGCGTGCCGGCGAATTCCCCGACGGCGCGCGTACGCTGCGCGCCAAGATCGACATGGCCAGCGGCAATATCAACCTGCGCGACCCGGCGCTGTACCGCATCAAGCATGTGGAGCATCAGAACACCGGCAACGCCTGGCCGATCTACCCGATGTACGACTTCGCGCATTCGCTCGGCGATGCGGTGGAAGGCATCACCCACTCGCTGTGCACGCTGGAATTTGAAGACCACCGCCCGCTGTACGACTGGTGCGTGGACAAGGTGGACCTGGTCGGCCATCCGGAACTGCTGCAGCCGCTGCTGGACAAGGGCCTGCCGCGCGAAGCGGCCAAGCCGCGTCAGATCGAGTTTTCGCGCCTCAACATCAACTACACGGTGATGAGCAAGCGCAAGCTCACCGCGCTGGTGGAAGAGCAGCTGGTGGACGGTTGGGACGACCCGCGCATGTACACGCTGCAGGGCCTGCGCCGGCGTGGCTATACGCCGGCGGCGATGCGCCTGTTCGTGGACCGCGTGGGCATCAGCAAGCAGAACTCGCTGATCGATTTCTCGGTGCTGGAAGGTTGCCTGCGCGAGGATCTGGACGCAGCGGCGCCGCGCCGTATGGCCGTGATCGACCCGCTCAAGCTGGTGCTGACCAACCTGCCGGAAGGCCACACCGAAACGCTGCAGTTTTCCAACCACCCCAAGGACGACAGCTTCGGCACACGCGAGGTGCCGTTTGCGCGCGAGCTGTGGATCGAGCGCGAGGATTTCGCCGAGGTTCCGCCAAAGGGCTGGAAGCGCCTGGTGCCGGGCGGCGAAATCCGCTTGCGCGGCGCGGGCATTGCGCGCGTGGACGAGGTGATCAAGAACGCTGACGGCGAGATCGTCGAACTGCGCGGCTGGCTGGATCCGGAATCGCGCCCGGGCATGGAAGGCGCCAACCGCAAGGTCAAGGGCACCATCCACTGGGTCAGCGCGGCACACGCGGTGGAAGCGGAAATCCGCCTGTACGACCGCCTGTTTTCGGTGGAGAAGCCTGACGACGAGTCCGAGGGCAAGACCTACCGCGATTACCTGAACCCCGAGTCCAAGCGCAACGTGCGCGGGTACGTAGAGCCGAGCGCTGCGATGGCAGCGCCCGAGCAGGCGTTCCAGTTCGAACGCACCGGTTACTTCGTTGCCGACCGTCGCGACCATAGCGCAGCCACACCGGTTTTCAATCGCAGCGTGACCTTGCGCGACACATGGGCCAAGTAACCGCGCAGGACAGCGGCGCCCTTGCAAGGCGGGCGTCGCTGCTACCGAGATCGGGCGGCGGGTGCGCGGCTGCAGAGGCGGCATCTGCGTCATCACGCCCCTTCTCCGCCGCAGCGCCGATGCGTCGCACACTGCCAGTCACGCCGTGGATCGCTCCAGACCATCACGGTTTTGGCGGTGGTGCACGCACTGCGAAGACATCCCACTGCATTGCACCGTGCCATCGTTCCCACGCGGCGCTGTGCGCGTGGCCGACGACATCACAGCCGCTGGAACAGCGCACCGCTGCGGCGTCCCGGTGTTGCATACATCTGCAGCGCTCGTCTTGATCAACTCCCTGCCGCACGGCACGCTGCAATGCACGCCCTGAGGAACAGCACGATGCGTGAACGCTTGATGGTGGG
Organism: Xanthomonas sp. DAR33341; assembly: GCF_003992815.1. Taxonomy (NCBI): domain Bacteria; kingdom Pseudomonadati; phylum Pseudomonadota; class Gammaproteobacteria; order Lysobacterales; family Lysobacteraceae; genus Xanthomonas; species Xanthomonas sp. DAR33341. The sequence goes on along the minus strand of NZ_QEYV01000042.1, from coordinate 52,457 downwards.
TGTCGCCTGCGGAATCGGTGCGGGTGCGCTGTGGGGGCTGGTGTTTCTGGCACCGCAATTGCTGGGCGCTTTTACGCCGCTGCAATTGGCGGTGGCGCGGTATCTCTCGTATGGCGTGGTGGCGGCCTTGCTGCTGGCGCCACGCGCGCGGCAGACCGCTGGCCGGCTGGGCGCTGCCGAATGGTGGGCACTGGTGCGTTTGAGCCTGATGGGGAATCTGGTTTATTACGTGCTGCTTGGCAGCGCCGTGCAGTGGGCGGGCAGCGCGGCAACTGCGTTGATCATCGGGCTGTTGCCGGTGGTGGTCACCGTGATCGGGACGCGTGCCGCCGGTGCGGTGCAATTGCGACGTCTGGCCGCGCCCTGCGTGCTGTGCGTGATCGGCGTGACATTGGTGGCACTGGACACCGTGCAGGACGACTCCGGCCAGCAGGCGAACGATCGCCTGACGCGGATCGCCGGCCTGCTGTGCGCGGCGGGTGCGCTGGTGTCGTGGTCGGCCTATTCGATCGCCAACGCACGCTGGTTGCGGCGGCGCCCGGATCTGTCCGGGGGCGACTGGTCGCTGCTGACCGGCGTGGTGACCGGCGCACTGGCGTTGTTGCTGGCGCCGGCGGCCCTCATCGGCAGTGCAGCGCATGCACCGCTCGAGTGGGCCAGTTTCTGGGGCGTGTCGCTGTTGCTGGGCATCCTGGCCTCGATCATCGGCAACGCGCTGTGGAATCGTGCCAGCCGCGTGCTGCCGCTGACCCTGGTCGGGCAGATGATCGTGTTCGAGACGGTGTTTGCGCTGCTGTACGGCTTCGCCTGGGAAATGCGCCTGCCTACGCCACTGGAGCTGGCCGCCATCGCCTGCCTGCTGGTCGGCGTGCTGTGGTGCGCAGCACTGCATGCGGAAGCGAAATGACCTCGGCACCTGATGCGCGCATCGGCCTAGATTGCAGGCTGTGTCAGCCAGCGATGCCGCCATGTGCCTCCCACCACCATGCTTACGCCCACCTGCAAACACATGGCGCAGCGCGGTGTTTTCGCTGTCGATCGGCCTGACGGCCTGCTCGCCGCAGCAGCCCGTCTCGAACGCGGCGACCCCGGCCGAGGTGTTCTGTACGCTTCTTCCGGGTCGGCCAGATGACGATCTACCCAGCGATCGCCGCGACGAAAGCATGCAGCAACTGGATGTTGCCACGCGCTGCCACCGGGCACTGCGCAGACGGCGTTGACTACACCAAGAGCGGCTACCAAAACCTCGCGAGCAGCCGTCAGCTGGGGGTGGACGGCGCGGAGCAACCGAAGTGTACGGGTGGCGCATGCCGACCCGAGCAGCGGACGCGCCCGCCTAGCGGCTGCACAGTAGTCTTGTTAGCTGCTCCAAGGCTGCAGGTGTTTCGGTCACACGCCACGCCGTCGCTAGCGTCATCAGCCGCAACGCGCGCAAGACCTGGATCGCGTGATGGTCGTAACTGATCCAGCGCGCGCCACATCCGCGCATCCGGGGCTTACCATGGCCGCTCACCTATTCTGATCGGAGCGGCCGCATGTCGCGTCTTTTGTCCCGGTGTCTGAACATGCTATTGCTGCTGGCCTGTCTTGGGTCGACTGGCTGCGTGGCCGCACCACCGGCCGATACCGCCGCGCCGCCTCCGGCAACCGGCTCGACAAGCGGCCCGGCAGCCGGCAAAGCGGTCATCGTCACCACCACCTGCCGCACCGATGCCGATTGCACGGTGAAGAACGTCGGCAACTGTTGCGGTGCGTTTCCAGCCTGCGTCAACGTCAACAGCGCCACCGATCCCAAAGGCGTACTGGCGCAATGCCAGGCTGGCGGCATGATGAGCGTGTGCGGCTTCCGCGAGATCAGCGCCTGCCAGTGCGTCGCCGGCCAATGTGCCGCAAAGGACGCGCAGGCCGATACACTGCGCCCCGCCACTCCCCCTACAGAAACGGTCCACTGATGCTTCACGCGCACGTCCACCTCACCCTGCCCGACTGGATCCACGCGCATGTCGACGACAGCCGCGCCTATCCCGGCGATGAGGACAAGGTGGCCCTGGCGATCGAGCTGTCACGGATGAATGTGCGCGAAAGCAGCGGCGGCCCGTTCGGCGCGGTGGTGTTCGGCCCGGACCACCGCATCATTGCCGCCGCAGTGAACCGTGTGGTGCCGCAGACCACCTCGCTGGCGCATGCCGAAAACATGGCTTACATGCTCGCGCAACAGCGCTTGCAGACACCGCGTTTGAACGATGTGCTGTCGCCGGTGACGCTGGCTACCTCCGCGCAGCCGTGCTGCCAGTGCTACGGCGCCACCGTGTGGGCCGGCATCGACCGCCTGCTGATCGGCGCGCGCGCCGACGACGTGATGGCGCTGACGCAATTCGACGAAGGCCCATTGCCGGCCGACTGGGTGGGTGAACTGAGCCGCCGCGGCATCGAGGTGGTGCGCGACGTACTGCGCGACCAGGCGTGTGCAGTGCTGCGCAACTACGGCGAGGGCGGCGGTGACCATTACTGATGTCGCGGGCGCAGCGGGCGCCCTGCAGGTGCAGCGATGAGCGGCCTGCTGTGTTACTGCCGGCAGGGTTTCGAACCTGAGCTGGCCGCAGAATTGAGTGTGCGCGCCGCATTCGTCGGCATTGCCGGCTATGCGCGCACCCAACGCAACGACGGCTATGTATTGTTCGTCTGCGACGAAGCCGCGCAACTTGCAGCAAAACTGCAGTGGCGCGAGTTGATCTTCGCCCGGCAGAAGCTGGTGGTGATTGCCGAGCTGAAAGGTATCGACCCCAAGGACCGCATCACGCCGATCCTGGCCGCGTTGGACGGGCAGCAGCGCTTTGGCGATCTGTGGGTGGAACACCCGGATTCGGACGCGGGCAAGCCGCTGGCGGGCCTGGCGCGCAGCTTCGGCAATGCGCTGCGCCCGGCTCTGCGCAAGGCCGGCCTGCTCACCGACAAGCCGCAGCCGCGCCAACCTCGGTTGCACGTCTGTTTTCTCGACGGCGACCACGCCTTGCTTGCGGTGGCCGACCGCGCCGACAGCGCCCCGTGGCCACTGGGCATTCCACGCCTGAAATTGCTGCCGGAAGCGCCCTCGCGCTCTGCCCTCAAGCTCGACGAAGCCTTGCTGACGCTGCTCACGCCCGAAGAACGCGATGCACTGGTCAAGCCGGGCATGCGTGCGGCCGATCTGGGCGCTGCGCCCGGCGGCTGGACCTGGGTACTGACGCGGCAGCACGTGCACGTCACCAGCGTGGACAACGGCCCGCTGCGCGAGCATGTGCTGGAGACCGGGCTGGTGGAACACCTGCGTGCCGACGGCTTTCACTGGAAGCCCACGCAACCGCTGGACTGGATGGTCTGCGACATGGTCGAGCAACCGCGCCGCGTGGCCGAACGCATGGCGACCTGGGTGCGCGAAGGTTGGTGCCGCAACACCATCTTCAACCTCAAGCTACCGATGAAAAAGCGCTGGGACGAGACCCGTCTGTGCCTGGACCTGTTCGAGCAACAGGCCGAGAGATCATTGAGCGTGCGCGCCAAGCAGCTGTATCACGATCGCGAGGAGATCACGGTGCTGGCGATGCGGGATTGAGCTGAATCGGAATTCGGAAAAGGGTGGGACTGGGACGGAGAGTCATCAAGAGTGCTTCGATCATGCGATCGATCGGCGATGCAGTCCGCCGTGCGCTGGGCACCTGTTCTCGAATAAGAGCGGCTAACAAAACGTAGCGAGCAGCTGTCAGGTGGGCGCGGACGGCGCGCTCAGAACCGGAGTGTACGAGTGGTACATGCCGATTCCGAGCACCGGCCACGCCCGCCTGGCGGCTGCGCGGTCGTTTTGTTAGTCGCTCTAAGCCTGACTGAAGCATTTCACTCGCATAGCCGGCGCTCGTGGTCAGCCACGAGCGCGCAGCAGCGCTCACCAAGCAATGCAACGCGTCCGCACTGCATCGTGCAGCCTACGCTGAGCCAGCCCACTGCTCAGCGCATGCAGCGCCCGCACTCCGCCAATCGGCGGAGCCGGCCACCCTTACAGCACGATGCGCTTGCTGCCCTCGCGCGCCGAGCGATAGATCGCATCGACGATACGGATGTCGCGCAGGCCTTCTTCGCCCGGCGCACGTAATGGTGTGCCGTTCATGATCGCCAGCGCGTCTTCGTCCATCTGCAGCGCCTGCTGATGCGGCACCTTGGCGTCGAACACGCGTCCATCGCTGGCCTTGCCGGTCACGCCCTGATAGCTCTGGAACGGCGACAATTCGTACCAACCGCGCTCGCATTCGGCACGCAGCACATTCATGTTCTTGCCGAAGCTGGTCTTGCACTCGGCCCGGACCGCATTGGGAAACTCCAGGGTGAAGTCCATGTGCTCGTCGACTTCATCGAACAGATCGGGTCGGTCGGTCCAGCGTTTGGCGGTCACCGCCAGCGGCTCGGCACCCACGGTGTAGCGCGCGGCATTGAGCGGATACACGCCCATGTCGTACATCGCGCCACCACCGAACTGCGAACGCAACCGCCATGGGCGGTCGGCCTTGGCAGTGCCTTGATAACCGTTGTACCCGGCCTCGGCACGCACGCGTTGCATCGCACCGAACGGTTTTTCGCTGGCCATCGCAATCACGCGCCGCGTGTTTGGCTCATGCTGCATGCGGTAGCCGATCGTCAGCGCCACCTTGTTGCGTTTGCAGGCAGCAATCATCGCCTCGCATTCACCGGCATGCATCGCCATCGGCTTTTCGCACCACACGTGCTTGCCTGCGGCAGCCGCACGCAAGGTCAGCGGCGCATGCAGATGCGTGGGCGTGACGATGTACACCACATCGATGTCGTCGTTGTCGGCGATGCGATCGAAGTTCTCGTAGCTGTAGACATTGCGGTCGGCGATGCCGTACTTGGACTGCCACTGCGGAATCTTCGACGGCGTGCCGGTGACGATACCGGCGAGCTTGCAATGCTTGGTCAGCGCCAGACCGGGCGCGAGCTGTTCGCTGGCATAACTACCCAACCCGACCAACGCGACATTGAGCGGTTTTCCGGGCTTTTTCTTCGGCACTGCCCACGTCGGTGCAGCGAGCAGGATGCCTGCACCGCCAAAGGCGGCAAGCAAGCGGCGACGTGTGATCGATTCCACGGACATGCAAACCTCCTTAGCGAGTGTGGGCATACTGCTCGCGCACCTTACTTGATCGGGTGTGATCACCGCCATGGTGGCGCTGCACGTTCTGGCACACTGCTGGCGATCACTCAGGAGCATTGCGCATGACCGTCGTTGCCCATCTTGGCCGTTTGCCGCTGGCGCTGCTGTTGTCCAGTTCGCTCGCCATCGCTGCCGACAAACCGTTCGTTGCGCGCGATCTGATCGGCGATGGCGCATTCACGCACAATGCCGAAGGCCCGGCGACTGGTCCGGATGGCGCGCTGTACGCGGTGAACCTGGGCAAGGACGGCACCATCGCGCGCATTGCGCTGCAGGCGGACGGCAGCGCACCTGCCGAGGTGTTCGTCACCTTGCCCGAGGGAAGCACCGGCAATGGCATCCGCTTTCGCGACGGCACCATGTATGTCGCCGATTACACCGGCCACAAGATCCTGCAGGTCAACATGCAGACGCGCGCGGTGAGTACGTTCGCGGCGTTGCCCGAGGCAGATGGCCCCAACGATCTGGCGCTGGCGCCCGATGGCAGCTTCTACGCCAGCGATCCGAACTGGAAGGACAATAGCGGGCGCTTGTGGCACATCGGTCGCAACGGCGGGGTGCGGCTGCTGGAAGCAGGGATGACCACACCCAACGGCCTGGACGTCAGCCCCGACGGCAAACAGCTGTATGTCAACGAAAGTATGTCGCGCAAGGTGTGGGTCTACGACCGCGGCAGCGACGGCGGCCTGCGCAACAAACGGCTGCTGATCAGCTTTCCCGATTTCGGCATGGACGGCATGCGCTGCGATGCCGACGGCAATCTGTACATCGCCCGCTACGATGCCGGGAAAATTGCAGTGGTGTCGCCGCAGGGCAAGCTGCTGCGCACGGTTGCATTGAAGGGGCGCAAGGCCAGCAACGTGGCCTTCGGCGGCGCAGACGGAAAGCAGGTGTTCGTCACCTTGCAGGACCGTGGCGCAGTTGAAACGTTCAGGTCCGATCGTCGCGGGCGCGAAACCGGACATTGAAACTGGCGTGTGCGTCGCATTGGTTCTCAGGCCGCGCAACAGCGTGATGGCATCCTGCAGGTCACCTGTGGAGGACTCCCCATGCAACCGATCGAATTGAAGGACGCGGCCGCCTTCGGCAGCGAATTTCTGCGCCTAACCCTGTTGCAGGGGTTTCAGTCGCTGACCAAGCGTGACCTGGAATTGCTGATCTTCGTGCTGCTCGAACGCGATGGCGCCATCTCGCGCAACAGCTCCAACGCAGCGGTCGCTTTGCAGTTGCGGGTGACCTCGGCCAAGGTCAAGGCATTGCGGCGCGATGGCTATGCGCGTTGGCGCTCGCTGGTGCCCGAAGAGGGCGACGCCGCGATGCAGCGGATCGTTGCCAACGTGCTCACCGAAGACAATCTGCGCTCCGGCGCAAAACACGTCAGCGAACGCAGCCGCAAGGAAGGCTTTTTGGCGGTGCGCATCGAACATCCCGACGACGCGCAACAGTTCGAACAAGCCATTCTCGATGTCGGTGCGCTGCCGGTGTACGAACGCAATCGCGAAGTGGTCGCGGTGCGCTTCGACACGCTGCTGAAAATCGCCGAGCGCTGGGGCTACCTGCAACCGGATCCGCAAGCCACCGTTCGCGCATTGCAGAAGCTCACGCCCACCGCAGAAGAGGTGTCGGATCTGCTCAAGAAGGACATCGCGCAGCTGCGCTGGGACGACGTGCGTCGCGCACTCAACAGCCTGGGTGCCAAGGCGGTGACGAGCACGGCGGAGGGCGGCCTGAAGGGGCTGCTGAAGATCGTGTTCCCCTTCATCCCCGGCTGAGTGGCGCTCACCAGAGCACTGCGCGATGCGCTGCGCAGTGCTCGCTCAGGGCCACGACGCAACATCGCGACAAGGCATGTTCGCCCGCTGTGACCTTCGAAAAACGCATCCCGTCGCCAAGCGCCGCGCCATCGTCACGCACAGCGCGAGGCCGCCAGGCTCTATGCTTGTGGACTGTTCCGCATCAGGGGGATCTGATGACCACTCGCCGTATTGCCACACTCGTCTCCACGCTGTCGCTATTGCTCTGCACTGCCGCACAGGCGCAACAGGCGCCCACGCCTGCCAGCAGCATGCCGCTGATCGACGTGCCCAGTGCCATCCGCACCCAGCCGCTCTCCAGTGGCGAGGTCACCCATCAAACCGAACTGGAGCGCCCGCGCGGCCAATCCAGCGTGATCGTGCGTTCGATCCAGCCCAGCAGCGTGGTCGGCAGCTATCGCATCGATTTTGAGGCCATGGATACCGATGGCGATGGGCGCATCAGCCGTGCAGAGGCGCAGGCCAACCCTGCCCTGGCCGATGAATTCGACGCGCTCGACACCCGTCACAGCGGTTACCTGACCCGCGAACAGCTCGCCGGCTGGCTGATTCGCTGATCGTCGTATGGCAGGCGCGGCTGCACTACGCAACCGCGTACTGCGCTTCGCGTCATGCCATCGCACCCTCTTGCAGGGCCCGCTTGGGTCGGCTAGATTGTATTTAACGGATACAATCTGGACGGACCGATGACTGCTCGCCTTTCACTTGCCGCCGACCTTGGCTACCAGCTGCAACTGGCCGCCCTGGCCTCCAGCCACGCCGCGCGCCAGGAATTGGCCGAGCTACAGCTCACCCCGGCGCGTGTGACCGCGTTGATCCACATCCGCGACCAACCCGGCTGCGACCAGACCGAGCTAGGCAACCGTCTGCTGGTCAACCGCGCCGCCGGCATGAAGATCGCCAATGCGCTGGCCGAGCAAGGCCTGATCGAACGCCTGGCCGGCCGCGACCGTCGCAGCAAGGGCCTGTACCTGACCGACTCGGGCGAGCGCACGCTGCTGGTTGCACAGGGCTGCCTGGCGCGCGCAGGCGAACGCACCTGCACCGGCCTGCAGGCCAGCGAACAACAGACCCTGCTGCGCCTGCTCTGCAAGTTGAACGCCAGCGCTGCACTGGAGCGCGCCGCCGCGCCAGATAGCGCGTTGGCCGAAGCTTTCTGAGCCCATCGACACATCAGCACTCTCACGACTCGAAGGAGACGCCGCTTGAACGAGCATGACGTGGTATCGGTTCGCATCGAAAACCGCATCGCCTGGGTGAAGTTCGCTCGCCCCGACAAGCGCAATGCGATGAGCCCGGCGCTCAACCGCCGCATGATGGACGTGCTGGACGAACTGGAATTCGACGACAACGTCGGCGTGCTGGTGCTCGGCGGCGAAGGCACCGCCTGGTCGGCGGGCATGGACCTGAAGGAATATTTCCGCGAAACCGAAGCGCAGGGCCTGCGCGGCGTGCGGCGCTCGCAGCGTGAATCGTATGGCTGGTTCCGTCGCCTGCGCTGGTATCAGAAGCCGACCATCGCCATGGTCAACGGGTGGTGCTTCGGTGGCGGCTTCGGCCCGCTGTTCGCCTGCGACCTGGCGATTGCCGCCGATGAGGCGCAGTTCGGCCTGTCGGAAATCAACTGGGGCATCCTGCCCGGTGGTGGCGTCACCAAGGTCGCGGTGGAACTGCTGTCGATGCGCGATGCGATGTGGATGACGCTGACCGGCGAAATGGTGGATGGCAAGAAGGCGGCCGAGTGGCGCCTGGTCAACGAAAGCGTGCCCCTGGAACGCCTGGAAGCCCGCACCCGCGAGGTGGCCGAACTGCTGCTGCGCAAGAACCCGGTCGCGCTCAAGTACGCCAAGGATGCGGTGCGCCGCGTCGGCACCATGACTTACGACGAAGCCGAAGATTACCTGGTACGCATGCAGGAAGCGGCCAACTCGTTCGACAACAACGCCCGCAAGGAAGGCATTCGTCAGTTCATCGACGAGAAGAGCTACAAGCCCGGCCTGGGCGAGTACGACCTCAGCAAACACAGCGCGTAAGCGCGTCCTACGGCGTCCGAAGCGGTGCGCGGTGTGCGTGCATCGCTGGCGCTGCCAGTGGTTTTCTGCACCGAGGAGGGAGTATGGAAGCCTTGTCCGAAACGCTGCGCGGGATCGCCGCAAGGGGTCCACTGGGCCTGTTTATCGATGGGCAATGGCGCGCAAGCACCGGCGATCGCACCGTCGATGTGATCGCGCCGCACACCGAAGAACGGCTGCGGCGCTACACCGAACCCTCGCACGCAGATACCGAAGCGGCCATCGCCGCTGCACGCAGCGCATTCGACAACGGCCCCTGGCCGCAGCTCTCCCCGCAAGAGCGTAGCGTAGTGCTCAAGCGGGTGGCCGACCACTTGCGCGCACGCATGCCGGAGTTGGCCGAAGCATGGACGGGCCAGGTGGGCGCCACCCTCGGCTTCAGCAAGCGCGCGTCGCAGCAGGCGCCGGATCTATTCGATTACTACGCCGATCTGATTGCCACCCATGCATTCGTCCAACCGCGTGTGCGCCCCAGCGGTGGCCGCGTGCATGTGGTGCAGGAGCCGGTTGGCGTGGTCGCCGCAATCACGCCCTGGAACGCGCCACTGGTATTGCTGTGCTACAAGGTCGCCGCCGCACTGGCTGCCGGTTGCACGGTGGTGGCCAAGCCCTCGCCGGAAACGCCGATCGATGCCTATATCCTGGCCGAGTGCATCAGCGCCGCAGGCGTGCCCGATGGCGTGTTCAACCTGCTCCCCGCCGGCCGCGAGGTGGGCGAGCAATTGATCCGCCACCCGCACGTCGACAAGGTCAGCTTCACCGGCTCCACCCAGGCCGGCCGCTCGATCGGCATCGCCTGCGCCGAGCGCCTGGCACGGGTTGGCCTGGAGCTGGGCGGCAAATCGGCCGCAATCGTGCTTGAAGATGCCGACCTCGCGAAGATGCTGCCCACCTTGGTGCCTTACTCCATGCCGATCGCCGGACAGGTGTGCTTCTCATTGACGCGCGTCCTGGTGCCGACGCAGCGCCGCGAAGAAATCCTGCAGGCGTATTGCACGGCACTGAGCGCAGTGAAACTGGGCGACCCGTTTGCGGCAGACACCGGCATGGGCCCGTTGGCCTTGGGCCGCCAGCTCGAACGTGTGCAGTCCTACATCGCCAAAGGCAAGGCCGAGGGCGCACGCCTGGTCATGGGTGGTAGCCGTCCGGCACACCTGTCGCGCGGCTTCTTTGTCGAACCGACGGTGTTTGCCGAGGTGATGCCCGACATGGCCATTGCGCGCGAGGAAATCTTCGGACCGGTGGTGAGCTTCATCGACTACCACGACGAAGCCGACCTCATCGCCAAGGCCAATGCCAGCGACTACGGTTTGCACGGCACCATCTACAGCGAAGACGCCGAACGCGCCTATCGCATCGCGCGCCGCGTGCGCAGCGGCAGTCATGCGATCAACGGCATGTGGGTAGATATCAGCATGCCATTCGGAGGCTTCAAGCACTCGGGCATCGGCCGCGAAGGCGGTATCGAAGGCCTGCATGCCTTCCTCGAAACCAGAACCCTCTACCTGAGCTAGCGCACAGCCGATAGAACGCGCCCATGCCTGCGTGCTGGCATGGACATCGCCACCCGAGTGCGCACTGCTTGCCTGCTGTTCGCCGGCGTACGTGTGGCTGCACCCTGCATTCGCGCACCACGTTCTCCGCGCGGTCTAAACCTTTCGCACCCAGCCGCCGCACTCACACCCAGTCACTTCCCACTCTCCCAGAAGACCGTGCCATGGCCATGCCGACCGACTCGATCGCTTTCCACGCCCGTCTCTCGCCGCAACAGTTTGCCGCACGCGACCTAGTGCTGAGCCTCGAATGGACCTACGCCGAACTGGACGCGTTGGTGGGCCGCCTGGCGGCCTTGTTGCGCCGGCGTGGCTGCGTCGATGGAGAGCGGCTCGCGGTGCTGGCGCGCAATTCGGTGTGGCAGGTGGCCCTGCACTTTGCCTGCGGGCGGGTCGGCGCGATCTATGTCCCGCTCAACTGGCGCTTGAGCGCCAGCGAGCTCGATGCGCTGCTGCAACGCGCCGAGCCGCGTGTGTTGCTGGGCGACGATGTCGCGGCCGCTCGCACGGACATGGACGCCCTGGCGGACTTCATCGCCAGTGCCGATGCACTGGAGCCCGCCGACACGCCATCGATTCCGCCGGATCGTGTGAGCCTGATCCTGTTTACCTCCGGCACCTCAGGTCAGCCCAAGGGCGTGATGCTGAGCGAGCAAAATCTGCAGCACGCCGCGCATAACTTCGGCGTCACCACGCGCGTGGACGCACGCAGCAGCTTTCTGTGCGAAGCGCCAATGTTTCACATCATCGGGCTGGTCACCAATGTGCGCTCGGCGCTGGCGGTGGGCGGCTCGATCCAGGTGTCCAATGGCTTCGAGCCCAAACGCTCGTTGGGCTGGCTCGCCGATCCATCGCTGGGAATCACGCATTACGTCGGCGTGCCGCAGATGATGCAGGCATTTCGCAATCAGCCCGGCTTCGATGCGGCAGCGCTGCGCCATCTCACCGCATTGGTCAGCGGCGGTGCGCCGCACGCCAGCGACGATCTGCTTGGCTGGCTGGACGATGGCATCCCGATGGTCTGCGGCTTCGGCATGAGCGAAGCGGGCACGGTGTTCGGCATGTCGGTGAACTGCGATGTGATCCGCAACAAGCTGGGCGCGGCCGGCATCGCAACGCCGTCGGTGCAGACGCGCGTGGTCGATGACGAGGGCAACGACTGCCCGGCGGGCGTTCCCGGTGAACTGCTCTTGCGCGGCCCCAACCTCAGCCCCGGTTACTGGCGCGACCCGCAGGCAAGCGCCGAGGTGCTCGATGGGCAGGGCTGGTTCCGCACCGGCGATATCGTGCAGCGCGATGCCGACGGCTTCTTCTGGGTCGTCGACCGCAAGAAGGACATGTTCATTTCCGGCGGCGAGAACGTGTATCCGGCAGAGATCGAAGCCTTGCTCGCAGACCATCCGGACATCCGCGAGTGCGCAGTGGTCGGCCTGGCCGACCCGCAATGGGGCGAGGTGGGCTACCTGGCGATCGTGCCCGCCGCTGCGGCACCGGACCTGGAGGAGATCCTCAATTATCTGACCACCCGGCTGGCCAAGTACAAGGTGCCCAAGCATCTGCGGTTGGTGGACGCACTGCCGCGCACGGCAACCGGCAAATTGCAGAAAGCGCGCTTGAGGGACACCTTGGCCAGTGACACCTGATGTGCCATCGCATCCGGCGCGAATGCGCACCGCCAAGGGCACAACGGGCAGCCTGGGCTGCCCGTTGCTCTGGCGCGGCGCACGATCCACTGTCTGCAGCCGCGCTCGACATCCGTTGAGCGTTGAGGCAGCTCAGCAGGAATCGCGAAGCGCCGTGCGTTGCGCCGGCCTTACGCGATCACGCAGACGCATCCAGCAACACATCGTCTTCGCCAACGCGGTCGTCCACCCACACCGCGCCTTGTTCGGCCATGAGGGCGAGCTGGTGCTCCAGCTCGCGCATCAGCAAGCGCACGCCGGGCTTGTGCATTGCGCTCCCATCGCGATAGATCACTCCGCCTGCGCGCGCCTGCGAGGGTTGCTGCAACTGGAAGGCACGCAACTCGCCGCGTGCGATGTCGCCGGCCACCATCATGCTCGGCATCACCGCAATGCTGTCGGTACCGAGCAGGATTTCGCGTGTGAAGCTGGCCGAGCTGGAACGCAACTGGTCGCGCGTTGCAAGTCCGTGTTCGCGCATGACCTGCGCCACGTCGCGTTCGACATGCTGGCTCAAGGTCGGCAGCACCTGCCGGTAGGCCACCGCCTCGGCAATGCGCACCGGCCCATTCGCGAACAGCGGGTGGTCGCTGCGCGCCACCAGCGCAATCGGGTCCTGGTACAACACCTTGCGAATCAATGCGTCGTAGCGGGCCAGCGGATACAACCGCCCGACCACCAGATCGATCTCGTTACCGGCCAGCTTGGGCAACAGCTCATCGGTGCGGCCGTGCAGCAAGCGCACCCGCAGCGTGGGTTCGGTGCGATACAACGCGGCCAGCACCGCCGGCAGCAAACCGCTGGCCGCCACCGGCAAGGCGCCCACGGTGATCGTGAGCGCATCGTCCTGCAGCAGACCTTCGAAGGTGTCCTGCGCACGTCGCAGCTGCCCCAGCACCACATGCGCAGTCTGCACCAGCACCTCGCCCATCGCGTTGGGGCGCACGCCGCGCGAATGCCGCTCGAACAGCGGCGCACCGACGATCTCTTCGATCTCCTGCAAGGCGCGCGTGAGCGCGGGCTGGGTGACATTCAGGACGCGTGAGGCGCGCAACAGGCTTTTCTGTCGGTCCAGCGCTTCGATAACACGCAGGTGCCGCACCTTGATGCGATGTTCAAAGAACACGGAAGACATGGTCATGGGGGTGGGCCTTACGTTGGGAAGTCGGGTGATGCGGCGATGCGGCGCACAGCCAGTACGCATAGCTCAGCGCGCATGGGGCACACGCCGCGTCTGCATGAAGTCTTCGAACGATTCGCCGCGCATGATTGCGTAGACCTGCAGATTGGTCATGCGCACCACGCGCGCGAATTTTTCGATGACGAAGAAGTTGGCGCCGTACTGCACCAGGCCAAGCCAGTCGCGCGCACGGATCAGCGCCTTCTCCTGCTCGGTGAGGTCGGCTTCCTGCATCAATACTTCTGCATCCTGCAAGAAACGATCGCGCCACGGGGCGCGGATCATGTGCCAGAAAAAGCGGTTCAGGCGCAGCGCGCGATTGCTGGTGCGCAGATCGAACAGGTACGTGCCGCCGATCTGCTCCATGCCATGGGTTTGCGGATTCATCAGCACCTCCTCAGGCCGCGGCGGCAGTGCGCGCAAGCAGTTCGGCCGAACGCGGCGCGCCGGCTGCTTCTTCGCCCGGCTCGTACAGCACCACGGTCATCGCAGTGGTGGTCATCAGGTAGTAGTTCTGATGCAGCTTGCGGATCGGCCCATCCAGCGCGCCGCGCATCGCCAGCCACATGATCTGCTCCACGCTCTCCGCACCGCCCAGGCGAACGTAATCGGTGTGGGTGAGATGCGTGAGGGTCTCGGGCGCATGCTGGAAACGGTCCAGAAATTCCATGTCCCATTCGGTGTTGTTGAACCCGGTGCGTTCGCCATGGATCTGGTGCGATAGCCCACCGGTGCCTACCACCACCACCCGAAGATCTTCCGGATACGATTCGATCGCGCGGCGTACCGCCTGGCCCAGGCGATAGCAGCGCCGCGCGGTCGGCAGCGGATACTGCAGCACGTTGATGGCGATCGGCACCACCGTGCCCGGCCAGTCCGGCACATGCGGCCATAGCAGCGGCAGCGGCGCCGCGCAGCCATGGTCGATCGGCTTGTCCTGGAACACGGTCAGGTCGAATTCGTCATTGACCAGGCATTCGGCGATATGCGCCTGCAACTGCACGTCGCCGCGGATCGGCGGCAGGTTGCGCAGGCCCGCGCCCTCGTCGGCAACCGGAAAGCGCTCGCCCACGCCCAGCGCGAAGGTGGGATACAGATCGAAGAAGAACGTCGTGCAGTGGTCGTTGTAGAAGAACACCAGCACGTCGGCCTGTTGCTCGGCCAGCCACGCGGCCACTGGCGTGTAGCCGTCGAACAACGGCTTCCACACCGGGTCCTGCTGCTTGCCCTTGTCGTAGGCCACCCCGATGGTGGGAACGTGCGAGGTCCCGATACCGCCGATGATGCTTGCCATGTTGCGCTCCTGCGACGCGGGCCGGGCCCCGGTCAGGGCAGGCGCGCGTCAGTGGGTGATTCGGGATCTGCAACGCAATGGATCCCAACAAAGGGCGACCAACGACGCCGGATCGCCAAAACGGTATCCTTGGGATCCAAATTGCCATCAAGCGATCTCATCCGCAAGGTCTTTATACCTGTAAGTGAGAGTTTTCCCCGTCGAAGGAACGTGCGCTGCGGTATGGCGCGAGAGAATGGAGCCAATGGCGAACAACCACCGATTGCAAGCGATTCAGCAGCTACGCGAATTGATCCTGTGCGGCACCTTCGCGCCCGGCGAGCGCGTCACCGAGGCGGCACTGGCCGAGCGCCTGGCGATTTCGCGCACGCCGATCCGTCAGGCCCTGCCGGCGTTATGCCAGGAAGGCCTGCTGATGCAGGCGGGCAGCCGTGGTTACGCCGTGCGGCGCTTCAGCCAGCAGGAAAGCCTGGATGCCCTGGCGGTGCGCGCAATGATGGAAGGCATGGCCGCACGCACCGTCGCCGAACAGGGCGCCCCCGCCGAGCTGCTCGCCACGTTGCATGCCTGTCTGGGCGAAGGCGACCGCATCCTGGCCAGCCGCAACCTCTGCGCCGACGATGAGCAGGCGTATGGCGCAATGAACGCCCGTTTCCACCGCGCCATCGTGGAGGCGGCCAACAAGCCGATCCTGACCGAAACCGTGGAACGCTGCACATTGGTGCCGTTCGTCAGCCCGGTCAACGTCGTGTTCGGCCAACGCACTGCCGCGCTTGCCTACGACGATCTGTTTTACGGACACAGGCAACACGGCGCGATCGTTTCGGCCATCGAACAACGCGATGGCGCACGCGCGGAATCACTGTTCCGCGAACACGCCAACACGCAACGGCACAGCATGGGAATCTGAAATGCACGTGTTGCGGCGGTTGACCCATTACACGCGCTGTGCCGCATATTGATGGATGACGTGGAGTGCACAGCGCAAACAGCGCAAGCCGATCCACTCGGCACATTGCACCAGCTCCAACCCACACGCCGGCATGCGCCGGCAATGTGGGACGCGTGACCGGCGCGCGTTACAGCGAGTGCACGATCATCAGGTTATAGCTATTGCCTGCCACCGAGTTCTCGACCTCGATAGGGAGGTAAACATTGAAGTTGAGAAGGTTCTTTTCGTCGAACCGCCAGGACAACCCAGGGCCAACATAGAACTGCCTGCGCTTGCTGTCGGGGATGCTCTGGTCGTTGGTGCGGTTGTTCTTCAACTGCTGCAGGTAATACCCATTGATGCCCAGACGCAATTGTTCGGTAACCTTGACCGAGCTGGCGAAGTTTGCCCAGAGCACATCGCCGGCCTGGCCATTGCGAAAACGGAACCCGGGAATCGGCGGCACGCCACCGGCGCGGCTGGTGCGGAAGTTGTAGAGATAATTCAGCCGCCCGCTGATTTCCCAATTGTCGCTGGGTTGCACGGTGAAGGCCCAATGCGGTGCGACCGACCAGAAACCGGTACTCTGGTTGATGGCGATATCGCGATCGAACTTGCCCACGGGCGCGAAGGCGTCGATGGCAAACCGCTGGAAGAAGAACACCCGCCCATCGCGCATCACTGGTGGCATCTGCAGCGCCGGCCCGAACGAGATATCGCCCATACCCAAGCCATTGCTGCTCAAGCGCACCGGGCTATCGGCAGCGACGGAGGTGTCGTAATTGACCAGCGGCACGATCGCATTGAAGCTCAACGAACCACCGTTCCAGGTGTATGGCGTGACGTAGATGAGCTGAGTCAACGCGACGCTGACCCCAACCTTGGGGTCGCGGAACGCAGGCGAATTGTCGCCGCTGGCATTTTTGATCGCATCGAAATCGTAGTAACGCAGATACTCGATGGCCGTCCATCCAGGCTTCATGGAGCCGAAGCCATCTAGAAAACTGGTGCCCCCCAAATTGACGCCTTGCGGTGGCGCCGCGGTTTCCGGCACAGCCTGCGCCCACGCTGCTGGCGACGCTGCGGCCAGCAAGGCAGCGATGATCAATGCAGGTTGACGAGGCGACAGCGCACGCGACAACACCGAACCACAACGAGCAGACGAACGGACGCGTTCCACTAGGCGAATCTCCGATGCAAAGGGAATGGATGACTGCGATGCGACGCGACGTGGAGGGGGGAGAAAACGGGACCGCAAGACGGCGACGCGCGGTGTGCGCCATCAGGACCGCGATGGGTAAGGGTGTCGTCTGCAGCCCGAATGCGCTGACTCAGCCGGTGCCGATCCGCAGCAGCAGCGACCCGAGCCGTCGCTGGAACAACCAGCGCCCCTGCTCGAGCACCAGCACATCCTCGAAGCTGCCCAGCAATGCCGGCGATTGCGCCGTCCACGGCGGCGCTGCGGCGGTATCACCCGCGGTGTAAAGCAGTACGTGGCTGTGCGCGTGCGCCAGCGTGTGCGACTGGACGCTGACCAAGGTATCGAGCATCAGGTGGCACGTCGTGCGCGGCGCACGCTCGCGAAACGACTGCAAGATGGCCTCGCGCCCATGCACGGGCGCATCCGGTGCACTGGGGCGCGCGAACACACCATCGTCGGTGAACAACGCGGCGAGGCCGGCATGATCATGGCGATCGTTGTACAGCGCGAACCGGCGGATCGCTTGCTCGCAGGCGATGATGATCGAGGCGTCTTCGTGCATGCAGCGCTCCTCAAGACGTGACCAACGCAATCTCAATACCCGACGAACGACGTGTTTGGGCAGCAGTCGCCACGTCATGCCACGCGTTCGGCCGACGCGCCATCACGCGGCCTGCAACCAGTCGCGCAGCGCGTCGCTGACGGCGGCAGGTGCTTCGACCGGCGCCATGTGCCCGCAGTGCTCGAAGATCGCCAGCCGCGCCTGCGGAATGTGTCGTGCCATGTCCTGATGCCGCGCCAACGGGCTCCACGCGTCTTGTCGCCCGACTCCCAACAACGTAGGACACGTGATGTGCGCGAGCACCGGCCCCGCATCGGGGCGTTCCAGCAAGGCGTTGGTCTGCCCAGCAAAACTCTGCGCACTGTGCCGCTGCACCATGGCCATCAAGCCATCCATCAACTCGCTGTCGGCGCTGTGATCGGGGTGCAGCATCGGCGGCAGCCAGCGCTGCGCCAGCGCCTGCATCCCCTGGGCGTGCGCCAGTCGCACCAACGCAAGTCGTTCTTCGCGTTCGCCGGCGCGGCGCGGCGCGATGCCTGTATCCAGCAGGGCCAGCCGCAGCACGCGCGCGGGCGCCTGGCGCATGATGTCCAGCGCGACCCGTCCGCCCATCGAATGTCCCGCCAGCGCAAAGTGCGGCGGCGCGACGGCCAATACATGCGCGGCCATCTGCGTGATGCTGTCGAAGCCGGCGAAATCCATCACCTGCACGTCGGCCAGATCGCGCAGCGCGACGCGCTGCGGTTGCCAGATGGCGGCGTCGCACAGCAGGCCGCACAACAGCAGCACTGCCGGCTTGGACGAAGGAGGCGCAGACGAGGTCATGGCGCGACTGTAGCCACGGCAGCCACGCACGTCGTATGGAACCTGCTGCCTTCGCTATAGCATCAAAGGCATATCAAGGCATGACAGGCAGCCGCCGACGCCGATTGCGGCGGCTGGCGCGATTGGCTCACGCGCCGCCGGAGGCGCGCTTCCACAGCACATCGACCAACGGCGGCAACTTGCCGGCCAGGCCCAATACCGATCCGCGCAACAACGTCAGGTGCATTTCGTCGTTGGAAAACACCGTATTGATCGCATCGAAGCCGTAGGCGGCAACGGTGTTCTCGCTGCGCCGGGTACGTGCCCAGCGTTGCAGGCGATGCGGCGCGGCCCAATCGGCACGTTTGGCCATCGCCTCGCGCACGCGCTGCCGCAACGCCGCCACATCGCGCAGGCCCAGGTTGACGCCCTGCCCGGCCAGCGGATGCACCACATGCGCGGCATCGCCCAGGGTCAGCACGCGGCCGCTGACGTACTGCTGCACCAATTGCCGTTGCAGCGGGAAGGCGGTGCGTGCCGACACCACGCGTACCTCGCCCAGGCGCGCCGCGAAGGCCTGGGTCAACTCCCGCGAGAAATCGGCATCGTCCAGCGCCAGCACGCGCTCGGCGTCGGCATCCGGCAAGGTCCACACGATCGAACTGCGGCCATCGGCGAACGGCAGGAAGGCCAGCGGCCCGGTCGTCAGGAAGCGCTGCCAGGCGGTGGCCTGATGCGGGTGTTCGGTTTCCACGAAGGCGACCACGCCGCGCTGTGCGTAGGCATGCCGGGAGACCGGCAGCCCGGCGAGTTCGCGCAGGGTGGATGCTGCACCATCGGCGGCAATGGCCATTGCCGCTTCCAGCCGGCTGCCATCGTCCAGGCGCAGGCGCACGCTGGCAGCGTCCTGCTCCAGCTCGACCACGCGTGCCGGGCAATGCACTTGGATGCCGGCCGCATGCACGGCGGCCCACAAGCGGTCCACCAGCACGTCGTTTTCGATGATCCAGCCCAGTTGCTCGCGTCCCAGAGTGTCGGCATCGAAGCCCAGCTCTCCGCCTCCGCCAGCATCCCAGACCCGCATGCGCCGGTAAGGCTGCACGCGGGCGGCACGCACCGCATTCCACACGCCCAGGCTGTCGAGCAACGCGGCGTTGTCGGCGGCGAAGGCGTAGACGCGCAGATCGGGTTGATCGGGTT
Source organism: Xanthomonas sp. DAR33341 (assembly GCF_003992815.1). Classification (NCBI taxonomy): domain Bacteria; kingdom Pseudomonadati; phylum Pseudomonadota; class Gammaproteobacteria; order Lysobacterales; family Lysobacteraceae; genus Xanthomonas; species Xanthomonas sp. DAR33341. The sequence continues at coordinate 32,964 of NZ_QEYV01000042.1, read as the reverse complement.
GATCGGGTTGATCGGCGTGCCAGCGTGCAGGCTCGCGCCCTTCGACCAGGGCAACGCTCAGCCCGGCATCGTTCAACGCCAACGCGCAGGCCGCGCCGACAACGCCACCGCCGACGATCACGGCCTCGCGCGTGCTGCGCCGGCTCATGCGCTGCTCCGGCACAGTTGCGGCACATCGCCACGGAAGCCCATGGCACCGCCCACCAGCATCGATTGCAGCGGGGCCGCCTGCGAGGTCGCAAACAAGCCCAGGCTACGCAACGGCCGCAGCAACGGCGCCGGGTTGCCGGTGAGCCGCGCCAGACCGCTGGAAAACCCGATGGTGTGCTCGCGGTCCACCCGCCGCCGCGCCAGATACTCGGCCAGCAACGCACCGGCACCGGCATCGCTGCGATCGTGCTCGATCAATTCGGCCAGCGTCAGCGCATCGCGCAACCCCAGGTTGAAACCCTGCGCGCCGATCGGATGCAGCGTCTGCGCCGCATTGCCCAGCAGCACCACGCGTTCGGCGATGAGGCTGTTGGCCAGCACCTGCACCAGCGGATAGGCACTGCGCTCGCCGCTGGCGACCAAGCGCCCGGCACGCCAGCCGGCTGCTCGCTGCAGGCGGGCCAGCCAGCCGGCGTCGTCGAGCGCAGCCACGGCTTCGGCCTCGGCGCGCGCCACGCAATGGATCGCGCCGTAATGGCGGTCGCCGCGCGGCAACAGCGCAGTTGGCCCATGCTCGCCAAAACGCTCCCAGGCCGTGCCATCGGGCGGTCGTGACGCACGCACGCGCGCCACGAACAGGGTCTGCAGGAAATCGTGGGCATCGGTACCGATATGCAGCAGCTCGCGCACCGCGCTATCGCTGCCGTCGGCGCCGACCACCAGTTTGGCCTGCACACGTTGCTCGCCCGCATCGGTGGCCAGGCGCACCGCGCGCAGATCGTCCTGCACCGGCTCTATGCCGATGCACCGCGCAGGCCGGTAACGGCGCAGATGGGTCAGTTCGTCCAGACGCGTTTGCAAGGCATCGCCGAAGTCGCGTGCCACCACCACCTGGCCGAAGGCGTCGCGGCCATAATCGGCCGCGTCCAGTTGCACGCGGCCGAAGTCCCCGGCGCGGCTGACATGGATGCGCCGGATCGGCCCGGGCGGGCTGCGCAGCTTGGCCATCACCCCGAGCGCACCCAGCGCGTTCACGGTGGCCGCGGCGAAACTGAGGTTGCGTTGATCAAACACTGCCGGCGGCGCACCGGCCGGAGTGGCCTCCACCAGCCCGACATCCAGGCCGAGGCGGTCCAGCGCAATCGCGAGGCTGGAGCCGACCAGGCCGCCGCCAACGATCAGAACGTCATGGGGATGTGTCATTCCCACATGATAAGCCTTCGCCCCCTGCGCGTTGCCGCCGGAGGGCGGGACATCTTGCCGCGCCCGCTGCCGCCTGCACCTTGCATGGCTTGCTCGCACTGCAGGGCTTCACGCCTTCCCCGAACGCATGCAGCCGCTGGCAAGACCTGGCGAGCAGTCGCCAGGCGGGCGTTGACGGCGCACCCAGAAACGGCGATGCAGGCGTGGTGCAGGCCGATTCCGGGCGCCGGCCACGCCCGCTTGGCACTGCGCAGTCGTTCTGCAGCTGCCGTGACCCAAGCCGCGGGCAGCACCACTTCCACGCTACACTCCAGGGCCTGTAATCCGGCCCGCTTCGCGCATGACTTCTCGTTCGCACGACACCCTGATTCTGAGTCTGCTCGCCGTGTTGATGGCGGCTACGCGGATCAATCACTTCGCGCCGGTTCCGGATGCGTCCTGGGCGGTGTTCTTCATCGGCGGATTTCATCTGGCTGCGCGCACCAGGCTGGCATTTCCGCTGCTGATGCTGCTGGCCGTGGCGGTGGACTGGCTGGTGATCACCGGCCAGGGGCTGAGCTTCTGGCAGCACTACTGCGTGTCGCCAGCGTACTGGTGCCTGATCCCGGCGTACTTCGCGATGTGGGCCGGCGGCGTATGGCTGCGCCGGCACTACCATGGCGCACAGTGGAGCGCGCTGGCGCGGCTGGTGCCGGCCCTGCTGATCGCCGTGGCGCTGTGCCAGCTGATCGCCCAGGGCAGCTTCTACCGGATCAGCGCCAGCGTGGCCGACCCGACCGTGGCCGGCTGGTCCAAGAATTACACCGACTGGCTGGGGCCATATCTGCGCAGTGCCGCGCTGTACGTGGCGGCAGCCGCGGTGATCCAGGTGGCTGCCGAGCGTCTGTCCGCACCGCGTCGCCAGCCCTACGCCGGCTAAGCCATGGGCAACCGTCTCTCTCGTATCTATACGCGGACCGGCGACGACGGCAGCCGGACCGGCAAGGATGCGTTGCGCGTCAACGCCTACGGCACCGTGGACGAAGCCAATTCGGCGATCGGCGTGCTGCTGGCCGCACCCGGCGTGCCGGAGCCGATCGCCGCACTGCTGACCACCGTGCAGCATCAGTTGTTCGACTTGGGCGGCGAGCTCTGCATCCCCGGCCACGCGGCCATCGACGCGACCGACATCCAGGCGCTGGAGACGCAGCTGGACGCCTTCAACCAGACGCTGCCCGCACTGCAGGAATTCATCCTGCCGGCCGGTGGCGAGGCCGCCGCGCGCTGTCATCTGGCCCGCACCATCGTGCGCCGGGCCGAGCGCGAGACCGTTGCGCTGTCGCGCCAGGAAGCGGTGCGCGGCGAGGCGATCGGCTACCTCAACCGCTTGTCCGACCTGCTGTTCGTGCTGGCGCGCGTGCTGGCGCGTGCCGATGGTCGGCAGGAAGTCCTGCGGCGGCACGACCGCCGACGCGGTTGAGCATGCGCCCGGGTCGGCGCAGAGGCTAGAGTTGCCCCATGTTGGTCTTTACCCATCCCGCCTGCCTCGGTCACGACGCCGGCCCTGAGCACCCGGAAAGCCCCGCCCGCCTGGAAGCGGTGGTCCAGGCCCTGCGCGGCGCATTCCCGGATCTGGACTGGCGCGAAGCGCCGTTGGCCAAGCTGGGCGACCTGTGCCGCGTGCACGAGCGCGAGCAGGTGGATGCGGTACTGGAAACCGCCTTCGACGGCTATCGTCAGCTGGACGTAGATACGCGCATGGTGCCGGCCTCGCGCGCGGCCGCCTTGCGCGCCGCCGGCGCCGGTATCGCCGCCGTCGATGCGGTGATGCAGGACCAGACCCGCACCGCCTTCTGCGCCGTGCGTCCGCCCGGTCACCACGCCACCGCACAGGTGTCGATGGGATTTTGCCTGTTCAACAACATCGCCGTGGCCGCCGCCCATGCGCGCGACCGGCATGGGCTGGAGCGCATCACCATCGTGGATTTCGACGTCCATCACGGTAACGGCACCCAGGCGATCTTCGAACGCGACCCCGCCGTGCAGTACCTGAGCACCCACCAGTCCGGGCTGTATCCGCATTCGGGCAGCGTCTACGAGCGCGGCGTCGGCAATATCCACAACCTGCTGCTGCCACCGGGCAGCGATGGACTGCGCTTCCGCAATGTCTGGGAAGACGAGATGCTGCCGCTCGTCGATGCCTTCCGCCCGCAGTTGATCCTGATCTCCGCCGGCTTCGATGCACATCTGCGCGACCCACTGGCCGACCTGATGCTGGACGACGACGATTTCGCCTGGCTCACCGGCGCGCTGCGCACCCTGGCCGACCGCCATGCACGCGGCCGCGTGGTCTCGATGCTGGAGGGCGGCTACGACCTGCAGGCGCTGCGCGAAAGCAGCGTGGCGCACGTGGCAGCGCTGCGCTGAACCCCGGCCGGGGCGCCGGTCGCGCCACCGGTGGCGATGAACCTCGCCCACCCGGCGCCGGCGCTCTTCATTGCCCCTATGCGGGGTATGCGGCAAGCTAGTCGCCATTTTATTGGTTGAACCCACGCGTGCGCCGAGCTCTCCGCCTGCTGCCCCTGCCTTTGAGCATCGCCATCTGCCTCCCGGCCATGGCTGCCGACAAGCCGTTGAACTGGGGACTGTGCCCGGCCGTAGACCCGCTACCCGGCTTCGACGGCGCCCCTGCCGCCGACCCCAAGGCGGCCGAAATGCGCCAGCAGTTGCCGACCGACATCGAAGGCGACCAGCTCTCCGGCACCAGCACCACCCCGCAATACCAAGGCAATGTTGCGTTGAAGCGCGGCGACCAGTTCCTGGGTGCCGACAACCTGCGCATGGACACCGAAACGGGCAACTACATCGCCGAAGGCAATGTCCGCTACCAGGACACCTCTTTCCGCATGGTCGCCGACCGCGCCGAAGGCAATCAGGATACCGACACCCACAAGGTCACCAACATCCAGTACCAGTTGGTGGAGCGCCGCGGCAATGGCGACGCCGAATCGGTGGACATGCAGGGCCAGGTCGGGCAAATGCATCGATCCACGTACACCACCTGCGACCCCTCGCAGCCGATCTGGCGCGTTCGCGCGCCCGAGATCGACGTCGACAACGAAGAAGGTTTCGGCACTGCACGCAACGCGGTGCTGCAGATCGGCAAGGTGCCGGTGCTGTACTTCCCGTGGTTCAAGTTCCCCATCGACGACCGGCGGCAGACCGGCCTGCTGTTTCCGCAATTCGGGTTGTCCGGTCGCAACGGCTTCGATTACCTGCAGCCGATCTATCTGAACCTGGCGCCGAACTACGACGCCACGTTGCTGCCGCGCTACATGAGCAAGCGCGGTTTCATGTTCGGCACCGAATTCCGTTACCTGTACGAAGGCGGTCGCGGCGAAGTCACCGGCAATTACCTGCCCAACGACAAGTTGCGCGACAAGGACCGCGGCAGCGTGTTCTACAGCGGCTACCACAACGTCAACACCCACTGGCAGGCGCGCAGCAGCATCTCCTGGGTCAGCGACACGCGCTACGTCGAAGATTTCACCAGCCGTCTGAACGGCATGGGCTCGGCTTCCAGTCTGCAAAGCACCGTGGGCATCTACGGCACCGGCGAAACCTGGACCGCAGGCCTGATGGCCGACCGTTGGCAGCTCACCGACTACACGCTGGACGAGCAGGCCCTGCCCTATAACCGGCAGCCGCGCGCGTATTTCACCTGGGAAAAGCCGTTTGGCATTTTCGAGGCGGGCGTCTACGCCGAAGCCGTGCGTTTCACCCATGACGACTCCTACTTCGTCCAGCCTCCGAGCCCCAGCGCTCCAGGCGACACAAACAACCGCGACGATAACGACGAGTACGTCCGTACCAATATCCGCAACAAGGAATATGGCAGCGGCGCGCGCCTGGACGTCAAGCCGTATATCTCGATGCCGCTGTCGGGCGCAGCGTGGTTCCTGACGCCCACCGTGGCATGGCGCTACACCGCGTACCAACTGGATTCCACGCTTGCCAACACCGCACCGCTGACCGGCAATCGCACCCCGTCGCGCAGCCTGCCGATCGCCTCGCTGGACGCCGGCCTGTATTTCGATCGCGAAACCTCGCTGTTCGGCACCAACTATCTCAATACGTTGGAGCCGCGCATGTACTACCTGTACGTGCCATACCGCGACCAGGACGATCTGCCGGTGTTCGACACCCGTCCGTTCACCTTCAGCTACGGCCAGCTGTTCCGCGACACCCGCTACACCGGTGCCGACCGCCAGAACGATGCCAACCAGCTGACCCTGGCGGTGACCTCGCGTTGGCTGCGCCAGGACGATGGCCGCGAAAAGCTCTCGCTGAGCGCGGGCCAAATCCTGTACTTCAGCGACTCGCTGGTGACCATCAACAACAGCAACAACTCGGCGGCCGGCAGCGAGCAGACCGTCGAGCAGGGCAAGTCGGCCTGGGTGGCCGACGCCAACTACATGATCAACGACCGCTGGTCGATGGGCGCCACCTACCAGTGGAACCCGAACTCGCGCAAGGAAGATCTGGCCAGCCTGCGCACGCGCTATCTGCTCAACAACGACGGCATCATCAACCTGGCGTATCGCTACCGTCGCAACCTCACCGACAACAGCGACCAGCTCAAACAGGCCGATTTCTCCTTCCTCTACCCGATCAACCCCAGCTGGAGCGCGGTCGGTCGGTATTACTACTCGCTGCTGGACCGCAAGCCGCTGGAAATCATCGGTGGCGTGCAATGGGACAGCTGCTGCCTGGCGGTACGCGGACTGGTGCGCCGATTCGTGCGCAACCGCGATGGCGAGATGGACAACTCGATCCAGATAGAGTTCGTGCTGAAGGGCTTGAGCTCGTTCGGGCAGAACACGGACCGCACTTTGCGCCGTGCTATTCTCGGCTATTACCGCGACGACCTCTACCTGGTCCCGCCCAGCAACACCACGACCAATCCGGACGATTACGATCCGAACCTGATTCCATGACCAAGCCTTTCTCTGTTGTTCTCGCCTCGCTGCTGGCCATCACCAGCACGGTTTCGCCGTTGGCCTCGGCACAGCAATCCCAGCCGCTGGATCGCATCGCTGCCATCGTCGACGAAGACGTGGTGCTGCAGAGCGAGCTCGATCGCGCCGTACGCAACGTCAAGTCGCAGTACGCCGGTCGCGAAAACCAGCTGCCGCCAGACGATGTGCTGCAGCGCCAGGTCCTTGAGCGCTTGGTGCTGGTCAAGTTGCAGGTCAGCCGCGCCGATGGCAACGGTATCCGCGTCAGCGACGAGGAGCTCAACCGCGCCATCGCTAGCATCGCCCAGCAGAACGGCACGACCGTGGATGGCTTGCGCCAGAAGCTGGCGGCCGACGGCATGGGCTACGCCGATTTCCGCGCATCGGTGCGCGACGAGATCATCGTGCAGCGCCTGCGCCAGAGCTTCGCGCAGAGCCGCATCAGCGTGAGCGAAGGCGAGGTGGATACCGCGCTGGCCCAACAGGCCGCCACCGGTAGCCAGTACCACCTGGCGCACATCCTGATCGGCTTGCCGGAAGGCGCAAATGCCGAGCAGATCGCCACCGGCCAGAAGAAGGTGGATGGCGTCAAAGCCTTGATCGACAAGGGCGAGCTGGATTTTTCGGCCGCTGCGGTGCGTTATTCCGATAGCCCCAATGCGCTGGAAGGTGGCGATCTGGGCTGGCGCAGCCTGGATGAAATTCCCAACGCATTCGCGCAGCTGATCCGCGACATGCAGCCTGGCCAGGTGGCCGGACCGCTGCGCGGCCCGAGCGGCTTCCAGTTGCTCAAGCTGGTGGAAATGCGCGACGCCAATGCCGGCGGCGAAAAGAAGATGGTCACCGAGTACCACGCACGCCACATCCTGGTGCGGATCGGCGACAACCAAAGCGAGGCGCAGGCCAAGGCCAAGATCGATACGATTCGCGCACGCATCGTCGGTGGCGCCGATTTCCAGGCGACGGCCAAGGAGTCCTCGGAGGACACCAACAGCCGCGGCCAGGGTGGCGATCTGGGCTGGTTCCCAGCCGACGCGTTCGGCCCGGACTTCGGCAAGCAGGTCGAAAGCTTGACCGACGGCGCGGTCTCCGAGCCGTTCCGTACCCAGGCGGGCTGGCACATCGTGCAGCGCGTCGGCAGCCGCCAGACCGACGTCAGCGCCGAGAATCAGCGCGCGCAGGTGCGCGAAACCATCGGTCGCCGCAAGCTGGAAGAAGAGTACAACCGCTATCTGCAGGAACTGCGTGGCGAAGCGTATGTGAGCTACCGCACCGGCGACCGCGCCGATGACAACGCCACTGCCGCTCCAGCCAAATCGCCAGACCCTGCAGCGCCCTCGCCGCCGCCGGCAAAGCCGACGCGCTGAGGGCGGGCGCCCGGATCGCATGATGGTCCCGTCGCTCGCGCTGGTGCCAGGCGAGCCGGCCGGAATCGGGCCGGAACTCTGCGTCCGGCTTGCCCAGCAGCCGCGCTCGGACGCGCATCTGATTGCCTACGCCGACCCAGATACCCTGCACAGCGCCGCAACGGCGCTGTCGTTGCCCGTGCGGCTGCTCGAGCCCGACCAGCCCGCACGCGCGCCCGGCGACCTGCCGCTGCATCCCATTCGCCAAGCCGTGGCCACGCGCTTCGGCGCCCCTGACCCAGCCAATGCCGCAGCGGTGATCGCCGGCCTGCGCAGCGCCGCGGCCGACTGCCTCGCCGGCCGCCTGCAGGGAATCGTCACTGGCCCGGTGCACAAGGCAGCGATCAACGCCGGCGGCATTGCCTACACCGGCACCACCGAACTGCTGGCCGAACAAGCCGGTTGCCCGGTGGTGATGATGCTGGCCAACAGCATCGTGCGCGTCGCGCTGGTGACGACCCATCTGCCGCTGCGTGCGGTGGCCGATGCGATCACCGCCGATGCCCTGCTGCAGTGTCTGCGCATCACCCATGCGGCGATGCAGCGCGACTTCGGCCTGGAGCACCCGCGCATCGCCGTGCTCGGCCTCAACCCGCATGCCGGCGAAGACGGTCACCTGGGCCGCGAGGAACTGGATATCGTCATTCCGGCGCTGGAGCAACTGCGCGGCGAGGGCATGCAGCTGATCGGCCCGCTGCCGGCGGATACCGCCTTCTTGCCGCAGAAACTGCGTGATTTCGACGCGGTGGTGGCGATGTATCACGACCAAGGCCTGCCGGTGCTCAAGTACAGCGGCTTCGAGCAGGCGGTGAATATCACCCTGGGCCTGCCCTACCCGCGCGTGGCGGTGGATCACGGGACTGCGCTGGAACTGGCCGGCCGCGGAATCGCGGACCCCTCCAGCCTGATGGCGGCCACTGCGTTGTGCGCGCGATTGGCGGCGCGCCGCTAAAACCACGCGTGCCTGCTCGCTGCGGGCATGCCGCATGATGCACGCCGCCTATCCGCCAAGCGCGGTGCGCGCGCAAACGACACCGCGTGCAGGCGCGGCCTCCGTTAAACTGCGCAGATGAATTCTTCTTTCAGCGCACCGGCCAAGAAGTCGCTTGGCCAGCACTTTCTTGCCGACCGGTATTACATCGACCGCATCGTGCAGGCGGTAGACCCGCGCGCCGGCCAGCATCTGGTCGAGATCGGCCCGGGCCAGGGTGCCATCACCTTTCCGTTGCTGCGCAAGCATGGCGCGCTGACCGTCATCGAATTCGATCGCGACCTGATCGCGCCGTTGACCGAAGCCGCGGCACCGATCGGCGCATTGCGCATCATCCACCGCGATGTGCTCAGCGTGGATTTCACTGCACTGGCCGATGGCACGCCGATCCGCCTGGTCGGCAACCTGCCCTACAACATTTCCTCGCCGATCCTGTTCCATGCGCTGGACCATGCCGCTGCCGTGGCCGACATGCACTTCATGCTGCAAAAGGAAGTGGTCGACCGCATGGCCGCCGGCCCCGGCAGCAAGGTGTACGGACGGTTGAGCGTGATGCTGCAGGCGTATTGCGAGGTGACTGCGCTGTTCGTAGTGCCGCCGGGCGCATTCCGGCCGCCGCCGAAGGTGGACTCGGCAGTGGTGCGGCTGGTGCCGCGCGATCCGGCCACGGTGCTGATCAACGACCGCCGCCGCTTCGCCGATGTGGTGCGCGCCGGGTTCGGGCAGCGCCGCAAGACCCTGCGCAATGCCTTGTCCGCCATTTGCGAACCGGCCCACTTCGACGCTGCGCAGGTGCGCCCGGATGCACGCGCCGAACAACTTGAGGTCGCCGATTTCATCCGGCTGGCCAATGTCGAGCTGGCTTGAGCGCCGTTCCCACACCGTTTTATTTAGACTTTCGCCATGCAAGATGATCCGCGCTACCGGGTCGAGGTCGAGGTATCGCCCCGCTTCCTCGCCCATCAATCCACCCCTGACGAAGGCCGCTATGCCTTTGCCTACAGCATCCGCATCCAGAATGCGGGCGCGGTGCCTGCGCGCCTGGTCGCGCGCCATTGGCAGATCACCGATGGCAACGGACGCACCGAGCAGGTGGATGGCGAAGGGGTGGTCGGCGAACAGCCGTGGCTGCGCCCGGGCGAAGCGTTCCATTACACCTCTGGCGTACTGCTGGAGACCGAGCAGGGACAGATGCAAGGCCACTACGACATGGTGGCCGACGATGGCACCGAATTTATCGCCCCGATCGCCGCCTTCGTGCTGAGCGTGCCCAGGACGCTGCACTGATGGAAGCTGGAGTGAGGGAGCGCGCGCAATGAGTGTCTGGGCCATCGGCGATCTGCAAGGGTGCTACGACATCACCCAGCGGTTGCTGGAGAAGATCAATTTCGACCCCGCCCAGGACACGCTGTGGTTCTGCGGCGATCTGGTCAACCGCGGCGGGCAATCGCTGGAAACCCTGCGCCTGGTGCATTCCTTGCGCGCGCACAGCGTGGTGGTGCTGGGCAATCACGACCTGTCGCTGCTGGCGATCGGCGCGCGCTCGGAAGAAGAGCAGCGCAAGGTCAACCCGGATCTGCTGCGCATCGTGATGGCCGAAGATCGCGATGCGCTGCTGGACTGGCTACGCATGCAGAAGCTGGCGCACGTGGACCGCGAACTGGGCTGGATGATGATCCACGCCGGGCTGGCGCCGAAGTGGACCACGCAGATGGCCGAAAAGCATGCACGCGAGGTCGAGCAGCAACTGCAGGGCGGCGGCTATCGCAAGCTGCTGCGCAATATGTACGGCGATCAGCCCGGCTGGTCGCCGGGCCTGAGCGGCTATGACCGTAGCCGCGCCATCATCAATCTGTTCACCCGCATGCGCTATTGCACTCCGCGTGGGCGCATCGCCACCGACGACAAGGGCACGCCGGGCACGCAGGCGCAGGGCCTGTATCCATGGTTCGAAGTGCCGGGACGGGTCGAGCGCGACCTGAAGATCGTCTGCGGGCATTGGTCCGCGCTGGGCCTGACGATCACCCAGGGCGTCCATGCGATCGATACCGGTGCGGTCTGGGGCGGCAAGCTGACCGCGTTGCAGCTGGATACCGACGAACTACGGGTGGTGCAGGTGCCGGGAAATCCGATCACGCATCCGCCGAAAACCGCGCAGCGCCCGCGGCAACCGCGTCGCCGGCAGCGGCAGCGTGGTGGCGACCAAGCGCAGACCGGGCCCGCTCCGACACCGGCATCGACCGGTCCAGCCGGCGGCTGATCCGGCGCTCTTGCGAGCGCTATGCCGTCGCGCCGCCTGCCCGGCACGGGAGTGCTGGGCGGCTTGCAGGCGATACCGCCTATCGGCCGGGTGCGGCCGCAGCTGCCGCGTTGTGCGTTGTGCGTTGTGCGTTGCACGTTGCAACGGCGCCGGTCGCCCGGGCCGCTCCGGACGCAATGCCGGCCGCCTGTCAGGCCTGCCGCAATGCGTCGACTGGCGCTGGCAGACGCGGCATCGCCGCCAGCAACGCACGCGTATAGGCCGCACGCGGCTGTGCGAACACCTGCTCGGCCGGTCCCGCCTCCTGAACCTGTCCGTGCCGCATCACCAGGATGTCGTGACTGACCTGACGGATCACGCCGAGGTCGTGCGAGATGAAGAGGTAGGCCAGCCCCAGGTGTGCCTGCAGATCGGCCAGCAGGTCGAGCACCTGCGCCTGGACCGATACGTCGAGTGCCGACACCGCTTCATCCAGGACGATCAGGCGCGGCTCGGTGGCGATGGCGCGCGCGATCGCCACGCGCTGGCGCTGGCCACCGGAGAGCTGCAGCGGGAAGCGGTCGGCCAGCGCGGTACCGAGCCGTACCAGTTCGAGCAGCTCGGCGATCCGGGCGCGCTGTGCAGCACGCGGCAGGCCGACCGCATCCAGCGCGTCGCCGAGAATGCGGGCCACCGTCCAGCGGGGGTCGAACGAACTCAGCGGATCCTGGTAGACCGCACTGATCGCACGCCGCCACGGCCGACGTTGCGCTTCGGACACGCGTGCGGCGGCGCTGCCGATCCAGGGCCGGCCGTTCAGCCGTACCTCGCCTGCATCCGCCTCGGTCAGCCCCAGAATCAGCCGTGCCAGGCTGCTTTTGCCGGAACCGGATTCGCCGACCACCCCCAGCGTGCGCCCGGCCTGCAACACCAGATCGACCCCATCGACAGCCAGACGCGCCTCGCCATCCGGACCGCGATAGGCCTTGCGCAAGCCGCGCACCTCCAGCAACGGCGGTGTCGGTGCGTTGGCGGGCTCTGCACTGGCCAGGGCAGTCGCAACGCGCGGCCCGCGGCCGCCGGGAATTGCCGCGAGCAGCGCACGCGTATAGGCATGAGCCGGCCGCTGCAGCACCTGCGCGATCGGCCCCTGCTCGACCACCTCGCCGTGGCGCAGTACCACCACCTCGTCGGCCAGTTGCGCCACCAGCGCCAGATCATGGCTGATGACCAGCAATGCGCCACCGCGTCGCTTGATCGCCTGCAAGGCCGCCAGCACCTGCACCTGCACGGTGGCGTCCAGTGCGGTGGTCGGCTCGTCGGCGATCAGAATGCCGGGTGCGTTGGCCAGCGCCGAGGCGATCAACGCGCGTTGGCGCAATCCGCCGGAAAGCTGGTCCGGGCGTTGGCGTGCGCGCAAGGCCGGTTCCGGCACACCGGCTTGTTGCAGCAGCTCCAGCACCCGTTCGCGACGGCGTGCGCGATCGCCCCAGCCGTGTGCGGCCAATGCTTCCTCGATCTCGCGGCCGACCGGGCGCAACGGGTCCAGCGATACCAGTGCGTCCTGCAGAACGAAGCCGATGTCCTTGCCGCGTAACTCCTGCCATTGCCGCTCGCTGTAGCCGCGCAGATCGCGGCCGGCATGCGCCAGCACGCGCGCGCTGACCTGCGCGTGCGCACCGGCCAGGCCGACCAGGCTGCGCGCACTGACGCTCTTGCCCGAGCCGGATTCGCCGACCAAGGCCACCGCACGCCCCGGCGCCAGGCTGAAGGACAGTTCGCGCACCACCGTGAGCGCAGGCTGGCCGGGCCGTGCGAACGTGACGGTGAGGCCATCCACGCGCAGCAGCGGCGTGCTCATGGGCTGCGTCCTTCCAGACGCCGCTGCAACCAGCGTCCGAGCACGCTGGTGGACAGCGTGGTGAGCACGATGAACACGCCGGGGAAGAAGCTCATCCACCAGGCCAGGGCGACGAAGTCGCGCCCCACCGACAGCAGGGTGCCCCACTCCGCCGCCGGTGGCGGCTTGCCCAGCCCGAGAAAACTCAGTGCCGACGCCCACACGATGATCTGGCCCACGCCCAGGGTGACCGTGACCAGCAGCGGCCGCATCGCATTGGGCAGGATGTGCCGCAGCACGATCCGCCACGGCCCATGGCCAAGCACGCGCGCCGCTTCCACGTAGCCGGAACCGCGCACCGTCAGCACCTGCGCACGCACCATGCGTGCATAGCCGGGCGCACAGCCCAGACCGGTGGCCACGATCACCGGCCCCAGCCCGGCCCCGAACACCGCGACCAGCAGCAAGGCCAATACCAGCGACGGAAACGCGAACAGCACGTTCAAGGCAGCGCCGATGCAGCGATCGAGCAACCGCCCGCCGAGCCCGGCGGCCAGCCCCAAGACGATGGCCACACTCATCGCCAGGGCGGTGGCGGCCACGCCGATCGCCAGCGATTCACGCGCGCCGTAGACCACGCGTGCCCACAGATCGCGGCCGGAGGCATCGGTGCCGAACCAGTGCGCCCAGCTCGGCGCCTGGAACGCCTGCCGCGGCGCCACCGCCAGCGGGTCGGCGCCGGCGAACAGGGCTGGCGCCAGCACCAGCGCGAGCAGCAAGCTGAGAAAGGCAGCCGCCAACGCGGGCCCGGGAGGCAGCGCGATCAGCCAGCGCAGTGCGCCACGGACACGCGCGCACAGCGCGCAGGGAGGGAGCGCACGAGACAGCGTTGCGGTATTCATCGGGACTCTCCGGACAGACGCGGATCGACCAATCGCTGCAGGGCGTCGATCGACAGGTTGGCGATCACATAGACCGCCGCGATGAACAACACGATGCCCATCGCCAGCGGCAGATCCTGCGCCTGCACCGCGTAGAACAGCTGCCGGCCAACGCCTTTGCGCGAGAAGATCACCTCGGTGACCACCGCACCGCTGATGGTGGCGCCGATTGCCCAGCCGGACAGACTCAGCCCCGGCAGCAAGGCGTGCCGCAGGGCGTGACGCAGGCGGACGGCCCCCTCGCCCAGGCCGCGGGTGCGCGCCGACAACACGAACGGCTGTTCCAGCGCCAGCGCCATCGACTCGCGGGTGACCTGCGCCAGGAAGCCGGCCAGCGGCAACGCCAGCGTCAGTGCCGGCAGGATCAGGCTGCGCAGACCATCGCTGCCGGCCGGCGGCAGCACCCGCAGGCCGAACGCGAACACGGCCAGTAACACCAGTCCGAGCCAGAACTGCGGCAATGCGGCCGACACCGTTTCGAGCGTGGAAAAGAGCCGGTCGCGCCAGCCGCGGCGCACGCTCGGCAGCACCGACGCCAACGCCAGCAGCCAGGCCAGCAGCAAGGCTGCGCCAGTCAGCTGCAGGGTCGCCCCGGCCTGCTCGCGCAGCACCTGCACCACCGGCAGGTGCTGGGAATAGGAGGTGCCCAGGTCGCCTTGCACCAGCCGGCCCAGGTGCGCCACGTACTGCCGGAGCAATGGCTGGTCGAGCCCGTACTCGCGGCGTACCGCGGCCAGCGTCTCGGCGGTTGGATTCGCGCTGGAGCCGCCCAGGATCGCCAGCGCCGGATCGCCCGGCATCAACCGCAACACCAGGAACAACAACGTGGCCGCAGCCCACAGCACCAGCGCCGCACCGAGCAGATGCGTTGCCAGCGCGCGCAGCTGGCGCAGCCATGGGGCATGGCGGAGTCTCTCGCTCGCAATCGCGTTCATTTGCTCACCCAGGCGTCGTACAGCGTGGTGACCTGCAGCGCTGGCTCCAGCGCCACGCCGTGCGCGGTCTTGTAGACACCCAGCCGCGTGCTCTGCGGATAGGTGGTGAGTTGCAGGAACTGGCCGGACGCGATGCGCTGGGCCTGGTGGTAGAGCTGCGCACGCTGCTGCGGGTCCTGGGTGGCCAGCGCCTGCGCCACCACCGCATCGAACTGCGCATCCGCAAAGCCTGCTCCATTCTGGTGGAAGCCGCCCTTGCCGCCGACCGGGGCCAGGAATTGCGAGCCGAAGATGATCCGCAGCACGTCGGCGGTATTGGTGTTCCAGTAGCCCACGCGCACGTCGTAGTCCCAGGCTGCCTGGCGCTGCTGCAAGAGCGCGTCGCTGAGCAGGTGCAGCCGTACCTCGAAACCGGTGCCGCGCGCGGTGGCCTGCACCTGCTCCCACAGCGTCTGTTCGGCCGGCCAGGTCTGGCTGCGCATCAGCACATCCACGCTCAGGCGGCGGCCGTTCTTGCTGCGGTAACCGGCGCCATCGCGCCGGGTCCAGCCGGCCTGATCGAGCAGGCGGTTGGCGCGTGCCGGGTCGTAGTCGGCGGCGTGTTCGAAGTCGGCGCTGTAGAACGGCGTGCCGGGACTGAGCGGGCCGCCGGCGCGCGCGAATTCGCCGAAGAACACGCTCTGCAAGGCGCCCTCGACATCGGCCGAGCGCAGGAAGGCCTCACGCACGCGGATATCGTCGAACGGCGCGCGGGTCAGGTTGAGCGTGCCGTTGGTGGGGTTGCCGGGCCGATTGGCGACCAATAGCGAGAGCTCGGGATTGATGCGCGCCGGCGCGTGCGCTTCGGGCGGCAGGGTGTCGATGACATCGACCTCGCCAGCCTGCAACGAGGCGAAGCGCACCGACGGTTCGGCGATGAATTTCCACACCACCCGATCCAGATAGGCCGGGCCGTTGTGGCGGGCGGTCGGCGGCGCCCAGGCATACTCCGGATTGCGCACCAGCACCAGCTGGTTCTGGCGGTCCCAGCGCTCCACCTTGAACGGCCCGGAGCCGACCGGCTGCTGACAGTTCTGCTCGCGCGAACGGGCCAGCGCGGCCGGCGACTGCAAGCCGAGAAACCCCTGCGCCATGACTTCCAGAAATGCCGCGTA
This sequence comes from Xanthomonas sp. DAR33341, assembly GCF_003992815.1. NCBI lineage: Bacteria > Pseudomonadati > Pseudomonadota > Gammaproteobacteria > Lysobacterales > Lysobacteraceae > Xanthomonas > Xanthomonas sp. DAR33341. The sequence continues at coordinate 17,108 of NZ_QEYV01000042.1, read as the reverse complement.
CGCACTGTCGAGATGCACGATTGCGGTATGCGTATCGACGATCTCGGTGCGGCGGTACTGGCGGATGTAGCCGCCGGCGGTGCTGGACTGGGTATGCGGATCGGCGATGTGGTCCAGGTTGGCCTTGAGCGCTTCGGCGGTGAACGGCGTGCCGTCGCTGAAGCGCACGTCCTCGCGCAGGTGGAAGGTGTAGGCGGTCCCGTCGGCGGAGACCTCCCAACTGCGCGCCAGCCACGGCCCGATCCGGCCCCGCGCATCCATCGATACCAGAGAATCGAGGTATTGGCGGGCCACGAACACCTGCGGCATGTCTCCCTGCACATGCGGGTCCAGGCAGGTGGGCTCGCGGTCGGTGGCGTAGATCAGCGTGCCGCCCTGGCGCGGAGCGGTGCCGGCGGCACCCGCCGACGCCGCGGGTTGCTGGCGACAGCCGGCCAGTGCCAGCACCGCCAACGCCACGCCGAGCGCCGCCTTCATCCGCCGCTCCCGGCTGCCGCCAACGGCGCCGGAAACCGCAGCGGCGGCGGTGGCACCTTGAGATTGGCGGGGTCGCGATAACGCGCACCGAAATGATCGTCCGGCAAGCGTGCCTGGCCTGCGCCGAACAGCCGTTCGCGCAGCGTCTCGCCATCGCGATACGTCTGGCGGAAGCGACCGCGCCGGCGCAGTTCCGGCACCACCAGTTCGATGAAATCGCGTGCGGTCTCGAACGACAGATACTGGCGCAGGTTGATGCCGTCGATGTCGTCTTCGTCGAGCCAGCGCTCGATGGTGTCGGCCACGCCGGTCGGCGTGCCGGCAACGAAATACCGCTCGCGGTCGAACGCCTCCAGCCGCGTCAGCACCTGTCCGACCGTCCACTGCGGGTCGAAGCCGGCCAATACGCCACGGCCGATCCCGCTGGCGCTGCCCTTGCCGCGCCCGCCGACGATTTCGCCGATTACCAGATCGCGAGGATAGGCAAGCAGATCGATGTCCGACTGCGCGTGCACCAGGCCGCCGCGCACGCTCATCAGCGCGCGGTAGCTGTCGAGTTTGGCCGCGACCTCTGCATCGGTCCGGCCGACGATCACCCCGGCCTGCACCACGAACCGGATCGCGCGCGGATCGCGCCCCTGCGCTTCCACGCGCGCGCGGGTCTTGGCGATATTGGCGCGCACGTCGGCGGCGGTCAGCCCGCCGGTGAACACCACTTCGGCATGCCGCGCGGCGAATTCCAACCCGGCCGCCGAGCCGGAAGCCTGGAACAGCAGCGGCGTGCGCTGTGGCGAGGGCTGGCTCAGATGCGGGCCGGCGACCTTGAAGTAGGCGCCGTGGTGATCGATCTGGCGCACCTTGGACGGATCGGTGTAGATGCGCCGCTCACGGTCCTGGATCACCGCATCGTCGTCCCACGAGCCTTCCCACAGCTTGTACAGCACGTCCAGATATTCATCGGCGATCTCGTAGCGTTGATCGTGCGGCACCTCGCCTTCCAGGCCGAAGTTGCGTGCCGCATTGGGCAGGTAGGAGGTCACGATGTTCCAGCCGACCCGGCCGCGGGTCAGGTGATCGAGGGTGCTCATGCGCCGTGCGAACGCGAACGGCGGCTCGTAGGTGGTGGAGAAGGTCGCGCCGAAGCCCAGATGCCTGGTCACCTGCGCCATCGCCGGGATCAACAGCAGCGGATCGTTGCTGGGAATCTGCACCGCCTCTTCCAGCGCGGCCTTCGCACCGTGCCCGAAGCTGTCGTAGGCGCCGATCACATCGGCCAGAAAGATGCCGTCGAAGGTGCCGTATTCCAGCAGCTGTGCCAGTTCGGTCCAGTACTCCAGATCGTTGAACCGGTGCCGGTTGTTGTCCGGATGCGCCCACATGCCGTGCACGATGTGACTGACGCAGTTCATTTCGAACAGGTTGACGTGCAATTGTTTGGGGTCGGCATTGCCGCTCATGCAGTCGCTCCCGTCGACACGCTCGCATCTGCGCCGGCCGCACTCTGGGATGTGGTGCCGGCGAACCACGCCTCGCGTGGACGACGACCGTTCAATCGCCAGTCGCCAAGCGCACGTTCGCGCAGGATCGCCGGGTTATGCGAGGCAATGGTGCGCGCGTTGCGCCAATGCCGGTCCAGCGCACGCTCACGCGCGGTCGCCGAGGCGCCACCGACCTCGAAGACCAGCGTGCTGGCCTCCAGCACCAGTGGCAACACCACCTGCTGGCCGTGATAGGCGGCCAGATCGGCGGCGATGTAATCGGCCTCTGACGCGGTGCCGGCATGATGCGCGAGGTGGGCCTGCTGCAACGAGACGCCGACCTGCTCCACCACCGCGTCTGCAGCGAAGGCCAGGCTCGACAAGCGGCCGACCACCCGCTGCACCAGTGGATCGTCGGCCGGCCGCGTTTGCCCGGGCACGCCGAATACGCGGGTGCGGGCGCGCACGAATTCCACGCCATCGCGCAGCACCGCACGCGCGATCCCGGTCAAGGTCGCCAGGTGCACGCTCTGGTAGAACGCGGTGAGATAGTTGTCCGGCCGCGCCTGCCCGGCGGGATGCCGGTGCAGCACACGCTCGTCCTGCAGCCGCACCGCCCTGAAATGGGTGCTGCCGCTGCCGGTCAGGCGCTGGCCGAAGCCGTCCCAATCGTCGATCCGCGTCACCCCCTGAGCATCGGCAGGCACCGCGAGCGCGAGCTGGTCGCCACCGTCCACGGCGGCCGCCAGGATCCAGTCGGCGTAGAGCGTGCCGGTGGAATAGAACTTCTCGCCATCCAGCTGCCAATGCGCCCCGTCGCGACGCAGCGTCAGCGTGTTCTCGGTGGCCGGGCCGCGCTCGGCCATGGCCGCCCCGAAGAGCGCGCCGGCGGCCACGCGCGGAAACCAGCGCGCGCGTAACGCCGCATCGTCTGCAGTACTGCCGTACAGGCCTTCCACGAAGCCGAAATGCGCACGCAGGATCTGCGGCAGATTGGAATCGGCTTCGCCGAGCCGGGCCAATAGTCGCAACAGCTGCGGCAGGCTCGCACCGAGGCCGCCGTGGGCCTGCGGCACGCGCACGGCGCCGAAGCCGGCCGCCCGCAGCCAGGCAACCGGCTCATGAGCCAGGATGCGCTCGCGCTCGCGCGCCAGTGCGCCCTCGGCGATGCGCGCAAACACCGGATCGAAGCGCTGCGCCAGCGCCGCATCGGTCGGCGCGCCGAGCTGCGGCGACGTATCGGAGGGAAAGACAGCTTGAGCATTCATGGGGAGCTCCAAAGGTAGGGAATAGCGATCCAGGGGCTGCCGGGATGCGTGCGGCCCCAGGCGTAACGCGTGGCCGGCGGCATGGCCGCACGCCGATGCCGCAGGGCCTGCTGCTGCGTCGCGCTGCCGGCGTTGTCGAACGCGGGCTCGCGGTGGCGCGGACACGGCCGTGTCCGCGGATCCGCACCGAGCTGCGCGCAGAGCGTGGCCGAAACGCGACGATTGCCCAAACCGCGCATGTTGCTCTTCAACCCGTCGGCGCCAGCTGCGGCCAACGCAACGACGCCGGGCTGATACGCCAGCACATCCTGTCTGGTCGCGACGCGTCGCCGCCGCTGCTGCAGATCGATCGGGATCGCGCCACCCGCTACAGCGTGCAGAGCGGCGTGCGCAGCGTCCTTCGCCGCCACGCCGTCAGCATCGACCCGCATCGCGGCCAGCACGCCAACGTGCGTAGCGACCGCATCGCCGGCCACCGCAGGGCATGCATCGCCCATGCATGCCACTGCCAGCCGACCGCCGCACTGCGAAGGAAAGGTCGTACGGTGATGCAAGTGGGCTTGTCGACCTCTTGCGGTTTCCAGCAATGCCATTCGTATCGCTCCAGGTGTTGGATCCCGCTGCGCGCCGGTGGTATGCGTGGCCTCATCGCAGTCCGCGCGCCCATTGCAGGCCCATTGCAGGCCCATCGCATGCCCATCGCATGCCCATCGCATGCCCACGCCAGCAGGACGGAACTGCAGCAATTGCCGCGTCGACGCAGCAATATCCGTAATCAATTTCGATCATGACCTGTCATCAGCCGCTGATCCAGCGTCCACACAGCAGCAAAATCCATTTACTGATAATCCCCGGAAATCACCTGATGGCATGCACATTTGCAACGACCTCGGAAACGCGACGAACACATGCGCTCATCGGCGACGGCAAGCAGCGGCCGCACTCAAAAGCGCAGCGATGCGCCGGCAAAAACGCTGAAACCGTCGCCGACATAGAACACATTGGAATCGCGCCCTTGCAGGTCGTAGGCGGTGCTGGTGGCAGTGGCGTAATGTTTGTTCGCCAGGTTGCGTAAATCGACCCAGGCGCTCCAGCGCCCGCTCGGCAAGCCGTAACCGAGCTTGGCGCCCAGCAAGCCGTAACCGGGCGCCCTGAGCGTATTGGCGAAATCGACGTAATAGCTGGACGCTGCGCGCACATTGAGATGCGCATAAAAGCCGCTGCCATGCGCGTATTGCAACTCGGCCTGATAGACCTGCCGCGGCAAGCCGGGCAACGCATTCTGCGCGAACGCGGCATCGCGGCGGTAATGAAAGTCGTTGAGGGTATAGGCCTGGCGCAGACTCAACCCGCTGCCATCGTCGCCGTCCCATACGCGCGTACTCAGCGCGGCCTCGATGCCCTGATGCACGGTCGGCCCGGCGTTGGCGTTGGCCACCACCGCATCGGTACTGGCAGTGGCCTGCTGGGTCACCACGGTCAGCAGTTCGTCGTTGATCCAGGAGCGGTAGATGGTGAGGCTGCCATCGAAGATGCCGTGGCTACCGCGGACGCCCGCTTCGGCGGTGGTGGCTTTTTGCGGCACCAACGGCCGCGCGAACGGTGTGGCCACCCCGCCGCCGCTGATCTGCCAGGTGACCGGCGGATCGATCGAGCGGCTCACATTGGCAAATGCCTGCAGATCCGGCGTCAGCCGATAGCGCAGCCCCAGGCGTGGGGCTGCGTACCATGTATCCAATGCATAACGCTGCGGATACACGCTGGTGTTGGCGGTGGTCGACTGCACCACGCGCACGTCCCGATCGATATTGATCAGCGACACGCCTGCCGACAGCCATGAGGACGCATCCAGTTGCAACTCGCCACCGAGCGCCAGAACGGTGTCGCGCGACCCGGTATAGCGCACCTCCTTGAGCAGGCGCCAGCTGTCGCGGTCGTGGGTGCGCGCATCGCCGAACGCCAGCCGCGTATCGCTCCAGGTCACGCTGGTGTCCAGGTTGCGGCCGAACAAGATGTCGCCGCTGCGCAAGTAACGCACGCTGGTGTTGATGTCGGTCGATCGCCACAGGTTCGGCGTGGTGGAATAACGCCAGCTGTTGTAGAGCGGATAGTTGTTGAGGTCCACCCCCAACTCCAGGCGCGCGTCATCGTCGAAGACATAGGTGGTTTTGCTACCCACCAGCGTGGTGCCGCCTTTCTTGCGGCCATAGGGGGCCGGGTTGGCACGCGAGCCGCTGTTGATCTGCGCCAGGGTCAGCGTGCCGCCGTTGATCAACTCTTCTTCGCGGTAACGCAGCAGCAGGCGCGTATCCAGGCGCGGGCCGAAGCGATACCCAAGATTGGCGACCAGCTCGCGGCCGTTGGTGTCGGTAAGGTCCTGGTAGCCGTCGCGGCTGTTGTGCAGCAGCGACACGTACCAATCGAAATTCCCTGCCGCACCGCCGTTGCTGATCTGCTGCTTGCGATAGCCGTAGCTCCCCGCCTCTACCCGCAGATATGTTCCCGGTGAGGTCTGCCCGGTGTGGGTGACGAAGTTGATCGCGCCGCCAAGACTGGTGGCCGCATATTGAAAGGCGTTGGCGCCGTACAGCACTTCGGTGTAATTCACTCCGGCGATGCTGAGCAGATCTTCCTGGGTTCCCCCGGGACCGGTGATCGGCAGACCGTCGAACAGAAACTTGGTGCCCAGCACGTAGCCGCCATAAAAGGTATTCAGGCCGGAGCCGCGAATGGAGATCTTGGCGGCCGCGTTGCCGCTGGTGGACTGCGCGAATACGCCCGGCTGGAAAGCCAGCACGTCTTCGGCGCTGGCAGCGCGCCCACGTTCCACCTGCTCGTTGTCCACCAGCGCCGTGTTGCCGGCAACCGTCTGCAAGGCTTGCTCGGCTTGCGCCTGTTCCGGCTTGCGCTCGGCCTTGATCGTCACCGCCTGCAACGTGTGCACCTGTGCATCGGTCTCGGCATCGGTCGGCTGCGCTTGCGCCGGCAGCTGCGCCGAAGCGGCCATCACCCAGGCAATCGCCGAGTACAGCACTGCGCGTCTGTTCGTGGACATCGTGTTCTCCGCTTGATCGTCTGCGCATCGTGGCGCGGCTGGATGCTGCACACGCACATCGCGTGCCAGCGACGCGCCAAGGCCGTCGCACATGGAATCACGCGCAAAAATGCCGTCGATAACGCTCAGCATCGTGCCTGCAGGGCGGCGAAATGCTGATTCGGTGTTTCTCCACCAACATTTTTCGCGCGGTCATTTCCGCGCGCACTATCGTCATGCCACAAACGCCATGAGCAACGCCCGGCGCAAGCCGAAAAACCCGAGATTTCAGGGTTTTTTCATCAGGTCATTCTCAAATCTGATAAGCGATCGACGCATTTGAGCGCCCTGTGCCATTGCCATGTCCTCCGCCGTGCAGTCAGATGGAATGCCTCGCTGTCGGCACACGAACAGCCTGCAGCTGCCAGCGTGTGTTTGTGCAGCAACACCATCGGTGTGCGGGCGCCACGCAGGGTCGCGTGACCGCCCGCCATCGTCATCGTCATCGTCATCGTCATCGTCATCACAGGATTCTTCGCATGCGCAGTCCGTTGAATGTCGTCGCCGTTTCCGGCAGCACCTCGCGCCCATCGCGCAGCCTGGCATTAGCCGAGGCGACCCTGGCCGAACTCGGGCAGCGCGTGGCAATCAGGCCCAGCATCATCCAGCTGGGCGATATCGCCCGGCCGCTGGGCGCCGCCCGGTGGCGCAGCGAGTTGGACGAGGCCGCGGAGCAGGCGCTGCGCCAGATCGAATCGGCCGACCTGTTGCTGGTGGTCGCACCGGTGTATCGCGGCTCGTATCCGGGCTTGCTCAAGCATCTGTTCGATCTGATCGATATCAATGCGTTGATCGATACACCGATCCTGCTCGCGGCAACCGGCGGCAGCGAGCGGCATGCGCTGGTGATCGATCACCAACTGCGCCCGCTGTTTTCGTTCTTCCAGGCGGTGACCCTACCGATCGGCATCTACGCCACCGAGACGGATTTCCACGAGTATCGCGTGGTCAACCCTGCCGTGCGACAGCGCATCGAGCTGGCCGCAGAGCGCGCCGCGGGCGTGCTTGGCGCGCGCACCGATGCGTTGTTGCGCATTGCCTGACTGCACGCTGCAGATGCAGATGCAGATGCAGATGCAGATGCAGATGCACGCACAGGATGCGGACTTTTCCAAACCACGGGGGCCAGCCAATCGCCGCAGCTGCCGGTGCCCCAGAAGACAGCCGCCTGGTCGAAACCGAACACGCTTGCAACGAACTCCCCATTCAATCCCTGCACATGATGTGCGGGCTGCTGCGAGGGACGCGCATGACCGAGACCCACCATGGACATGTTCTGGTTCATCCCCACCCACGGCGATAGCCGCTACCTGGGCACCAGCGATGGCGCACGCCAGGTCAGCGCCGAATACGTCACCCAGGTGGCGGTCGCCGCCGATACGCTGGGCTATGAGGGTGTACTGATTCCGACCGGCCGTTCCTGTGAGGATCCGTGGGTCATCGCATCGAGCCTGATCAATGCGACGCGCCGGCTGAAGTTTCTGGTCGCGCTGCGTCCCGGCCTGATGGCGCCCGCGCTGGCCGCGCGCACGGCGGCCAGCTTCGACCGCCTCTCCGGCGGGCGCCTGCTGGTGAACCTGGTCACCGGCGGCGACCGCGGCGAACTGGAAGGCGATGGCGTCTTTCTGGACCACGCAGAACGCTATGAAGCATCGGCAGAATTCATCCGCATCTGGCGCGAGATCATCGCCCACAGCCACAGCGGCGAGAGCTACGACTTCGACGGCAAACATCTGCAAGTGAAGGCGGCCAAGCTGTTGTATCCCACCGTGCAGAGGCCGTATCCGCCGGTGTGGTTCGGTGGCTCTTCCGACGCTGCGCACGATCTGGCCGCCGAGCAGGTCGATACCTATCTGACCTGGGGCGAACCACCGGATGCGGTTGCGGAAAAGATCGCCTCGGTCCGCAGCAAGGCCGCGGCGCTGCGGCGCACGCTTACCTTCGGCATCCGCCTGCACGTGATCGTGCGCGAGACCGAGGCAGAAGCGTGGGCGGCGGCCGAGTCGCTGATCAGTCATCTCGACGACGAAACCGTGGAACGCGCGCAAAGTGCATTTGCGCGCATGGATTCGGTCGGCCAGCGACGCATGGCCGCACTGCACAGCCGCGGTCAGCGCCGTACCCGCGCCGATCTGGAAGTCAGCCCCAACCTGTGGGCTGGCGTCGGCCTGGTGCGTGGTGGTGCCGGCACCGCGCTGGTGGGCGATCCGCAGACCGTGGCCAAGCGGATCGAAGAATATGCCGCGCTCGGCATCGATACCTTCATCTTCTCGGGCTACCCGCATCTGGAAGAAGCCTACCGTTTCGCCGAGCTGGTGTTCCCGCTGCTGCCGCGCACGGTCAAGCAAAAACTTCCTGGCCAGGCACTGAGCGGACCCTTCGGCGAAGTCATCGCCAACACCATCGTGCCGCGCGCTTCGGCGCGCTGACGGGAGCACTCATGAAGCGTCGCAACCTGCTCAAATTCGGAACCCTCGCCGGCGTCGCGCTCGGCGCCCCGCCGTTGCTGTCCGGCACCGCCTTCGCGCAAACCAAGGGTGCAGTGCCCAAACAACTGCGCATGGACTACGCGTATTACTCGCCGACTTCGCTGGTGCTCAAACACTTCGGCTGGCTGGAGGAAACGCTCAAGGCGCAGGGCACCCAGGTCAAATGGGTGCTGTCGGCCGGCAGCAATCGCGCGCTGGAATATCTGGGCGGCAACAGCATCGACTTCGGCAGCACCGCTGGCCTGGCCTCGCTGCTGGCGCGCGCCAACGGCAATCCGATCAAGGCCGTGTATATCTACTCGCGCCCGGAATGGATCGCGCTGGCGGTCGGCAAGAATTCGCCGATCCGGCAGCTGACCGAACTCAAAGGCAAACGCATCGCCGCCACCAAGGGCACCGACGCCTACCTGTTCCTGTTGCGCGCGTTGCGGCAGGCCGGGTTGAGCAAGAGCGCGGTGGATATCGTGCATCTGCAGCATCCCGACGGGCGCACTGCACTGGAACGCGGCGATGTGGACGCGTGGTCCGGCCTGGACCCGCACCTGGCCGCGAGCCAGATCGAGGCCGGCTCGCGCTTGATCTACCGCAACACCGCCTTCAATTCGCGCGGCTTCTTGAATGTCAGCGAGACGTTCGCCTCCGCGTACCCCGAGCAGATTCCGCTGGTGATCCAGGCCTACGAAAAAGCACGCACGTGGGCGATCGCGCACCCGGGCGAACTGGCCGCGCTGATCGCCGCAGAGGCCCGGCTGTTGCCCCAGGTCGCCACGCTGCAGCTGCAGCGCACCGACCTGCGCAATCCGGTCATTGGTCCGGAAGAGAGGGCAGCGCTGCAGAGCGCCGCGCCGATTCTGCTCGAAGAGGGCCTGGTCCGTCCCGGCACCGATCTGGGCAAGGTGCTGGCTGGGCTGATCGATCCCAGCTACGCCAAGCGCGCAGGCGTGGCGCAGGCCTGAGCACGGCGATGAACGACACCTCCTTGCGCGTTTCCGCCTCCGTGGCCGGCACCCCGCCGCGACCGCGTCTCAGGCTGCCCGCCAGCAGCCTGGGCTGGCTACTGCCGCTGATCTTCTTCGCCGGGCTCGAACTTGCCTCGGCGCTGGGCTGGACACCGAGTTACCTGCTACCGCCGCCCAGCCAGATCCTGCGCACGCTTGCCGACGAGGCGAGCCGCGGACTGGCCAGTCATGTTGGCGCCAGTGTGTTGCGGGTGCTGGCGGGCTTCTCCATCGGCGCCGGGCTCGGCCTGCTGGTCGGTGTGGCGGTGGGCCTGAGCCGCTGGCTGGAACGCCTGCTCGATCCCAGCTTCCAGGCGCTGCGCGCAGTGCCCAGCCTGGCCTGGGTGCCGTTGCTGCTGCTGTGGATGGGCATCGACGAGGCGCCCAAGATCACCCTGATCGCCATCGGCGCGTTCTTCCCCGTGTATCTGGGCGTGGTCGGCGGCCTGCGCCAGGTCGACCGCACGCTGGTGGAGCTGGGCGAAAGCTACGGGCTGTCCAAACCACGCCTGGTGCGGCGCATCCTGCTGCCGGCGGCGCTGCCGTCCATCTTCACCGGGCTGCGCACCAGCCTGAGTCTGGCCTGGATGTTCCTGGTCGCCGCCGAGCTGATCGCTGCCACCCGCGGGCTGGGTTATCTGCTGAGCGACGGGCGCGAAACCTCGCGACCGGACATCGTGATCGGCGCCATCGTATTGCTCGCACTGCTCGGAAAACTCAGCGATGGCCTACTCAAGAGCATCGAATCGCGCACCTTGCGCTGGCGCGACAACCTGCAGAATCGTAGCGCGCCCGGCCACCCTGGGAGCCCTAGGTGAGCAGCTCCGGCCTGCAGCTGCACATCGCCGGCAAACGTTTCGGCACGCGCCAGGTGCTGCGCGATATCGACCTGCAGCTGGCACCCGGCGAGATCGTCAGCTTGATCGGCGCCAGCGGCTGCGGCAAAAGCACCCTGCTGCGTATCCTGGCCGGCCTGGAGCGCGACTACGCCGGCGAGGTGGCGCTGGATGGCGCCCGTGTGCGTGGCGTGGACCGGCAGATCGGCTTCATCTTCCAGGAGCCGCGGCTACTGCCGTGGCTGGATGTGGCCGCCAATGTCGCTTTCGCCGACGAGGTCGATCTATCGCCGGCGGCCGCGCGGCAATCTGCGCGCGTGCAGCAGTTGCTGGCCCAGGTCGGCCTGCTGGATTACGCAACCGCGCTGCCCAAACAGCTGTCCGGCGGCCAGGCGCAGCGCGTGGCGCTGGCACGCGGGCTGTACCGGCAACCGCGCGTGCTGCTGCTCGACGAACCCTTCAGCGCGTTGGATGCCTTCACCCGCATCAAGCTGCAGGACCTGCTGCTGCGCCTGGCCGGCGAACATGGCTTCAGCGTGCTGCTGGTCACCCACGACATCGACGAAGCGGTCTACCTGAGCGACCACGTCATCGTCATCGGTGGCCAGCCCGGAACGATCGCGCATGCCCAGCGGCTGGAGCTGCCGCGTCCGCGCGATCGCCAGGCGCATGAGGCGGCGCTGCGGCAGGCCCGCCAGGACCTGCTTGCGGCCTTGCACAGCCTCCATGTGTTCTGAACGCTGGCCGGTGCTGGAATGCCCTCCCGGATGCGACATGCCCAGCTGGCGATCTTCCGCACTACGTGCCGACCATTGTCCGGTCAGCGCCCCACTCCTTCGCATCTGCACAAGGCCACCGCACATGACCAGCCGCCAACCGCAACCGACCCTGCTCAATCCGCTGCAGACCGCCCAGCGCCTGGCTGCCGGGTTCGCCGACACCGCGATCGAGCGCGATGCGCGCGGCGGCACTCCCAAGGCCGAGCGCGATGCATTGCGCGACAGCGGCCTGCTCGCGCTCAGCATTCCGGTGCAGTACGGCGGCCTCGGCGCAAGCTGGAGCGAGGTGCTGCAGGTCGTGCGCACCTTCGCCAAGGTCGACAGCTCCATCGCGCATGTGTTCGGCTTCCATCATCTGATGCTCGCCACCGTGCGGCTGTTTGGCCAGCCCGCGCAGTGGCAGCCGTGGCTGGAGCAGACCGCGCGCAAGCAGTGGTTCTGGGGCAATGCGCTCAACCCCCTGGATACCCGCACCGTCGCCGTGCAATGCGAAGGCTGGCGCGAATTTTCCGGCAGAAAGAGTTTCTGTTCCGGCGCCATCGATTCGCAAATGCTGATCGCCTCGGCCCTGGACGAGCGCAGCGGCAAATTGTTGATCGGTGCGATTCCCACCGCGCGCAGCGGCATCACGCTCGGCCACGATTGGGACAACATCGGCCAGCGCCAGACCGACAGCGGCAGCACCACCTTCGAGCGCGTCCGCGTGGAAGAAAGCGAGCTATTGCTGGATCCCGGTCCGTTGAGCACTCCGTTCGCCTGTCTGCGCCCCTTGATCGCGCAGTTGCTGTTCGCGCATCTGTTCCTGGGGATTGCCGAGGGCGCATTCGAGGAAGCGCGCAGCTACACCCTGGGCGAAGCCCGCGCCTGGCACCGCTCCGGGGTCGAACAAGCCAGCCAAGACCCCTACATCCTGGCCCATTACGGCGAATTCTGGCTGGGCCTGGAAAGCGCCCGGCTGCTGACCGACCGCGCTGCCGGATTGCTCGACGCCGCCTGGCGCAAGGAGCATGCGCTCGGCCGCGACGAGCGCGCGCAAGTCGCCTTGGCGGTGGCCGCCGCCAAGGTCGCCACCACACGCGTCGGGCTGGAGGTGTGCAGCAAACTCTTCGAGGTCACCGGCGCGCGTGCCACGCATGCCGCGCTGCGGCTGGACCGCTACTGGCGCAACCTGCGCACCCAGACGCTGCACGATCCGGTCGATTACAAGCTGCGCGAACTCGGCGAATGGGCGCTGCGGCAACAGCCACCCACTCCCAGTTTCTATTCCTGAGCCCGACGATGCGTCACCTGCATTTCCGACTCGGACCTCGCGTCCCGCCGTGTTGAACCGACGCCGCCTCGCGCCCTTCCTCCCCCACGCACGAGCCCGTCCCATGTCCGATGTCCGCTTGCTCACCCTGCCTGCAGCGCAGCAACACGCGCTCACCGGCAACGCCGTGCGCGCCACCGCGCACGTGTTCGAAGACCCATCTTCCCAGGCATTGCTGACGCACCTCGAACGGGTTGCGCCAAGCGAAGCCAGCGTGCTGATCGTCGGCGAATCCGGCACCGGCAAAGAGCTGGTCGCACGTCACATCCATCATCGCAGCGCGCGGGCCCGCCACCCGTTCGTGGCGGTCAACTGCGGCGCCTTCAGCGAGTCGCTGGTCGATGCCGAACTGTTCGGGCATGAGAAAGGTGCGTTCACCGGCGCCCTGAGCGCCAAGGCCGGCTGGTTCGAGGAGGCCAACGGCGGCACCTTGTTTCTGGATGAAATCGGCGACCTGCCGATGCCGATCCAGGTCAAGCTGCTGCGCGTACTGCAGGAGCGCGAAGTGGTACGGCTGGGCTCGCGCCGCAGCGTGCCGATCGATGTGCGCGTACTGGCCGCCACCAACGTGCCGCTGGACCACGCCATCCAGCATGGGTATTTCCGCCAGGACCTGTTCTATCGCCTCAACGTGGTGGGCGTGGAGCTCAAGCCGCTGCGCGAACGTCCCGGCGACATTCCGCCGCTGATCCGCCACTTCGTCGATATCTACAGCCAGCGCCTGGGACACGGCCGCGTGACCATCAGCGCGGATGCCGAGCACCTGTTGGTCGAGTACCCGTGGCCAGGCAATATCCGCGAGCTGGAGAACGTCATCCACCACACCCTGCTGATCCACCGCGACGGCGTGGTGCGCGCCGAAGACATCCGTCTGTCGCAACTGCGCTTGCCAGGCCAGGCCGGCGGCGACCCCCACGAAGACGGCCAGGCCCTGCTCGAACGCGCCTTCGACAGCCTGTTCGAAAGCGCCGGTGGCGCGCTGCATGCGACGGTGGAAGATCAACTGTTCCGTGCCGCGTATCGGCACTGCCATCACAACCAGGTCAAGACTGCCGCGCTACTGGGACTGAGCCGCAACATCGTGCGTGCGCGGCTGATCGAACTGGGCGAGCTGGTGGTGAACAAACGCCTGGGGTAGTCACGCCTGGCTGCTTGCGAGACCACGCTGCGCATAGCGCGGCTCACACGGCGCGCTGCGAGGGTGCGGTCACCGCACACGCGGCGCGCTTGGATCGTTCACGCAAAGGCGTCAACGCCGCCGATAGTCCACATAGTCGAATGCGAACGCATGCCGGGCATCGGCCGCGTGCGATTGGCGCTGCACGGCCTCCCACAGCGCAGGGTCGATCGGCGGGAAATGCGTATCGGCGCCATCCACTACCGTGTCTACTTCGGTCACCGCCAGCAGATCGGCACGTTGCATGGTCAGCCGATACACCTCGCCGCCGCCGATCACGCACAGCTCCTGCGCGCCATCCTGCGCAGCGCGCTCGATCGCCTGTTCCACCGATGCCACCGCATGCATGCCCTCGAACGGCACCTGCCCCGAACGCGTCAGCACCAGGTTCAATCGCTCCGGCAACGCACGCCCCAGCGATTGCGCCGTCTTGCGCCCCATCAGGATCGGCTTGCCCAGCGTCAGCGCCTTGAAGCGCTTGAGATCGTCGGGCAGTTTCCACGGCAGGTCGTTGTCGCGACCGATGGCGTTGTTGCGGTCGAAGGCGACGATCAGGGTCAGTTTCATCGGTCCGGATACAGCGTGTCGTAGATTTTCATCGCCGCGTGCCGGCCCATCATTCCAAGGCAGAAAGCCGCAAGGTACAACACGGCAATCACCGCCAGCGCCGCCGAAGACTGCCCACCGAAGACGTTCGTCAGCTGCAGGGGTTCACCCTTGTACAAGGCAATACCGAAAAAGCCGATCGGTGCGATGAGCAGGATGCTCGTGAGATTCACCAACAGGCTGGCCTGCATTGCCATCAGCGAATCAGCCAGTTTTTCCCGTGCCTTGATCGAATGCTTGGCCATCACAGTGCTGCCGTCTCAAGTGGATACCAGCGGACCATGCCGCAACTCGCTCGTCACACCGCCACCGGCGCCTTGATCGCCGGATGCGGGTCGTAGCCTTCGATGGCGATGTCTTCGAAGCGGAACGCGAACAGGTCGGTGACCTCGGGATTCAAACGCAAGCTGGGCAGCGCGCGCGGTGTGCGCGTCAGCTGCTCGCGTGCCTGCTCGAAGTGATTGGAATACAGGTGCGCATCGCCCAGCGTGTGCACGAAATCGCCAACGCCCAGGCCGGTGGCCTGGGCCACCATGTGCGTCAGCAGCGCATAGCTGGCGATATTGAACGGCACGCCCAGAAAGATATCGCCGCTGCGCTGATAGAGCTGGCAACTGAGCTTGCCGTTCACCACGTAGAACTGGAAAAGGCTGTGGCAAGGCATCAGCGCCATCTGCGGCAGCTCGCCGACATTCCAGGCGCTGATCAGCAGACGACGCGAATCCGGATTGCGCTTGATCTCATCCACCAGCCACTGCATCTGGTCGATCTCGACACCGTCCGGGCCGGTCCAGCGCCGCCACTGCTTGCCGTACACCGGACCGAGATCGCCGTTGTCGTCGGCCCATTCGTCCCAGATGCGCACCTGATGGTCGCTGAGGTAGCCGATATTGGTGTCGCCCTTCAGGAACCACAGCAACTCATGGATGATCGAGCGCAGGTGCAGCTTCTTGGTGGTCACCAACGGAAAGCCGTCGTTGAGATCGAAGCGCATCTGCCAGCCGAACACGCTGCGCGTGCCGGTACCGGTGCGGTCGGACTTCTCTGCGCCGTGGTCCAGCACGTGCTGCAACAACTCCAGGTACGGCTTCACTTGGCAGCCTCCACGCCCGCGGGCACCGGCAGCACCGGCTGCAACACCGGCGCGCGGCGCGACATCGCCAGCAGCACCAGGCCAACCGCAACCAACGGCAGGCTCAGAATCTGGCCCATCGTCAGCCAGTTGAAGGCCAGGTAGCCGATCGGTGCGTCGGGTACGCGCACGAATTCGACGATGAAACGGAACACGCCATACAGCAATGCGAACAGACCGGAGACCGCATACCGTGCGCGCGGCTTCATCGAGAACGTCCACAACACCACGAACATCACGACCCCTTCCAGCGCAGCTTCATAGAGCTGCGAGGGGTGGCGTGCGAACTGGTTCAACGCGCCGGCGGCGTACTGCGCCTGGATCTGCGCGGGCAACCGGTCGGCCAGTTCCGGCGCATGCGGAAAGATCACGCCCCAGCCGGCCTGGGTGAATTTTCCCCACAATTCGCCGCCGACGAAATTGCCGAGCCTCCCGAAACCAAGACCCAGCGGCACCAGCGGGGCGACAAAGTCCATCACATCGAAGAAGTGCAACCGGTGCTTGCGCGCCCACAACCAACAAGCGATCAACACGCCAAGCAGGCCGCCGTGGAAGCTCATGCCGCCTTCCCAGACCTTGAACAGGATCAGCGGATTGGCCAGGAAGGTCTCGAACGCATAGAACAGCATGTAGCCGATGCGCCCACCCAACACCACGCCGAGCATGCCGTAGAACAGCAGGTCGGAAAAACCATCCATGTCTACCCCGGGCAAGCGACCGCGCAGGATGCGCGAACGGCCCAGGGCCCAGGCCGAGAAAAACGCCGCCAAGTACATCAAGCCGTACCAGTGCACCTGCACCGGGCCGAGCGAGAAGGCGATGGGGTCGATGGCGTGCAGATAGATCATGCGGACCGCGTATCACGTAGAGCGAGGCCGCTATTCTGACACCTCGCACGCGCTCAGCCTAAAATCCGCGGCAGGTCAGGTAGCTCGTCTTCATGCTGCGCGCCGTCGGTGGCCGGGAAATGTTCGGCCAACAGCTCGGTCGCCGCCTCGATGCCGGCCAGGACAGCCGCTTCGTGCTGGCCTTCGCGCAGGAACTGCTGCATGCGCCGGCACACTTCTGCCCAACGCGCTTCCGGCACCCGGCTGCGCAGGCCGCGATCCGCCACCACCTCGATGGCGTGGTCGGCCAGCAGCAGGTAAATCAGCACCCCGTTGTTGGCTTCGGTATCCCAGGTCCGCAGCTGGGCGAAGGCCTGCTCGGCGCGCTGCCGCGCGCTGTGCCCGCGCCACAACGCCTCCAGTGGCAGGTCGGCCTCGACCGCGACCATGATCTGGCCGGTGTGCGAGCGCTCGCTGGCCGTCACCGCCGCTGCAATGGCGTCCATGCATGCGGCTGGAAATGTGCGCTGCGCCGAGGGCGCGAAGAGATGCCTGAGCCACCGCATTACCAGCTCCCCGAGGCGCCACCGCCTCCTGATGACCCGCCGCCACCGCCCCAGCCACCACCGCCGCCGAAA
>NZ_QEYV01000039.1:0-87212 GCF_003992815.1 Xanthomonas sp. DAR33341 | reverse complement strand
CACCGAGAAGATCGTCAAGGCGGGCGTCCTGCAAGGCACGTTCGACCGCGTGCAGTACGCCAACAATTTCTTCTGGACCGCGGCACTGTCTTACGACCCGACCACCGTCACCGCGACCCTGACCCGCAATGCCTCCGCGGCCAGCGCACAGGCGGCCGGTGCGCCGCAGTCGGTGGTCAACGGTGCGAACCAGGCCGACGCGCTGGTCAAGGTGCTGGATACGCGGGTCGCCTCGGGCGACACCGACAACCTGGGCGGCCTGATCAGCGCCACCGGTTCGCTGATTGCAGCATCCGATGCGCAGGTTGCTGCATCGCTGCCGACCCTGACCGGCCAGGTGCACGGCATCGAGCGTACGCTGGGCTTCCAGTCTGCGCTCAACGACGCACGTGTCGCCGCCGACCGCCTGCCCTACCTGGCCGATACCACCACGCTGACCACCTGGATGCAGGGCAGCTACCTGGACGGCGATCTGGGCCGTAGCGGTTTCGATTCGGCCGATTACACCCAGCAGGCCACCACCTTCGGCGTGGATCTGCCGATGGGCAACGCCGGCACCATCGTCGGTGCGGCCGTGACCTCCGGCCAGGACCGTGCGCACATCGCGCCGTCGTCGAGCCGACTGCGCTCGGACCGGTATGCGATGACCGCCTACCTGTACCAGCCGATCGGCCGGGCGTATCTGTCGGCGACCGGTTCGTACGGCATGAGCAACGTCGAAACCGAGCGCAACGTGCAGGCCGGCAGCATCGGCGAGCGCCTGCAGGACCGTCGCCACGACACCAACTGGTCGGCACGCGCGGAAATCGGCCTGATGCCGCAGGCCGGGTTGTCGCCGTTCGTGGCCGCCGGTGTGGTGAGCCAGACCCAGGATGCCTTCAGCGAAGCCTCGGTCACGGGTCTGGGCTTGAGCGCGAACAGCGACACCCTGCGCGCAGGCTATGGCGAGGTAGGTGTGCGTGGCCATCTGGCACGCGGCAAATGGGGCTTCGATGGTCTGGTGGCGTATCGCTCGCTGCTGGGCAACCCGAATTCCGACTTCTCGGCGTGGTTCACCGGCTTGCCGGAAGCGCGTTTCAATGTCGCCGGCGAGCCGGTGTCCAAGCAGTCGCTGCGCGCCTCGGTCGGCCTGCGTTACCAGCTCAACGATGCGTTCTCCATCTACGGCAACGTGGGTGCCGAGCGCGGTCGTTCGGACACCAACAGCATCAATGCCAACGTCGGCCTGCGCTGGCAGTTCTGATCGCAGCCGATGCAGCGGTGCTGCAGGCGACGCACGTGATGATGTCGCGCACACGGCTGCGCGACAGATAGAAGAAAGGCCCCGGCATGTCCGGGGCCTTTTCGTTGACGGCCGCATGCGAATGCCGAACTGCCAAGCGCTTGGCTGACACGGCGTCCTGCGTGCCGACCGCGCGCAGGCGATACGAAGGTATATCGATGCGATGTCCATGGACTGGCGAAAACGCTCGAAAACCCCTGGTTTCGCGCACTGACGGCTGGCACCATGCACGCCATCGACGCGGCTGCAGCACGCGTTGCAAGTGCGCCAGCCCCGATGGCTGGCGCGCAACCTCACACCTGTGGCGATGCGCCATGGGTGCCAGGCGATGCCGATGGACGCCGCTGCCGGCAGCGAGCGTAGATCCCTCGCCGATGCAACCGCGGCCTGCGTTCGCGCATCGCCGACCGCGGGTGCAACGCCTTCCCTCTCCCCGTTCGAGTCATCGCATGCCGTCCCCCTTCCTGCGTTCTACGCTGGCAGCTGCCTGTGTATGCAGCTTGCTCGCTGGCTGCGGAGCCACACCGCCGCCGGCTGCTCCCTCGCCGCTGCTGATCCACGCCAACATGCAGGTGATGGTGCCGGCGCACTCGCCCTTGCGTGCCAGCCTGCGCGTGCAGGCGGTGCGCAGCCAACCCATCGCACCGCTGCTGCAGATGCCGGCCGTGATCGAGGTCTTGCCAGAGCGGCTGGTGCGGTTCGTGCCGCCGTTGGCCGGGCGCGTGGTCGCACTGCCCAAGACCCTGGGCGACACCGTGCGTGCTGGCGATGTGCTGTGCGTGCTGGATTCTGCCGAACTTGCCAGTGCCTACGGCGATGCCGGCAAGGCGCGCGCCACGCTGGAACAGGCACGTCTGGAACTTGCCCGGCAGAAGGCGCTGGCAGCGGACAGCATTTCCGCTGCACGCGATCTGCAGGCCGCGCAGCAGGCCTTCGACAGCGCGCTGAACGATGCACGGGCGGCCAGCGATCGCCTGGCCCAGCTGGGCGTGGCTGCGCAGGCCAGGTCGCATCGGCGCTATGTCGTGCGTGCGCCCATTGCCGGCCGCGTGGTGGACCTGAGCGCTGCGCTGGGCGGCTTCTGGAACGACACAGCAGCGTCACTGATGACGGTGGCCGATCTCTCGCAGGTGTGGCTCACCGCCAGCGTGCCGGAACGCGAGATTGGCCAGGTCTTCGAGGGGCAGCTGGTCACTGCCAGCCTGGAGGCCTATCCAGGCCAACGCTTCGCCGGCCAGGTGCAACACCTGGATGATTTGCTCGACCCCGCCACCCGCACATTGAAAGTCAGGGTGGCCTTAGAGAACCGCGAAGGCCTGCTCAAGCCGGGCATGTTTGCGCGCGCCCAGTTCCAATCGCGTCCCCAACAGGCCCTGCTGGTGCCCGACAGCGCCCTCTTGCAGATGGGACTGTACACGCGGGTATTCATCGAAACCGCGCCGTTCGTTTATCGCTCGCGCATCGTGGCCACCGGCCGCGCGATGGATGGGTATACCGAGATCCTGTCCGGCCTGAAGGCCGGCGAGCGTGTGGTGATCAAGGACGGAGCCTTGCTCAATGATTGAGGCGATCACCACCACCTGCTTCCAGCGGCGCGGCATCGTCTGGCTGGTCTTCGTACTCATTGCGTTATACGGCACATGGAGCTGGACGCAGCTACCGGTGGAGGCTTACCCGGACATCGCCGATGTCACCTCGCAGGTGGTCACGCAGGTCCCGGGCCTGGGTGCGGAAGAAGTGGAACAGCAGATCACCGTGCCGCTGGAACGTGCGTTGATGGGCACGCCCGGCCTGCATGTGTTGCGCTCGCGCAGCCTGTTCGCTCTTTCGTTGATCACGCTCGTCTTCGACGATGGAACGGAAGGCTACTTCGCGCGGCAGCGCGTGCTGGAACGCATACAGGCGGTCACCCTGCCCTACGGCGCGATTCCCGGGCTCGACCCATATACCTCGCCCACCGGCGAGATTTATCGCTACACGCTGGAATCGAAAACACGCAGCCTGCGCGAGCTGTCCGATCTGCAATTCTGGACCGTGATTCCGCACCTGCAGAAGGTGCCAGGCGTGGCCGATGTGACCAACTTCGGCGGCCTTACCACGCAGTTTTCGCTGGCGCTGGAGCCGGACCGCTTGACCCGGTACGGGGTGTCGCTGCAGCAGGTCAAGAGCGCCATCACCAGCAACAACGCCGATGGCGGCGGCAGCGTGATGGACCGTGGCGAACAAAGCTACGTGATCCGCGGCATCGGCCTGCTGCATTCGTTGCAGGACATCGGCAACGTGGTGGTGAGCAGCGGCAATGGCGTGCCGGTCCTGGTCAAGGACCTGGGCGAGGTACGCTACGACAATGTCGAGCGACGCGGCATTCTGGGCAAGGACGGCAACCCGGACACGATCGAAGGCATCGCGTTGCTGCTCAAGGACAGTAACCCCTCGGTGGCCTTGCAAGGCATCCACAGCGCCGTGGAGGAACTCAACAACAGCGCGTTGCCCAAGGACGTCAAGCTGGTGCCGTATCTGGATCGCACCGCGTTGATCGACGCCACAATGCACACGGTGAGCGCCACGCTGACCGAAGGCATGCTGCTGGTGTGCGTGGTGCTGTTGATCTTCCTGGGTAGCCCGCGCGCGGCGGCGATCGTGTCGTTGACCATCCCACTGTCGTTGTTGATCGCCTTCATCTTCATGCACCACCTCAAGATTCCCGCCAATCTGTTGTCGTTGGGCGCGATCGACTTCGGCATCCTGGTCGACGGCGCAGTGGTGCTGGTGGAAAACGTCTTGCGCCTGCGCGAAGAAAACAGCCAGCGTGCATTGACGGCGCGCGATGCCGTCGACGCCACCCTGCAGGTGGCGCGGCCCATCTTCTTCGGCATGGCGGTGATCGGGTGTGCGTACCTGCCGCTGCTGGCATTCGAGCGCATCGAATACAAGCTGTTTTCGCCAATGGCCTACGCGGTGGGCGCGGCCTTGATCGGTGCGCTGCTGGTGGCGCTGACACTGATTCCTGGCCTGGCGTGGCTGGCGTTCCGCAAACCGCGCAAGATGCTGCACAACCGCGTACTGGAAAAACTTGGGCAGCGCTATCGCGCAGTGCTGGAACGCAGCGTGGGCCGACGCGGTTGGCTGCTGGCTTGCGCTGCGCTGGCGCTGTGCGTGCTGGCATTGTTGGGGGGCCGCATCGGCCGCGACTTCTTGCCCTACATCGATGAAGGATCGCTGTGGCTGCAGGTGCAGATGCCGCCGGGCATCACCCTGGACAAGGCCGCCACCATGGCCAATGCCTTACGCAAGGCCACGCTGGAATTTCCGGAGGTGTCGTACGTGGTCACCCAGACCGGGCGCAACGACGACGGCACCGACTACTGGACGCCTTCGCATATCGAAGCGAGCGTGGGCCTGCGTCCCTACAAGGAATGGCCCGCCGGCATGGACAAGCAGGCATTGATCGCTGCGCTCGGCGCACGTTATGCACGGATGCCCGGTTACACGGTGAGCATGATGCAGCCGATGATCGACGGCGTGCAGGACAAGCTCTCCGGCGCGCACAGCGACCTGACCGTGAAGGTGTTCGGCGACGATCTGCAGCAGGTTCGCGGCGTTGCCGACCAGGTGGCCTCCGCCTTGCACAAGGTGCCCGGGGCTGCGGACATCGCCGTGGATGTAGAACCGCCCCTGCCCAACCTGCAGGTGCGTTTCGACCGCGAGGCGGCAGCGCGCTATGGCATCAATGCGGCCGATGTGTCGGATCTGATTTCCACCGGCATCGGCGGCAGCCCGATCGGGCAGATGTATCTCGGTCACAAGAGTTACGACCTCACCGTGCGCTTTCCGCAACGGTATCGCAACGATCCGCAGGCCATTGGCGCGTTGCGCCTGCGCACCGCTGCCGGCGCCGAGATACCGCTCTCGGCGGTGGCCAACATCGCGACCACCAGCGGCCAGAGCGTGATCGTGCGCGAGATGGGCCGGCGCAACATCATCGTGCGGCTCAACGTGCGCGGCCGCGATCTGTCCAGTTTTCTGAGCGACGCGCAGGCCACGCTCGCGCGGCAAGTGCACCTGGACCCGCAGCACATGCAGCTGGTGTGGGGCGGCCAGTTCGAGAACCTGCAGCGCGCCCAGGCGCGCTTGCTGGTGGTGCTGCCGACCACCTTGTGCATCATGTTCGTGTTGCTGTTCGGCGCGTTCGGCAACCTGCGCCAACCGACATTGGTGCTTGCCGCCGTGCCGCTGGCCATGATCGGCGGATTGGCTGCACTGCATCTGCGCGGGATGACGCTCAATGTCTCCAGCGCGGTAGGTTTCATCGCCTTGTTCGGGGTCGCGGTCCTGAACGCGGTGCTGATGCTCGCGCAGATCAACCGGCTGCGCCAAGACGTGGGCATGTCCTTGCGCGAGGCGGTGGTGGCCGGCGCGGTGAGCCGCATGCGTCCGGTCCTGATGACCGCGACGGTGGCAGCGCTCGGCCTGGCACCGGCGATGCTCGCCACTGGCCTGGGCAGCGATGTGCAGCGCCCCTTGGCCACGGTGGTGGTTGGCGGCTTGGTCACCGCCACGCTACTCACCTTGGTGTTGTTGCCATCGCTCTACTACCTGATGGAAGCCTTCGTCGCAACGCGCCAGGGCCGCCAGGGGACGACACCATGACAGACGTTCGCAACGCATTGCTCGCCAGTGCCGTGGCGGCATCGCTCGCCGCCTGCGCAGTAGGACCGGACTTTCAGCGCCCCGCTGCGCCTGCTGCTGATCGCTACACCGCCAACGCGTTACCGGTAACGACCGCAGCCGCCGACGTAGCACATGGTGGTGCGCAAGAGTTCGAGCCCGGGCAGGAACTGCCGGCCGCCTGGTGGCGCGCATTCGGCTCGCCGCAACTGAATGCTGTGGTGGAGCGGGCATTGCGTGCCAATCCGGATCTGCAAGCCGCCGACGCAGCGCTTCGCCAGGCGCAACAGACGCTGGCCGCGCAACGCGGTGCCTGGCGACCGCAAGCGGATCTGCGTGTGGATGCCAGCCGGCAACGCGACTCGGTGGTGCCGGCGCCGGATGCCGGCATCGACACACCGTATGCGCTACGCACCGCCCAACTCAGCGTCAGCTATACGCTGGACGTGTTTGGCGGCACGCGGCGGCAAGTGGAAGCGGCGGGTGCGCAGGCACAGGTGCAGCGCGATCAGCGCGATGCGGCGTACCTGAGCCTCACCGCCAACGTGGTGAACGCGGCGATCGGCGAAGCGGCCGTGCGCGCGCAACTGGATGCGGCGCGCGCGCAGGTCGCCATCGCCAAGCAGCTCTGCACGCTCACCGCGCGCCAGCAGACGCTTGGCGCACTCGGCGCAGCGCAGGTGCTGGCCCAACGCACTGCGCTGGCACAGGCGCAGGCCGCGGTGCCGGCACTGGAAAAGCAGCTGGAACAACAACGGACCCTGCTCGCGATTCTGGGCGGGCAACTGCCTGGCGACGCTGCGGGTGAGGCATTTACGCTGGATACCTTGCAGCTTCCGGCGCAACTGCCGTTATCGTTGCCCTCGCGGTTGCTCGATCGCCGCCCGGACATCCGCGCCGCCGAAGCGCAGGCGCATGCTGCCAGCGCATTGATCGGCGTGGCGGCGGCTGCGCGCTTGCCGTCCATTAGCTTAAGTGCGGCCAGCGGCGGCTCTGCATCCGGTGTCGGGCGCATGTTCGCGGCCGGCAATACGCAATGGTCGGTGGCCGGCGGCCTGTTGCAGCCACTGTTCCATGGCGGCGCGCTTGCGCATCAGCAGCGGGCGGCCGAAGCTGGCTACACGCAGGCCATGGCGCAGTACCGCAGCGTGGTGTTGAACGCATTTGGCGAGGTTTCCAACGCGCTCACCGCGCTGCAGAGCGACGCGCAGAGCCTGCACGCCTGTGCCGATGCGCAAGCGCTGGCGGAGCGCACGCTGGCGCTGGTGCGACGTCAACAGGCGGTCGGTGCGGTGGGCATGGCGGATCTGCTGCAGGCGCAGCAGGCCTACCAGAGCACGCAGGCCGCCACGGTCCAGGCACAGGCCGCGCGCTACACCGACACCGTGGCGCTGTATCAGGCCCTGGGTGGCGGGCCGTGGTGGTCGCCAGCGGCCCGGACGCCCAAGCCCGCGGTTCCATGAATCACGCGCTGCATCCAGCGCTGGTTGCGTAACGGCGGCGCCGCCAGCTGAGACAATCGCCGCCATGCGCATGACCTCTCTCTTCCGCTCGCCACCCACGCGTACCGACCTGCTTGGCATGGTCGGGCTGGTGGCGGGCATGGCGGCGATCTTCGTGGCCGATACCTTCACCGACTATGCGGTGGCGGCTGCCTTGTTCTATACGTTGGTGGTGCTGCTGTCGGTGCGTCTGCTGACGCGCACGGGCGTGGTGCTGTTGGCGGGCACCTGCCTGGTGCTGATCGTGCTCAGCTTCCATCTCACCCCGGCCGGCAGCTACCGGGTGGGCGTGATCAACTCCTGCATCAGCGCGGTGGTGGTGGCGGTCACCACGTATCTGGCGGTGCAGATGGAAGCGGCCAAGGCCAGCGCACATGCCGCACAGGCGCGGCTGTTGCGGCTCACCCGCAGCGGCAGCATGGGCGGGCTGGCCGCGTCGATCGCGCACGAAGTCAATCAACCCTTGGCCGCCATCGTGACCAGTGGCAATGCCTGCCAGCGCTGGTTGGCGCAGCAACCGCCCAACCTGGCCAAGGCCGCTGCCGCTCTGGAACGCATGCTCGCCGACGCCGGCCGCGCCAGCGCCATCATCGCGCGCATGCGTGCGCTGGCGCGTGGCGAAGCCAGCCAACGCCAGCCGCTGGATCTGAACCGCACCGTGCTCGACATGATTGCCCTCACCCGTGGCGAAACCGAGCGTCATGGCATCGCGCTGTCGCTGGAGCTGGACCCTGCCCTGCCCGCGGTGCTGGCCGATGGCGTACAGATCCAGCAGGTCATCGGCAATCTGTTGCTCAACGCAGTGGAGGCACTGGCCACCTTGCCGGACGAGGCGCGCAGCATCCACATACGCTCGCACATCGATGGTGCGTGGGCCTGCCTGTACATCGACGATACCGGCCCGGGGTTGTCCGACGACGCACTGGCGCATGTGTTCGAGGCATTCTGGAGCACCAAGGACGATGGCATGGGCATTGGCTTGAGCATCAGCCGCACCATCATGGAAGCCAACGGCGGGCAGATCTGGGCCGAGCCGGCTGGTGTCCGCGGCGCGCGCTTCGGCCTGCGTCTGCCCCTGGTCGCGACGGAGCGCAGGCAATGAGCGAGCTGGCTCCGGTGGTGTATCTCATCGACGACGATGCCTCGATGCGCGCCGCGCTGGAGGATCTGTTCGCCTCGGTCGGCTTGCAGGTCTATGCGTTCGGTTCCACCGATCAATTCCTCGCGCACCGGTTGCACGAGGCACCCGCCTGCCTGGTGCTCGACATCCGGATGCCGGGCCAGAGCGGGATGGAGTTCCATCGGCGCATGGTCGACTCCGGCTTTGCCCTGCCCACCATCTTCATTACCGGCCATGGCGATATCGCGATGAGCGTGGAGGCGATGAAGAACGGCGCGATCGAATTCCTGACCAAACCGTTCCGCGATCAGGCCTTGCTGGACGCGATTCAGGACGGCATCCGCCGCGACCGCGTGCGCCGCCAGAACGAGGCGGTCGCCGCAGAACTGCGTGCACGTTGGGAGTCGCTGAGTAGCGGCGAACAGGATGTCACGCGATTGGTGGTGCAAGGCCTGTTGAACAAGCAGATTGCCGCGCGCCTGCATCTGAGCGAGATCACCGTGAAGGTGCGGCGTGGCCAAGCCATGCGCAAGATGCAGGCTGGCTCGTTGGCCGAACTGGTGCGCCTGGCCGAACGCATCGGGCTGTGATGCGCGCGATGTGACCGGTGTGCGAGCGTGCTGTGCTGCATGCCCGCGCACGCGCCATCGGCGGGCATCCCGCCGCCGTGACGGCCTGCGTGCTCCCGGATGACAGCGCGCCATGAAGCGGCACCCACGCAGCGCTTTTTCGGCTCTCGATGTCATGCATTGACCTGGTCACCGCAACGCACACGAACGTTCCGGTGCGCATCTTGCGAAGCGCGCGACAGGCACAGGAATGCAGGCAAAAAAAACGCCCCGGCATCCGGGGCGTTTCTCCCATTTCCAGTGTCAAGCACGCCGCAAGACAAGGCTCAGAAGCTTACTCCCCAGGTCACCTGACCACCGTACGCCGTCTGCCCGTCGCCGCTGAGTCCTTGCAGCGACAGTGCCAGCCGGCTGCGGGGCGAGGTGATCAGGCTCACGCCCAGCTCGCCGATGGCCGCGTTCTTGGCCAGGGTGACGCTTTGCACCGAGAACTCCGAGGCGGTGCCGACGAAGCCGGCCGAGCGCTGCACGGAACGGTCGCCGAAGGCATGCCGCCAACCTGCCGACGCATACAACGCCGCCTTCTGGCCGAGGTCCCAATGACCACGCATACCCAGCGTGGCGGTACTGAAGGTGTCGCTGGCACTATCCACCGAGAGCCCGGAAATGCCGCCGCGTTCGGTGAAACCGTCGGTCTTCAGGCGGGTGTAATCGGCCGCGATGAACGGGCTGTACACCGCGCCCTTGGTACGCAGATTCCAGGCCGCTTCCACCGACACCGTCACCGCGGTGGCGTCGTAGCTGCTGTCCAGGCGCTCTTCGAGCACGCCGGGCAACATCACCCGGCGCGTGCTGTCGATGCGATAGCTGGCGTAATCCACCGCACCTTGCAGCGAGAACGCAGACCAGTCGGCCCGGCCATACACGCCGGCATGCGTGCCGTCCACGTCGGCACGGTCGCCCCATTCGCGCGACCAGCTCTCGATATCCTGGTTGCCCACCGCGATGCCCACCACGCTGCGTTCGCCGAAGCGGCGTTCCGCACCGGCCATCACGCCGTTGTCCTCGCGACGTACCGACACCGCGTTGGCATCGCCATCGACGCGGTTGGGCAGGCTGCGCCCGGTGATCCACACCGTGGTGTCGCCGACCAGCGTGTCCTGGCTGTCGCCACGCAGATGGTTACCGATCCCGCTATAGAGAAAGCGGCTGTCCAGCAACGCGGTTGCGGTGCTGGCATGGCTTTCGCCCGACAGCGAGGCGAACGCGGTGCGCACCGCTTCCGGGTCGTCGGGCAAGCGCACGACGGCCTGATAGATCGGGCTGGTGTTCGGCAGGCCGTCCACAGCCGCCGCAGCGGACTGCTGGTTCGGCGTGGTGACCGCGTCCACCATGCCCACCGTATTGCGCCCGAACGTCACCGACAACGCAGTGGCGGTGGTGCTCACATTCGGCTCGATAAACGCGTAGTCGGAAACGACGTTGGTGAACTGCCCGGTTAGGCCACCGCCGGCGCTGATCACCGGAATCTCCGTAAACAGCGGCAGGTCGGTCGCACGCACCAACGCCAGGGTGGTGCCGGTGGCCACGGTGGCTGCGCCACCGACCGTCACCGGCGTCACCACACCGCCGTCGCCGGGCGTCACCTGCAACGTAGAGCCTGGCGCAAACGTGGCGTTGCCGCCGACGCTGATGGTGCCACCGGCACCGCCGATGGCGACCGTGCCCGACGACACCAGGCTGCCCACACTGCCGCTGCCGGTGAGCGTGCCGCCCGGACCCACCGTCACCGGTCCGCCCAGCGCGGCGCCCGGGTTGGCGGGGTTGCCTACGCTCAAGGTGCCTGCCGCGATGGTGGTCGGACCAGTAAAACCACCGCTGTTTGCGGTGATCAGCAGCGTGCCCGCGCCGTCCTTGAGCAAGCTGCCCGCGCCAGACAGCGTTCCCGCATAGGTGCCATTGCCCGCCTGTTGGAAGACCAATGCGCTGTTGTTGGCGATATTGCCTTGCAGGCTGCTGGTATCGCCGATCAATGTGCCCGCGTTGACGGTCGTACCGCCCAGGTAACCGTTGACGCCATCCAGGGTGAGCGCACCGGTGCCGTTCTTGACCAGCACGCCGCTGCCGGTGACGTTGCCGGCGTAGGTCCCATCGGTCGCCTGATCGAACACCAGCACTGCGTTGTCGACAATGTTGCCCTGCAGGCTGTCGGTCGTGCCGATCAGGCTGCCACTGGCGATGGTGGTGCCGCCGCTATAGGTGTTGGGCGCCACCAAGGTCAACGCGCCGGCGCCTTGCTTGATCACGCTACCGGTGCCGCTGACCACGCGGGCGAACGCGCCGTCGCTGGCCTGATCGAAGATCAACGTCGCGTTGTCGACCACATCGCCCTGCAGGCTGGTGGTGTTGCCGACCAGGCTGCCGGCGCTGATGACGGTGCCGCCGGTATACGTATTGGCGCCAAGCAATTGCAGCACGCCACTGCCAGTCTTTTCCAGCGAGCCACTACCGCTGACCGCGCCGGCATACACGCCGCCGGCGGCCTGGTTGAACACCAACGCTGCATTGTTGGTGATATCGCCCTGCAAGCTGGCGGTGTCGCCGACCAGGGTGCCGGCCGCAATGGTGGTGCCACCGGTGTAGCCATTGGCGCCGTTGAGCAGCAGTGCGCCGGCACCCTGCTTGATCACAGTGCCAGTGCCGGTGATCGAACCGGTAAACACGCCATCGGCCAGCTGGTTGAACGCCAAGGTTGCGTTATCGACGATGGCGCCTTGCAGGCTTGTGCTATCGCCCACCAGCGTGCCGGCGGCGATCGTGGTGCCACCACTGTAAGTATTGTTGCCGTCGAGCGTCAGCACGCCGGTGTTGGTCTTGATCAAGGTCCCGCTACCGCTGATGTTGCCGGCAAGCGTGAGGTCGGCCGGGTTGTCGACGGTCAGCGCCGCGCCCAGCGTGACCGCGTTGCCCAATGCCGCGGCAACCGCATTGCTCAGCACCGAATCGCCGGTGACCGACAAGGTGCCGCTCCCCAGGGCGCTGTTGCCGGACACCGCCAAGCTGCCATCGCTGAGCACCGTGCCGCCGGCATAGCTGTTGTTGCCGCTGAGCGTGAGCGTGGACGTGCCGTTCTTGATCAAGCTGCCTGCACCGCTGATCGCACCGGTCAATGCCAGATCGTTGCTGCCCGGCAGCGTCAGCGCCCCATCGAGCACCACCGCGTTGCCGAGCGCCAAGGCTTGGTTGGTATCGAGCGTGGTGCCCGCTGCGGCAGTCAGCGTGCCGGCGCCCAGCGCTTGCGCATTGCCCAACACCAGGCTGCCGCCGCCGAGCGCGGTGCCGCCGGTGTAGGTGTTGGCGCCAGACAGTACCAGCGTACCGGTGTCGAGCTTCTGCAGGGTGCCGGTGCCGCCGATGGCGACATCGATGGTGCCGGTCACGCCGGGGTCGACACGGATGATGGTGTTCGCTGCATTGGCGCTCAATGCGCCACCGCCTGCATCGCTCAGCACATAGCCATCGGTGATGAATTGCATGCCGGTGATGCCCTGGGTGCCTTGCACGCCCACGTTGCCCGCGGCGCCTGCGAAGACCGCAAAGCTGTTCTGCCAATCGCTGTTGGTCAGCCCATCGACCGACGTCCAATTGGTGGCGCCGGCGGTCCACACGCCGGTGCCGCCATCGGCGCTGCCGTTGGCGACGGTCTGCGCGCCATCCCAGAACTGCACGTTGCTGCCAGAAGCCAACAACACCACATTGACCTGCTGCGCCAACGAGGTCTGCAGCGTGAGCTGGGTGGGATCGACCGTGCCCGGCAGTGTGCCGAAACCCATGCCATTGTTGGTCAAGGTGCCGGTGTAATCGATCAGGCGATACACGCCAGTGCCGAAGCCGCCGATGTCGGTGATGTTGAGCGTGCCCCCCAGCGTGAGGTCGCCGTTGACCGCAAGTACCCCGGTCTGGCTGGGAATTCCCAGGAACGCATCGAGCGTGGCATTGGACGCCATGCTCAGGCTGCCGGTGGTCAGCAGCGCACCGCTGGTCACCACCAGGCGGCCACCGTCATTTACCGTGACCGCGGCGTTGACCACGCCGCTGCCGCTCAACGTGCCGCCGGTGCCCACGGTGACGCCACCGGCACTGCCCAGCGTGCCGTCCACATCCAGCGTGCCCGCCGTGATCTGCGTGGTGCCGCCGATCGCGCTGGTGCCGGTGAGCTGCACGTTGCCGGCGCCGACTTTTTCAAGATTGCCGGCGTCGTTCAACCCACCTGCGAAGGTGCTGCTGACGTTGCCAACGCCCAGTTGCAAGGTGCTGCCACCCTGGATCGCGACATTGCCCAGGCCGGTCAGGCTGCTCAACGCGGCATTGCTGCCGAGCGAGAGCCCTGCCCCTGCCGCAACATCCACGCTGGCGGTCGTCCCCAACGTGCCGGTGGCGGTGGTGGCAAGCACGCCGCCCTGCACCGACACCGGGCCACTGAACAGGTTGCTGCCAGCCAAGGTCAAGGTACCCAGGCCCGTCTTGGTCAGCGCGCCCGCGCCACTGAGCACGCCGGTCAACGCCAGATCATCCGCACTGGCGATGGTCAGGTTGGCGCCCAGGTTGACGTTGTTGCCCAGGGCCAGGGCGATGGCATTGCTCAACGTCGCATCGCCCAGCACCGACAGGCTGCCTGTGCCGAGTGCGGCGTTGCTGCCCACCGCCAGCGTGCCGGCATTCAACACGCTGCCGCCGAGATAGCTGTTGCTGCCACCCAGCGTGAGCGTGGAGGTGCCGTTCTTGATCAAGCTGCCGGCACCGCTGATGGCGCCGGTCAGTGCCAGATTGTTGCTGCCGGGCACGGTCAACGCACCATCGAGCACCACCGCGTTGCCGATCGCCAACGCTTGGTTGGTATCGAGCGTGGTGCCCGCTGCGGCGGTCAGCGTGCCGGTGCCCAGCGCTTGCGCATTGCCCAACACCAGGCTGCCACCGCCGAGCGCGGTGCCACCGGTGTAGGTGTTGGGACCACTCAGCACCAGCGTGCCGGTGTCGAGTTTCTGCACGCCGCCGGTGCCGGTGATGGCCACATCGATGCTCGCCGTGGCACCCGGGTCGACGCGGATGGCGGTCAACGGGTCGATTACCGCCAGTGCACCCGCGCCGGCATCGGTCAGCTGATATCCATCGGTCACGAACTGCAAGCCGCCGATGTTCTGCGTGCCCTGCACGCCCACCGTGCCCGCCGTACCGGAAAACACGGCGAAGTCGCCTTGCCACGTGCTGTTGGCGCTACCGTCCTGGCCGGTCCAGTTGGTGGCCGCACCCCAGGTGCCGGCGCCGCCATCGACAGTGCCATTGGCCGTGGTCTGCACACCATCCCAGAACTGCACGATGCTGCCCGGCGCGGTCACCACAAGATTGAGTTGCTGACCGATGGCGGTCTGCAGAGCGAGCTGGCTGATGTCCACGCTGCCCGGAAACAGGCCGATCAGCATGCCGTTATTGGTGAGCGCGCCGGTGTAGTCGATCAAGCGATACACGCCGGTGCCGAAGCCGCCGAGATCGGTGATGTTGAGCGTACCGTCCAGGGTGAGATCGCCATTGACGGCCAGCAAGCGGGTTGCGCTTGGCGCGGCCAATGCCACATCGACGAATGCGCCGGGTGCCAGCGTCAACGCGCCCACGCTCAACGACGAACCGCTGGTGAGTGCGAGCCTGCCGCCATCGCTGACGGTGACCGCCGCACCCACGTTACCGGCGGCGCCGGTGCCGGTCAGCGTGCCGCCCGATGCAACGTTCAAGACGCTGGTGCCGAGACTGCCGACCGCATCGAGCGTGCCCGCACTGACCTGCGTGCTGCCACCGATCGCACTGCTACCGAGCAAACGCACGGTGCCGGTCCCCACCTTGTCCAGGTTGCCGCCACCGCCCAGGCTGCCGGCGAAATCGCCGCCGCCCAATTGCAGCGTGGCGCCGGTAGCGGTATCGACACCGCCCGCACCGCTGAGCGCGTTGATCAGGCCGCCGTTGGCCAGATTCAACAGCGCGCCTGCCGCGACATCGACAGTGCTGGCGTTGCCCAACGAGGCCGAAGTGCTGGCCACCACGGTACCGGCCTGGATCGCCAGCGGGCCGGTGTAGCTGTTGTTGCCGCTCAAGGTCAGCGTGCCGAGGCCGGTCTTGATCAGGCTTCCGCTTCCGCTGATGGCACCGCTGGCCAGCATGTCTGCGGCGTTATCCACGGTGAGCGCGGCGCCCAGCGCGATATCGTTGCCTAGCGCCACGGCGACGGCATTGCTCAATACCGAATTGCCGAGCACCGACAGGCCGCCGGTACCGAGCGCATTGTCGGCTCCCACCGCGATGGTGCCTGCGGTCAGGCTGGTGCCGCCGCTGTAGCTGTTGTTGGCAGTGAGCGACAGTGTGGTGGCGCCATTCTTGATCAGGCTGCCGGTGCCGCCGATGCTGCCGTTCAAGGCCAGATCGTTGCTGCCGACCAGCGTCAGTTGATCGTTCAACACGACGTTGTTGCCTACCGTCAACGCGGCAGTGGCATCCAGTTCGGCAGGGCCGTTGACCAGCACGTCACCCGCGCCAAGCGCCGCATTGTTCCCAAGCACCAGCCTGCCTGCGTCCAGCGCAACGCCGCCGGTGAAGGTATTGGCGTTGCTCAACGTCAAGGTGGCGTTGCCCTGCTTATCGATGCCACCGATGCCGCTGACCACGCCGTTGAGCGCAATATCCTGCGTGCCTGGCAGGGTCAACGTGCCATTCAAGGCGACTGCATTGCCCAGCGCCACGGCGGTGCTTGCATCCAGTGCGGTACCGCCTGCGGCGGTCAAGGTGCCCGCGCCCAACGCCGTGTTGCTGCCAACCAGCAACGAACCGCTCTGCAATTGCAGCCCTCCGCTCCAGGTGTTGTTGCCGTTGAGGGTCAGTGCTTGCGCGCCTGTCTTGATCAAGCTGCCGGCGCCATCGATCGCGCCGTCGAGCGTGAGGTTTTGTCCATCGATCGTCAGCGCACCGTTGGTGGTGAGCGCGTTCTGCAAGGTCACCGCAGCCGCTGCGGTGAGCAGCGTGCCGTTGGCGGCAGTGAGTGCCCCGCTACCGAGCGCGGTATTGCTGCCCACGACCAGGGCGCCGTCGTTCAACACGGTGCCGCCGGCGTAACTGTTGTTTCCGTTGAGCGTGAGCGCTCCGGTGCCTTGCTTGACCAGGCTGCCGGTGCCGCTCACGGTGCCGGTCAAGCCCAGGGTGTTGTTGCCGATCAACGACAACGCACCATTCAGCACCACATCGTTGCCAAGCGTGGTTGCCGCGGTGGCCTGCAGTTGCGTGCCGCCGGCTGCGGTCAACGCACCGCTGCCCAGTGCCGCGCCGCTGCCGATCGACAAGCGCCCCGCGTTGAGATCCATACCGCCAGCGAAGGTGTTCGCGCCGGTCAGCGTCAGCGCTGCAGCGCCGTCTTTGATCAGGCCACCGATGCCGCTGATGCCACCGGTGAGGGTCAGGTCCTGGCTGCCGCCAAGTTGCAGATCCGCATCCAGCACCACGTTGTTGGCCACCACGCGTGCAGCGGTGCTATCGAGCAGGCCGCCACTCACGTTCAGGCTGCCCGCCCCGAGTGCGCTATCGCTGCCCAGAATCAGACTGCCTGCCGTCAGACGGGTGCCGCCCAGATAGCTGTTGTTGCCGCTGAGGGTCAAGCTGGCAGGGCCGAGTTTGTCCAGGCTGCCGGCGCCACCGATGCCTCCGGTCAGCGTGAGCGCGTTGCTGCCACCCACAGTGAGCTGCCCTGCTAGTGCAATTGCATTGGCGAGCGTGCTCACTGCTGCGCTGTCCAACGTCGTGCCGGCCGCCGCGGTCAAGGTCCCGCTACCCAGCGCGGTATTGCTGCCCACCGTGAGCCTGCCGGTGTTGAGCGCGGTGCCACCGGTATAGGTGTTGTTGCCGCTGAGCGTGAGATCGCCGCCGGCCTTGACCAGGCTGCCGGCACCGCTGATGGCGCCGCCCAAGGTCAACGCTTGCGCGCCATTGAGGGTCAGCGCACCGCTGCTCAGCGTCACTGCGTTGCTCAGCGCGGCAGCGGCGGTGTTTTGCAAGGTCGCAGAACCAGTGACATTCAACGCACCGGTGCCCAGTGCGGTGCCGCTGGCCACCTGCAAGGTGCCCGCGTTGAGGCTGGTGCCGCCGGTGTAGGTATTCAGACCAGCCAGCGTCAGCGTCCCGCCGCCGAGTTTGTTCAATGCGCCGGCGCCGCTGATGGTGCCGGTGAGACTCAAACCGTTGCCGCTACTGCCGACGCCCAAGGTTCCGGCCAGCGCGATCGCGTTGCCCAGCGTGGACGCGGCCGTGGCATCGAGCTCACCACCGCTGGCGGTGAGCGTGCCGGTGCCCAGGGCCGCATTCGAACCGACCACCAGCCGCCCGGTGCTGAGCGTGGTGCCGCCGGTGTAGGTGTTGGCGTTGGTCAGCGTGAGATCGCCGGTGCCGCTCTTGATCAAACTGCCGGCACCGTTGATGGCACCGCTGAGCGTGAGCGCTTGTGTGCCGGTCCAGTTCAACGGCGCAGCAAGGCTGATGCCATTGGTCACCGTCAATGGCGCAGTGGTGCTCAGGCTGGATGCGCCGGTGACATTCAATGCGCCCGTGCCGAGCGCGGACGCGGTACCCAGCTGCAGCGTGCCCGCTGCGAGCGTGGTGCCGCCGCTGTAGGTATTGGTGCCGCTGAGCGAAAGCGTCCCGGTGCCGGTTTTATTGACACCGCCGACGCCGGCCAGCGTGCCGCTCAAGGTCAATGCGTTGCCGCTGGTACCCAGGCCCAGCGTATTGGTGAGCGCAAAGTTGTTGGTCAAGGTCAGCGGTGCAGTGTTATCCAGCAAACCGCCTGCCGCAGTGACCGTGCCAGTGCCGAGCGCACCGGAGGTCTCCAACAGCACGCTACCGGCACCCAGGGTGGTGCCGCCGCTGTAGGTATTGCTGCCGCCCAAGGTCAGCGTGCCGGCGCCAACCTTGTTGAGCGTCCCGGTGCCACTGACCGTCCCTCCGATTCGCAGCGCGTTTGCGCCTCCAATACCAACCGTGTTGCTCAGCGAAAACGCATTGGCCAGGTTCACTGCGGTACCTGCCAATACGCTGCCGCCGGATGCGGTGACCGTGCCGGTGCCCAAGGCGCTGTTGGTGCCCACCGTTAACGCGCCACTGACCAGATTGACGCCACCGCTGAACGTGCCGGTACCGGTCAGCGCCAGTCCGCCGGTGCCGGTCTTGGTCAACGCACCGGTGCCGGTGATTGCACTGCCGACGGTCAGGTTGTTGGTGCCCTGTACGGTCAGGCCGCCCGCGCCAAGCGCAACGCCATTGCTCGGCGCAAGGGTCAGGCCCGCAGCCGTGGCTTCGAGCGTGCCGCCGTTGGCGGTGATGGTGCTGCCCAACTGCGCAGCATTGGCGAACTGCAACACGCCGCCATTGAGCGCGCTGTTGGCGAAGTTGCTCGCGCCGCCCACCGACCAGGTGCCGCTATTGACGCGCAAATTGCCGAAATTGATGTATTGCGCAGTGCTCAACGTCCCGGTGCCGGTGCTGCCGCTGCCGGTACCGACCGCAGAATTTTGCAGGATCAGCGTGTTGTTTCCGCCCAGGCCTCCATCCACCACACCGGTTTGCGCGAAGCTCAGCAAACCGCCGGGGCCGAGCAATTCCAGGGCAAGGCCTCCCGCGCTGTTGACGCTGCCACCGGTGACTGCGGTGAAGCTGTTGGTGCTGCCCGCCCCCATCGAAACGCTGCCGTTGATGGTGCCCGAGTTGACGAACGTATTGCCGGTGGCCGAACTCTGAAAGCCCACCCGTCCGTTGATGGTGCCGATATTGACCGCATTGACGATGCCTCCACCGGTCACCGCGATCACCGGCGTGTCCGACCCCAGAATCGAAAGCCCTGCCAAGGGGCGACTATCGATCACGCCGGCATTGTTGATCTGCACCGTCCCGTTGCTGGCCGACGTCAGCCCCAGTGCCATGCCTTCGAGATTGAGCAGATTGGCGCCGAGCAGGCCGCCAGTGCCGTAGAGCGTGCCGCTGGCAAGATTGTTGACGGTGACTGCAGTGGAGCTGGCATTGCCCATGGTCACGCCGCTGCTCAGTACCGAGAGCAGTCCAAGCACGGAAGGGTCGATGGTGCCGGCGTTGTTGAGTGTGGAATTGGTACCGCTCAGGGCAATGGCGGTGCCGCCCAACAAGCCTGCGGTCATCTGGCTGCCGGAGGCGACATTCACGGTCAGGTTGTTGGCGCTACTGGAAAAGCTGTTACTGGTGACCGGCGTACCCGAGCAGGTGACCGTTGCGCCTGCCGCGGGGACGGCCGGCGTGCATGCGGCCCAGGCCAGCATCGGTGCGGCGGCCCCCACCGCAAGGACCACCAGGGCCGGCAATTGACGACGGGTAGAGCCAGGCTTGCGACGCCGACGCACCAATTCATGCGTCACCACCCAATTGCCAATGGCTGCGTTCCAGACCAGCGCAAATGCACGATTCATTTGAATTCCCCCTGATTGCCGAGCAGAGACCAGCGCGCACCCATGCACGCGCCTCCAAAGACGGGATTGGAATGACGGTAGATCCGGTTTAAATAATCCAGGCCAGTTCAACAGTAAGGCCGGTAGACAGAAGCCCCTATACAAGGACAAGGAAGAGCGGGGTTAATACCAATACTGAGTTACTGCGACGCTAGATTAATAGGCGAATCAATCAGCCTAAAACTGTGTCGAATATCACTAAGCTTGAACTCATCCATGACACACGCTGATTCTGTGAACTGATTTGCTCGTGCCCGTTAATTGCATTTCGCGACCTCATCAGTAAGAGCTCACGATGTCCGAAGTAATTGCTTCACAATCAAAACAGTAACTTACCGAATTTTTTAAGGGAACAGATTGGATGAGGCTGGATTATTAAAAGCAGACTGATGCGTTATTACGATCCGGCATTGCATTGCCTTATAACAATCGTTTTCAGTGAAACTTGCTGCGTCGCAAAAGTCCGATACATGCACTCGCAGACGTCCCGCCAATTTATGAGCTCGCTCTCATGAGTTAAGACCACTTCACCAGTCGACAGCGACGGAGGAGTGCGATATTTGTATATCTCAGGCGTAACGGCAGCAGTTATTGTCGGGGCTGCCAGCTTGTTTACCGCTTGGAACCACCCCGACGCTGATAGGGAATGTACGAATCGTGCAGACCTCATCACCTATCGATGACCCCGGTTTGTTTCTAGTAGAGGTGCAGTGTGATCTTCGACACGGAACCTGACGCCATGACGCTAGCCCCGGACGACAAACCGCAGGATCGCCACTTCGACTGGTCAGGCGTGCCGATCGACCTGGGTGGCATGGAGCCACTCGAGCAAATCGCACGATTGCTTTGCCATGCCCTGGTTGCGCCGGCTGCTGCGCTGACCATCACCGAGGGCGGGCGCCTACGCGTGCTGGCAGCACGTGGTATCAGCAGCAGTCATGTCGAGCAGGCCATGGAGTTGTGCAAGCAGGTTCCGGCAGCGCCCAATGGCGTGACCGAGTTGATCGAGCATGCAACGCTTGCGCAAATCAAACTGGGCGATGCCGCCTTCCCCGGCTTGCCTGCGCGCTTTATCGCCTGTGTGCCGGTGGGTGCTCCGCAGACAGGCATTTCCGGCACCCTGTGCGTGATCGACACACGCGAGCGCCGGCTGGCGAGCCAGGAGCACCAGCAACTGCTGATGTTCGCCAACGTGGCTGCCGCACAACTGGAATTGCAGTTCGGTGCAGGCAGGCGCGAACCGCATAGCGGCTTGCTCAATACGCGCCAGCTGCAATCGGATCTGGACGCCCTCGCCTTCGGCAGTCATAGCGTGCCCACCATTGCTGCATTTATTGAGGTCTACGATACCCAGGCCGCCAACGAGGCGCGCCAGGCGCTGGGCATGCAGCCGTTGGAAGAATTGGTTCGCCACGCCAGCTATGTGTTGACGCGCGCTTTGCGCGGCAAGGCCACGGTGTACCACGTGGCCTCGATGCGCTTTGCGTTCTTCCTGCTCAACTCCGCGCCGGACGAGATGGAAGACCTGCTGCTGGATCTGCGCGACATGCTGCACAAGCCGGTGGATGCCGCCGGCGTACCGATGTCGCTGACCTTTCATGCCGGTGTGGTGCGCTTTGCTCCGCAGCAGCCGGACACAAACGACGTGATGCGCAAGGGCCTGGTGGCGCTGGGCGATGCCATCAATAACCATGCCATCGTGTGCTGGTATAGCGCTTCGCACGACGATGCGATCCAACGCTCCTACCGCTTGGCACTGGATGCCGAAAAGGCCCTGGATGCCGGCGATTTCCGGCTGGTGTTCCAGCCGCGCATCGATCTTGAAGACCTATCGGTGACCGGCTTCGAGGCGTTGCTGCGCTGGAATCACGCCAGTATGGGCCCGATCGGTCCGGACGAATTCATCCCGCTCTTCGAAAAAACCGCACTGATGTGCACGGTCACCAACTGGGTGATCGAAAGCGCCTTGGTACAGCTGGCGAAGTGGCGTGCCCAGGGCTTGGATTTTTCCATGTCCATCAACCTGTCCTCGCGCGATTTCGGCAACATCAATCTGGCAGCCGATGTGATCAACCGCTGCAAGGATCTGGCGATTCCTACCACATGCATCGAGCTGGAGATCACCGAAGGCCGCTGGCTGCGCAGCAATGTCGAAGCGGTGCCGCGGCTGCGGGCGTTGCGCGATGCAGGCGTGAGCGTGGCCATCGACGATTTCGGCACCGGTTATAGCAATTTCGGCTATCTCACCGAGTTGCCGGTCAATGTGCTCAAGCTGGACCGGTCGCTGGTGACTGGCATCGCCACCAAAACCGGCATGCAGATGCGCGCCGAGGCGGTAGTGCGCCTGGCCAACGCATTGGGTTATCGCACCGTGGCCGAGGGCATCGAGCACGCCGATGAGATCGCCTTGCTGCGGAGTTGGGGATGCGATGAGGCGCAGGGGTATCTGCTGGCCAAACCCATGGAAGCGCACCTGGTGGCTGATTACGTCAAACAAACCGCGGCGCTGCGGCGCCTGCCGTAAAGCCGCGGCGGCGCGCGGAGCCTGCCGGGCAGGCAATCGCACCGCGCCGCTATGCGGTTGCATGCGCGATGCCTTGTGATGCGATGCACGTCCGAACTCTTGCCTGCAATGCAGCAAAGCCCCGCTCAACTGAGATCGTGCAGGTCCTTGCCTAGCGGCGCACTCAGTGCCCAATCGGAGAACCGCACCTTCAGCCCGGCGCGCTCGGGCGTGCAGCACATCGGCCCGACCAGATAGGCGCTTGCTGGCGGGAATGGACACAGCCGCACCAACAGCCAGCGACGGCCGTCCGCAGAGACCTGCAGGCGTAGCACACCGTCGGCAACCGTGGCACGGATCCAGAAATCCTTGGGGTCGGCTTCGTAAGGACCAGTGGCCCAATCCGATACCGGGTTGGTCAACACGCTGCTGAGCATGGCACGCCCGTCGCTGAGTTCGATCCCGGCCTTGACCCAGTGCTGCTCGTCCACGCGCACCATGATGCCGGCCTGGTCGTACAAGACTTCGTACTGCGCGCGCACACGCAGCTGCGCGGTGAAGCCTGCGCCGGCCCTGATGCCCAGAAAGTGCCCGCTGTCGCGGGTGAACCCGTAGTGCGTCTTGCGCCAGAAGTCGGTCGCCTGGTCGGTCACCACATCCAACGTGTCGCCGTTGATCGCGAGTGTCTTCGGCCGGTTGAGCCAGGTTCCGGCGTGCCAGCTGCTGTCCTGCGCCATGGTGTTCCTCGGGTTGGTCTGTTGTGCAAACGCGCCACCACTGAGCGTCATCCCGACCACGCCAGCCAACACGCGCCTGCGTGCGCCATGGAATGCATCGTGTTGCATGGATCTGCGCTCCTGCGACTTATGAAAGCGGAGTTTACGTGCTGTACGCGCAAGGCCGCGTGCGTGCGGCGCGTCCTCTGTTCGCCATGCAGGCAACGCGCCAGTCCGTGCTGCGACGATGCGCGGCCGTGCAGACGCGTCGCATCATGCGACGTCGCCGCAGAACCCAGACCGAAATCCGCACGCGAGCAATGGCTGTACTCGGCGTATAGATATTTGCCGGCCAACCCTGCGGTTCACGCGCCTAAGAGCGGCTAACAAACCGTAGCGAGCAGTCGCCAGGTGGGTGCGGACGGCGCGGAGGAACCGGAGTGTACGCGTGGTCCATGCCGACTCCGAGCACCGGCCGCGCCCGCCTGGCGGCTGCACAGTCGTTTTGTCAGCCGCTCTAAGTGCCCTGCCCTCAGTGCTGCGCCAATGCGTAGTCGATTGCCGCGCAAATTGCCGCGACCTGCGCAGCATTGCATTGGTCGGGTGTGGCGCGCGGGCTATCCGGATAGACCTCGGTGGTCGTGCGATACCGCGCATCGGTGACGCCGGCGCACAGGCCCAGTCGCCGCACCGGATAATTGATGACCCCGTGCCCCACCACCGGTGCACCGATAAGCCGCCCATCCGCATCGGCGGGCGCGATATGCGTCACCTCGGCCACCGCCGCGATCACCGCCTGTTGGAAGGCGGGCTGCGGATCTTCACTGTCGCCGACCAGATAAAACCCGTCCGGAATGCTCCCCGGCACAAACACCGCACCGTCGCGCGCCGCCAACGCGGGGCGAAACTCGCTCTCGTCGCTATCGGTGGTTTCGTGCAGGTCGATATGCACCAGCATTCGTCCGGAAGTCGCAGCCAGCACCCGCATCAGCGCAGCCGACTCTTCGGCCGGGCTATTGTTGCGAAACGCGCGATTCGGATCCACTGCATCGGCATTCCAACGCTGGATGCGCTCATAACCCCAGGGATTGATGCACGGCGCCACCAGTAGATTGCATCTGCCTGCGTAGTCGGAAGCACGCTGCTGCAGAAATTGCAGCGCACCTTGCACGCCGCTGGTTTCGTAGCCGTGTACGCCTCCAGTGACCAACACGCATGGCAGGCTGTCGTCGTCCCACTGCGCGCTGCTTAGTGCCAGCAGGGGATACTCCCCTTGCGCATGGGCAATGGTGCCGTACTGCACGCGCTGGTACTGCTCGGCCAGTGTTGCGATCTGCTGCACGACATCGTCCGCATAACTGCGCTGCTGCAGCTGGCGTGCGCGCCACATGGCGCGTTCCGGCTCGCCCCACGGTTGCCCGGGCGTGCCGATCGGATACGTTAGATTGGTCGTCATTGCAGGCATCGGTGCGAGGAAGGCGCCAAGGGTAAGCGCTCTGCACGCAGAAGCAAAAAGGCCCCGCACTGCGGGGCCGATGAAACCTGCGCAGCTGACGTTTACTTCTTTGCGGTGACCCCTGGGGTGGCGTCGCGGA
The DNA here is from genome assembly GCF_003992815.1 of Xanthomonas sp. DAR33341. Lineage (NCBI taxonomy): Bacteria > Pseudomonadati > Pseudomonadota > Gammaproteobacteria > Lysobacterales > Lysobacteraceae > Xanthomonas > Xanthomonas sp. DAR33341. The sequence goes on along the minus strand of NZ_QEYV01000039.1, from coordinate 62,698 downwards.
CCAGGAACTCTTCAGTCAACTCCGGCAGATGCGCCAGTAGCCAATCGGCCATGGCCTGCTCCTGGGGCAGGATCTGCTCGCAGACGCGCTGCGTTTCGGTATCGCCCACCGTCTTGGCTGCACCCAGCAACGCGGTGTAGGTGGCGATCTCCAGGTTCTCGAACACGTAGCTGGCCATCGCGCCCTTGACGATTTCGTCGGAGGTGGTCATGCCGCCCATCGCCTGCCCGAATGCGGCCATCTTGCCCATGGCGTCCTTGATGATCGACGGCGAACCGCCCAGGCGCTCGATACACGACTCGACCAAGCGCTGTTGCCCCAGCGTCTCTTCCAGATGCTGCTCGATGCGGGCTTTGAGCTGGGGGTAGTGCTCGATGCGTGCGGCCTGGGCCTTGAGCATCTGCTCGGCCTGCTGCTCCATTGCATGCGCATCGCGCAGCCAGTCCATCAGGTGTTCTTGGGGTTCGGCCATGGGGTTCTCCTGTTTGTTTGCGATATGTCCAGCCTGCAGCGGCGCGGATGAAAGATGTGACTGTTCCAAGTGAACGCTGCGTGCGCCGTCTACGTGCCATAGACATTGCGAGGAGGGACTGCGACCGCCATCCACAGACTGTTTAGATGCGGTCACAACAAACTGAGGACCTTTCCTGGCGCTCTCTCAGGACCCGCATACAACGCTGCGCCGCTGACCGCGCGGACCGCCTGAGGTCGAATGCGTCCGGCTACCGGTCGCGGGGACTATGCATGCTGCGGCGGTGCGGTGAGCCCGCAATCCGGAGGGCTGCAAATCCTGCCGAGGTTAGAAGCTGCAGCATGGCTGGAGTGAAATTTTTCCATGCAATCGATGTCGGACGTCATGCACGACTGCAAAAATTTCTCGCCTGCGCTCGATGCATTGCACAGCAGGCGCTCGTGGATCCTTCAAGGTGCACAGAACATCACGCACGATGAATGCGTGCAAAAATTTGCAATCGATTGTGCATCATCGCGTGCACCAATCGGTTTGCTTCGACCAAAAACAGCACAGGCGCTCGGCCGCAAGGGCGTAGCGCCTGTGTCCAACCTCCGGCAAGATTCGCTCCCGAACCGGCGCACCATGGCACGCCGATGGCTGGATTAAGCGGATTCTTCCTGCGGCTTGGCCTGCTTGGAACGCCCGCCCTTGCTGCCGATGCGCGACATGTGGTCGCGATCGCGGCTCACGGCCTGGCCACCCTTACGGCCAGCTTCGCGCGCTTCGTCGCTAGTAAATTCGTGCGCATTGCCGCTAGCATGCGCGGCCTTGCCACCGCTACTCGCCAACAGGCGGCGCTTCTCCGGATCCAATGCGGCAAAGCCGCGCCGGCTACGGGTCGTGTTTTGTCCGTCTTCCACTGTGCCTCCTCTCGATGCTTCGGTTACGCCTGGTGATGGGCTAACCGCAACATTCGTGCCAACCGCAAAAGGCAGGCCCCACGGTGCACTGCGGATGGATGCAGGAAAAAACGGCTGCGCTCGCTGTGCAAATCTTGCACACATTCGCATCGCCGGACGATTCGGCCTACCTCCTAGGTGGATAGCGCTATCACGGGGCGCAGCTGCGGTCTGCAGCCGCTAGACAGATTGCGCAGGCGTCGCAGGATCAGCTGCGGTGCCTGGATCAACCGCCGCCGCTACTGCAGGCGTGTTCCGATCTCGCGTAGTCTGATTGCCACGCACGGCGAGGAATCAGCCGTCAGCGTTTGGCCCACCAGATCGCCTGCATGAGGCCATCGCCTCGGTGACGGCGTGCGCCGCGCCTCGCAAGACGCGTGCTGTCGATACCGCAGATCGCTCGGCCGATTCGCTACGGGCAGCTCAGACAGCGGCGCAGCCACAGGTCGAAACAGGCAATGCACGCACACATAACTGCGCACGGATCTGGACGCGCACTGATGCGCCTTCAGTGCGCCACGTCGATACACCCTGCGAAAGACTTTGCGGTTGTGTGCAGGCCGGTACCACCGGCCGACGTCGACACTAGGCCGTAACCATTACGCATGCATGCCGTCCACGCGCGGATGCGGCTGGCCCAGAGGCTCGGCAAGGAGTCTTCGGGATGCGCACGCACCATGTCACACGGAAACCGTGAGCCCGAGTGGCCCTGCCTTGCAGCCGCGTCATCGGTGGTGTGCTGTCCCCACCCCACTGCCTGCACCGCCATCGGCCCATCGCGGTCGTCGCACGCTGCAGCAGCTTCGGACAAAGCATCGCCCACCAGCTACAAGGTCGGCAGACCCGGTGGCAGCGCGGCGGCTGTCGTCCCGAGGTCGCCCAGGGCGGTGAGGCGACGTTGCTGCTCCGGCCGCGTGGCGGCCTGCACGATGGCGGCGGGTGTGCTGGCCAGCAATGCAGCGGCCAGCGCATCTGCGCGGCGCAGGCCCATGTAGATACCCAGGGTCGTGCCGCTGGCCGCAAGCGCGCCGCAGTTCGGCTCGCCGTGGTCGTGCGTGTGCGCGGTGACGAAGGTGATGCCGTGGCAGTGGCTGCGATGGGTCAGCGAGACGTCCAGTGCGGCCACCGCAGCGAATGCCGCACTCACGCCGTCGATCTCCTGCACACCGACACCGGCACGACGCAGGAAGGCGATCTCTTCGCCAGCGTGGCCGAACAGCAGCGCATCGTCCCATTTCACGCGCACCACGCGCCGGCCCTGCAACGCGTAGCGACGCATCAGCCGGCAGATGAACTCCTGCGGTGTCGAACGGCATCCGCCACGTTGTTTGAGTTGTGCAACGTGGCGCCGTCGTCGATGGCGTCGTGCATCGCCGCGGCCGAGACATGCATGCAGGTGCACATGATCGGATCGCCAGGCGCTGTGGGTATGCGTGAAGACCGACAGCCGCGCACCACGCCACGGCTTGCCAGCCAATGCGGTCGCAAGCAACGATCGATTGGCGTCGCTGGGTTGCGCGGCCGTGAGCAGCACGCCGTCGATATGGCGATGCCCGTCGTGCATGCGCCAGCCAACGCGGCGCATCGGCCCGCGGCGCAGGTCGCGGTACTCCAGCACATCCGCGCCGGCCGGCAGATGCAACGCGGCGACCAGGCGATCCATCCACATGGCATCGGGCGCGCGTTCGCAGGCGGCATGCAGCACGACCCAACCCCGGCTGTATTCGGCCATGGCCACGATACGGCGCGCCACTTCGGTCAGTTTGACGCCCTGCTTCATCGCCTGCTGGCGTAATGCCGCATAAGCATCGGCCTCGCTCAGGCCATGTTTTTCCATCAGCAAGCCCTTCGCGCGGTCGATCTGCTTGCGGTCCTGCAGCGCCTGCTGCTTTCCTGCGCAAAACGGGCCAGCGCCACCTGCACGATGGACGCAACCGCGCGGGCGCCAGACCATCCACCACATACGCCGTCACCCCCGCGCCGACCGCTGCATGAATCAACGCATCGTCGCCATCGCCAGAGAACATCACCACCGGCCGCGGCGCGTGCGCATGCAACATCGACAGCTGCTCCAAGGTATCGCGGGAAGGCGAATCCACATCGATCACCACTACATCCGGCTGCTGGCGTTGCACGGCATGCAGCAGTGCACCGACCGAGGCCACGTCATCGAGCACCTGGTAGCCGGCGCGCGTCAGTGGCTGGCGCAGTTCGCCGATCGGCTTTTCGGTATCGTTGACCAGCAAGACACGCATTGACGGCAGCGAGGCATGGACGTGGCCCGATGGTGCCATGCAACATGCTGCTGCGAGCCATCTTTTCGGAGTGTGTCGGATGCCGTTGTTCCCGTTGTTCGCCAACCTGCAGGGGCGCGCCGTGCTGGTCATCGGTGGCGGCGAAGTCGCCACACGCAAGGTGCTGGCGCTGCTCAAGGCGCAGGCGCACATCCGGCTGTATGCGCACGCGCTTTCGCCCGAACTTGCCCAGCTGCTGCAAGCCGGGCGCTTTGAACAGATGACAGGCGAGTTCGATCCTAGCTGGATCGACACCGTGTGGCTCGTCGTCGCGGCCACCGACGATGTGGAGCTGAATCAACGTGTCGCCGCAGCGGCCGGCGCGCGCCAGCGCCTGGTCAATGTCGTGGACGATGCCGAGCTCTCCACCTACCAGGTACCGGCCATTGTCGACCGCGATCCGCTGGTGGTTGCGATTTCGTCGGCAGGAGCGGCGCCGATGCTGGCGCGCCGACTGCGCGAGCGACTGGAGCGCGAACTGCATGCGTCGGTCGGTACGCTGGCGGCCTTGTTCGCCCAGCACCGCGAGCGCATTCGTCAGCAGTTGCCGGACATGAACCGGCGGCGCCGCTGGTTCGATCAGGTGATCGACGGCCAGGTGCCGCAATTGCTGCAGGCCGGCGATACCGCCGCCGCCGAAGCCGCCTTTGCCGCCGCGCTGGAGGCGGTGGACAGCGTTCCGGCGCGCGGCAGCGTGCAATGGGTTGGTGCCGGCCCGGGCGATCCGGGCCTGCTTACGCTCAACGCCTTGCGCGCCCTGAACCTGGCCGACGTGCTGCTGCTGGCGACGGACGTGCCCACCGCGGTGGTGGAACTGGCGCGCCGGGATGCGCAACGGCGCGCTTGGCCGCAGACGCTGGGCGAGCAACAGGCCGTCGTAGTGGAGTTGGTCGGCGCCGGTCTGCAGGTTGTGGTTCTGCGCATGGGCAGCGGCGATGCCATCCCGGCGGAGCTGGAAGCCGCCCTGCACGCGCAGGGCATCCTGTCAGTGGGGGTGCCGGGGTTGCCGCTCCGCTAGGTTTTGCCAAGCGCGCTGCCGGGTTCGATGCGCTTGGACGCGACTGCGCACGGCTCGCGAGCAACGCTCGGCGCGCCGTGCGCTGCTGCCGGCGCGTGCATTCGCCACACCGATCGCCGGAGCGCGGAGCGACGCCTTAAGTCATCACTCCCGCGGCAATCGCTTGCGCGTGCTGTCGCGCACATCCACGTCGAAGGTGACCTGCAAGGTCATCGCCTCGGCATGCCCAGCGCCCGCATCGAAACTGAACTGAAGCCCGTCGCGGCGCGGTAACTGGCGTGCGTGTTCCTCCAGCGCATCGCGCGGGATCGCCAGCTGCCAATGATCGGTCGCGCAATTGCACGCGGCGTGACCGCCGGTGAGGCTCACGCTGTGTCTGACCAATCGTGCGCCCTGCCCGCTCGGCAACCGGCTGAGATTGTCGACGCTGCGCCCGGCCAGCAGGTCGGCCAGCTCGTCTTCGTCGATACGAAAGCGCAGATGTTGGCCTTCAATCTGGATTTTCATGGATCAGCCGGCTCCATTGCTCGGGCGTATTGCAATTGACGAACGCGGCGCGTTCGCTGGCAGTGACAGTCACGCGATGGCACTGCAGTGAATGCTGCAAGGCGCGCAGCGAGCGTGACGATGCAGCGCCCGCCATCAACGCCGCCAACGCCTCGCGCACGCTGGCATCCAGGCGCAGGCACATCGGCAGCATCTGGTCCTCGAAGGCCACACAGAGGTGCTGCGACGGCGCCAGCAGCTTGCCCAGCAACGCGGCCGACAACAGCGGCATATCCACCGGCACCACCACCAGCGTGGTCGCGTCGTTCGCGCCCGCGATCACGCTCGCCAGCCCGCCGAGTGGACCCAGATCGGGCTGGAGGTCGGCAATGCCGGCGTACTCAGGCCGGTTGCCGCTGACCACCACGTGCTGCGCACCGGCCCGGCGTAGCAACGCCTGCATCTGTTCCAGCAACGGGCGCCCATGCCAGGGCAGCAACGCCTTGTCCTGCCCCATGCGCGACGAACGTCCACCGGCCAGCACTACGCCCGTCCACGGCCGCAGCAGCGTCATGCAACAGCCCCAGGATGGATGGCACGCACAGGCAGGTTCATGGCGCGATGGCCGGCGCGGCCGGTTGCAGGTGGCCCAAGCCGAAGACCTCGGCATGCGTGCTCGCTGCGGCGCCTTCGTCCTGCGGCTCCAGCACGGCCCAGACGTTGGCCTGCAGCAACGGCGCCACACGAAAGGATTCCTGCTGCGGCAGGATCTGCACCGACAACTCGCCGGCCACGCTGCACAGCAGCCGTGCCCGCAGATGCTGCCGCCAGAGCGGCCGGGCCTGCATCGGCGCCTCCAACGCGACGCGCAAGCCACGCTCAACCGGCATGCCCAACAAACCGCGCAATGCCGGCTCGACGAAAAAGCGCAGCCCGGCCGCACTGGCCATCGGGTTGCCGGGCAAGCCCGCGTACAGTGCGCCATCGCCGAAGCGTGCAAACAGTACCGGTTTGCCCGGTCGCACCGCGACCTTATGAAACAGCACTTCCGCAGCGTGGCGTGCCAACGCATCCGGGATGAAATCGTAACGACCGCGCGAAACGGCGCCGGTGCTCAGGATGAGATCGGCACCGGCATGGCGGGCCTGGGCCAGTGCCGCATCGAAGGCAGCATCGTCGTCGCCCACCTGCCCACGCCACACGACATCGGCGCCGGCGGCACGCAACCGAGCCAGCAGATAACTGCTGGTGCCGTCGCGGATCTGGCCCGGCTGCAGAGGTTGTGCGGGGTCGCCGATCAGCTCGCGTCCCGTGGCAATCAAGGCCACGCGCGGCTGCCGCAGCACCTGCACCTGCGCGCAGCCCAGGCCGGCGAGCAGCATCAGATGCGCACCGCGCAGTACGGTGCCGGCATCGATCACGCGATCGTGCAAGCGCACGTCTTCGCCGCGACGACGGATGTGCTGGCCCGCACGCACCGGCCGATGCAGGCGGATGCGGCTGGGGCGCTCGCCGTCGTGTTCGAGGATCTGCACTTGCTCGATCGGCACCACCGCATCGGCACCCGGGGGCACGCCGGCACCGGTCATGATTTCCCAGGCCGCGCCGATCGCGGCCGCACCGGCATCCTGCCCTGCCGCAACGGTGCCGCTCACCACGTGCTCGCTGTCTGCCAACGCACCCATGCCCGCGGTCGCCAGTGCAAACCCATCCATTGCGCTGTTGTCGAAGGGCGGCAACTCTGCCTGGCTCGACAAGGCGTCGGCGAGCACGCGGCCCTCGGCATCGTCGCTTGCCACCCACTCGCTGGACAGGGTTGCGACGTGCGCGTGGACCAGCGCGAGTGCTTCGGCATAGCTGATCATGTGCAGGACAGTGCCGACCAATGGATGACCCGGCTAGGATACCGGCCCCTGGCGCAGCAGGTACAGGCGTGGCTAATGCGGCGCCGTCGTGTATCTAGCGATCGTGGTGTGCATCACGGGGCACCACGCTTGAAGCTGCTCGAACGGTACGCAGACAGTGTGCGCTGCAAGGTTACAGGCCGTCACTGATCAACCGCACATATGCAAGTCGTCGACGTCGTGGGCTGGCTCGCCAGCATCATCCTGATCGCCACCTTGATCCGGCAGATCTACAAACAATGGCGCTCCGATGCCGCGCAGGGCGTCTCGCGCTGGTTGTTCCTCGGCCAGATCAGCGCCTCGGTGTTGTTCATCCTTTACAGCTATCTGGTTGGCAACGCGGTGTTTATCGTCAGCAACGCGCTGATCCTGCTGACGGCCCTGACCGGCTACGCATTGCAGCGGGTCAAGCGCCGCAAGCTCGAACGCGCAGCGTAGATAGGCTGCGTCGACTCCGGCCGGCCGGTGAGCTAGTCAGCTGTTCTTTTTCGCCGACTTGCGTGGTGTCGCCGATCCGGCTGTGGCCCTCTTTGCGACGATCTTCTTCACCGCTTTTTTTGCAGTGACACTGGACGTCTTCTTGGCCGCCGCCTTGGGCACGGCCGCCTTTTTCGCTGCGCCCGGCTTGCGCACCTTCGCCACAGGCGTGGTATCCGGCACCGCTTCAGCGGGCGCATCCGGCACGCGCACGCTGATCCAGGTCGGTGCATGATCGCTGGCCTTTTCCAGCGCACGTACCCACTTGTCGACGCCGGCATCTTGCAAGCCGGGCGCCAGCGTGCGATTGAGCAGCAGATGATCGATGCGCAACCCACGGTCGCGCGCAAAGTGCTGACGGAAGTAATCCCAGAATGTATAGATCGGCGTCTGGCCGTGGATTGCCAGCAAGCTATCGGTCCACCCCTGCGCTAGCAGGGTCTGGTAGGCCGCACGGCTTTCCGGCTGCAGCAGGGCATCCTTGCGCCAGCCCTTGGGGTCGTAGATATCCGCATCGGTCGGCACCACATTGAAGTCGCCGATCAGCGCCACGGGATGCGGCAGGTCCACCAGCGTTTTCGCGTGCCGGATCAGGCGCTCGAACCATGCAAGCTTGTAGTCGAACTTCGGCCCGGGCTGCGGGTTGCCGTTGGGCAAATACAGGCAGGCCACCACCACGCCATGAATCGCCGCCTCCAGATAGCGGCTTTGCGTGTCGCGCGGATCCCAGGGCAACCCGCGGCGAATCTCCACTGGCTCGATACCCCGCGCAAGCAGTGCCACGCCATTCCAGGACTTTTCGCCCTGCCAGATCACACCGTACCCGGCATCGCGAATCGCCTGCTCAGGAAACGCAACCTGTGTCGACTTTAATTCCTGCAGGCCCACGATGTCCGGCTGATCGCGTTGCAACCATTCCAGCAGGTGCGGCAGACGGCTGGCGATACCATTGACGTTGAACGTCGCGATCTTACGTGAGGTGCCTGACATGGGCATGCAAGTGGCCGCTTCCGTGGTGCAACAGCATGACCGCCGCCTGATGAAGCCGATGCTCAAGCGAGGTGAAGCTGCACTGCGTGACACGGCCCGCGCTCACGCCTGGCAGACCGCCCGCGGTCTTAGCTTGAAGCACATTCATTGATGGGAAGCGCCATGCGACATTCCGCACTGTTGATCGGCGTTGCGCTCTGCGCCAGTTGCTCGCGCAGCCCGCCGTCGGTCACCCCGCCGGGCGCACCGGAAAGTGCCAAGACCAATGTGCTGGAAGCCGGCGCGAAAGTGCTGCAACCCAGCGGCCCGGTCGGCAAGCTGGACATCTACCTGGTTGGCTTTCATCCGATGAAGGACGCACCAGATGAGCAAATGCAGGCCCATCACTATTGCCAGCAGGTCAACGAAGATCTTGCGCAATGCGCGCTCTACGACGGCAACACCGACCGCGCCAACCTCACCGGTATCGAATACATCATCTCGGAGACGTTATTTGCGCAGTTGCCGGAACACGAGCGCAGCTTCTGGCATCCGCATAACGGTGAAATCCTTTCTGGCCAGCTTTCCGCCCCCAACCTGCCGCAGTTCGCCGAGAAGGAATTGATGCGCAGCAAGATCAACAGCTACGGCAAGACCTGGCACACCTGGCATTCGCGCAAGGGCACCACGCCCGGCGACACCTTGCCGCTGGGCGAGCCGATGCTGGCGTGGTCGTTCAATCGCGATGGGGAACTGCAGCAGCCGTTGGTTGCACAACGCGACCGGGCCGTCTCGGTGTCCACAGCAGAACGCCGCGCCAACCGTCAAGATCTTGTGCCGCTGGCAAAGCCACAAGAGGGCGTGGATGCATTGCATGCACATTTTCCAGATGCCCAACCCATTCCTGGCGTCACGGACGCAAGGGGCAACCACCCTTGAGCCCAGAAGAGGCCCTGCTGCACACGTGCAGCAGGGTCAGACGTGGTGCACGTGCTTGGCAATGCATTCAAGTCATGAAGAACTCGCGATGCAGCTGGCAGTATGCGCGCACCATGCGCTTGTTACGCATGCAGATGGCAAGCGATTCCCTGCCACGCTCGCAGGGCAACTCGGTGCTGCCAAGGCCTCTGGCGCTAGGGAACAAACCCCGCGCGCACGCACCCATCGTGCTTGTGCTTGAACATGTCGTAGCCCCGCACGGCGTCTTCCAGCGGCATCTTATGGGTCAGCAGAAAGCCGGATTTCAATCGTCCAGCCTGCGCCAGGTCCAGCAACTTGGGCACGTATCGCTGCCCATGCTGCTGGGCGGTCCGTACCGTCAGGCCCTTGTTCATCACAGCACCCAGCGGAAACTTGTCCATCACCCCGTACACGCCCAGAACCGACAGGATGCCGCCTTTGCGGCAGGCGAGGATGGCCTCGCGCAGCGCCTGGCCGCGATCAGTGTGCAAGTGCAAGGCCTGCTTGACCCGATCGTAGGTGTGGCCGATGCCGGTGCCATGCGCCTCCATGCCGACCGCATCGATACACGCATCCGGACCACGCCCTCCGGTCATTTCGCGCAGGACATCCACCACGCTGTCGACCGCCGAATAGTCGATCACTTCCACACCTAACACATCGCGCGCCATCGCTAGACGCTCAGGTAACCGGTCGATGCCGATCACCCGCTCTGCGCCCAGTATGCGTGCGCTTTGCTGCGCCATCAGCCCCACCCCACCACAACCCCAGACCGCCACCGTGTCGCCGGGCTGGATATCGCAGAAGTCTGCGCCCATGAAACCGGTCGGCCCCGCATCCGACAGAAATAGCGCGTCCTCATCGGACACACCATCAGGCACCTCGAAACACCCGACATCCGCGTGCGGCACGCGGATGTAGGTGGCGTGCGACCCTGCGTAGCCGCCAAAGGCGTGCGTATAGCCGTAAATGCCGGCGGTTGGATGCCCAAGCAGCGGCTCCTGCATCTCCCAGTTAGGGTTGGTGTTGTCGCACAGCGAAAATTCCTTGCGCTCGCAATGCCAGCAACCGCCACAGGAGATAAACGACGGTACCACCACGCGCTGACCCACACGCACGTTCTTCACCGCGGTGCCTACCTCCACGACCGTACCCATGAATTCGTGGCCGATGACATCGCCCTCGCGCATGGTTGGCAGGTAGCCGTCGATGAAATGCAGATCAGAACCACAGGTCGTGGTAAGCCCGACTTTCAGGATCACATCGCGTGGGTTGACCAGCACCGGGTCGGGCACGGTTTCCACGCGCAAATCGTTAACGCCATTCCAGCAAAGTGCTCGCACGGAAAAGCCCTCCTTAAGAATGCGCGTGCGTCGACGCACGCGCCGCTGGGGTATGCAACAAGGTCGGCACCTCGCCGGCTTCCAGCCATGCGCGCAGTCGCCGTAGTCCCTTGCCGGCCAGCACGTACGGCGCGGGATTCACCAGCTTGGTCAACACCTGCGCCAGCACGCCTTCAACCGCGTAGTGCAGACTTAGCGTCGCTTCGCTGGCTTTGCGCCCACGTGCAGGGTGCACCTGCAATACGATCGTGAGTTGCAGCCCATGCTCGCCCTCGGCGTCGTAACGCACCGACTCGCCCAGCCGCGCATCGGCGCGGCGCAGGGTCACCTCCACATCCTGATGCAGTGGTGCATGCAGCTTCCAGCGTGACGCCTGGCCGTCGCCGGAGACCAGCTCGGCGGCGCCTTCCAGCACGCGTTGCTGCACATTTGCATCACACCAGGCATCCAGTATCTGGTGAGGTTCGGCACGAATGGTCATGCTGCGCACGATGTGCGTGCCTTCATCGTCGGTGCGTACCGGATTGATCGATAAAGCAGCCATGGCTCAAAGGGCTCCTACGTTCTTGCCGGTGGCCTGTAGCGCCTTGGCAGTGCTCAGATGATCGGCGACGTGATGGCGCGTGGTCTGCAGGTGTTCGAGCACCGGCGGAGTCTTCGCCTGCGGGATCAGCTTCTTGTCGAGCGCCGTCAATGCATCGCTGTGGTCTTTCACCATCGCGGTGATATAGGCGGTTTCGAACGCATGACCGTCCAGCTTCTGCAGCTTGGCCAATTCCGCCTTGCCCTTTGTCATTTGCAGCGTTGCCCCCGTGGCGGACGTGTCCGGTTGCCACTTGGCGATCTTCTGGTTGTTGTCGGTATGCTCCTTGACCATGCGCGTGGCGTAGTCGCGCGCGCCGCCCTGCACCTGCTTCTGCAATGCCAGATTTGCCGCGTTGACTTCGCTGGTGTTGATGGCACTCAAGATGCCGAGCGCCTCGCGCTCGCCCTCGCCAGGTGTCGCTGCACCTGCGGTTTGCTGCCCGGCGGGCATTGCAGACTGTGTCGCGTTCTGCGCCTGCGCAGACACGCCAACGCCAACGCCAACGCACAAGGCCAGGACAAGAATGATCGGGCGGCGCGTGCTCATGGAAGTCTCCAGCTGGATGATGTGGCTCGATGCTGGGCTTCGCTGCGTGATTCGGTCGTCGCGCCAGCGTCGAGACCTGGCGAAGGGCGCCTGCTGCAGCGCAACGCATCGTCACATTGTGCGAAGGTCGTGCAGCTGACGTTTTTCTCCAGCCTTGAATTCGCGGACTAACACGCCACCGCGCGGCAACGCGGGAAACGCGTCATCGGGTAACGAGGATCCTGTTCCGGAAGGACATAATCGCTTGCATGCGCACCGCGAGCCGGCCTGCCCCGCATCAACTGCACAGCCACCTCAAGTGAATCTCGCGCCGCAGCGCTGCAACGTCGACTTCACGGCATACGCTCGACCTACCGCATCCCGTCAGCGGTCCCGCGTCACGCCCCAGGATCGGCCGGCCCCAGCTGGTTGGCGGCCAATATCTCGTCGATACGTTTGACGATCTGCGCGGCCTGCTCCTGCGACTGCGCCGCGCCGGTGATTTTCTCGGAACGGGCTCGGAACACATCCCAGAAGTCGTCCGGGTGCTGACTGCGCATGTCCGGCAACCCTTCGGCAAGCTGTTTCAGTTGTGCATCGATGTCAGGTGTCATCACGGTCTCCTCTGCTGGGCTCACGCTACCGTTGCGCCGGTGAGCCTGATGCCAACGTCTCGCGCAGACCGCGTTATCCGCATCACAAACGGAAGCGAAAACCCAGCGTGTAAGTGCGTTCGGGCGATGCGATCTCGCGCGGGAAGTCGCCATGCCGCTGACCGAAATAATTGTTGGTCGTGGTGCCGAGCAGATTGGTGGCCTCGGCGAACAAGGTCACATGCTTGTTGAGCTCGTAATTGAAGGCCGCATCCAGCCACTTCTCCCGCCCCTGACTGATCTGCTCGGGCTGATCGCCTGAGCTGTTGAAACTCACCGCATAGTCGCCGCGCCAGTTATAGGCGACCCGCGCCGAGAACCGCGCATATTCGTACATCAGGATCGCGTTGTAGGAATTTTTGGACACGTTGGTCAACGGCTGGCCGATACCCTCGGGCGAATCGGCCTCGGCCGAGAGATACGTGTAGTTGAGCTGACTGCCGAAGCCGGACCACCAACCCGGCAGAAAGTCGTAGAACTGCGTATACCCCACCTCCACGCCCTTCAAGCTGCCCTCGCCGGTATTGCGCGGTCGGCTGATCGAATAGACGATGCCATCGATGGATTCATCGGCTGCGTAATTCTGGATATAGCCATCGATCTTGCGATGAAAGCCGGCAACCGACAGCAAGGAGCCGGGACGGAAATACCATTCCAGCGACACATCGGCATTGCGCGATTCCACCGGACGCAGCTGCGGGTTGCCGCCATTGCCGCGCGCCGGCAACGATTCGGTGGACTGATACAAGGCCAGCTGCGGATTGAGATCGGCAAATTCCGGTCGCGTGATCGTCGTGCTGCCGGCGAGCCGCAGCATCAGATTTTCATGCAAGGTGAGGTTGGCGCTGTAGTTGGGTAACACCTTGTCGATACGCCGATCGATGCTGATCGGGCTCAGCACGCCATCCAGCGACTGGCTGCCCTGCGATTGCGAATCCAATCGCGTCGCGCGCGCGCCGACACGTCCATCCACAGGAATGGACCCAAGCGAGAAACCGTAATTCACCTGCGCATAGATCGCATAGCTGTCTTCGCGATCGTCGAAGAACAAGGCAGGGTTTTCATCGGGCGGGCCCGGCGGCTGCCCCATCAAGGTACGCACCTGGATGCTTTGCTGCAGCAGAAAATCCTGGTTGGCCGATGCCCAGCGATCGCTGGTGAATGCATGCGCACCGTCGAGCATGTTGCCGGGCGTTACCGATGCCAGGCCGGGCACGTCGCTCAAGTAGATCGGTGCGCCGCTCAGATTGTCGCGCGCGCCGGTATCCCCGGAATGATTGGTCGCCGTCCGCCTGCTTGCGCGCGCACCCACGTCCACTGATCGCAACGGCCCCAGCTCCAGATCGAAGGTGGCATCGGCCCGCCACGCCCACTCCTCGCCTTTCTGGGCGTTCCAGCTGTCGTAGTACTGACTCAGTTCCCAATTGCCTGGCGCGGTGATGTCGTACGCGCTGCCATCGGCCTGGGTAATCCAGACATCTGCAGCGCCTCCCGCCGAACGCATGTTCAATCGCGGCGCCTGCGTGTTCATGTCCAGCGTGAACGAGCGGTTCTCGGCGGTGCTATAGGTATAGGCGAGCTCGCTGCTCGCACGCATGCGCTCGCCACTCCAACGCCCGCCCAGCGCAGCTTGGTAGGTGTCCGACGCGTTCTTGTGCGCCTGCGTGCTGGAGAGCGTGCGCATGTCGCGCGCCACCAGGCCGGCCAGCACATCACTGCCCGGCCGCAGACCGACCGATTCGGTGTTCTCTGGCGTCGCCAGCCCCGGGAATGGCAACCAGTAATTCACTTGGGGCCGGTTGTCGTAACCGATGTACAGCGTGTCGAAATACACCTCGCTGTTGTCGCTCGGCGCCCATTGAAACGAAAAATTCGCCGACTTGCGCTTGCGATCGCCGCGCGCCATCAATCCCCCTGCGCTGTAAGGCACGTAAATCTGCTGGGCCGGATCGAGCGGGTTCGGCTTCGCATCGTAAGTGCCATACAACGTGTTGGATTCCTGATACGGACGGCGTTGATAGGACACGCTCCCCATCCAGCCCATGCGGCCCATCGCGGTGTCGCGGCGTTGGCTGATGGTGAGGCTGCCATCGGGAACGGTCTTGCCGGACTGATCGCCCCGCAACGCGCTTACGCTGCCGGCAATCGTGCTGTCCTGATCGAAATCGAACGGTCGCCGCAGATGCACATCGACCACCCCGGCGATGCCACCTTCCTGAAATTGCGCGCCGGTGGTCTTGTACACCTCCACGCTGCGCAGCAATGCGGCCGGAACATCGGCCAGCTCCATGTCGCGCCCCACCGTTGTGAAGACGTTGCGCCCATCCAGGGTCGTGATGACGTTCGGCAAGCCGCGCACCAGCACCTGCCCCACTTCGCCGCCAGCGCGCGCCACCTGCACGCCGGTCACGCGTTGCAAGGCCGCAGCCACGCTGTTGTCGGGCAGCTTGCCGATGTCTTCGGCCACGATGGAATCGCTGATTTCCGCATTCGATTGTTTGATCGCAATGGCGCTTTCCACGCTGCTGCGCACGCCTTTGACCTGCACCGTCTCCAATGTGGACGTGGCGGGCGCCGCGCCATCGGCGTTGGACGCGGCCTGTTGCGCCGCCGCGTTGCAACTCAGGGCCAGTCCGATGCACAAACCCAGCGGTCGATACGTGTTGGCACGTCGCGCAACGTACGCGTGCTGGGATGGAATAAGCATCATGGCCTCCTGAGGCAGACACTGCGACGACGCGGCTGGGCGCGCTGCGCAAGACAGGCAAACCGGGCCGGACGAGCCGCGAGGTGTTGAACAAGGCCGAATTACAGCGGTGCCGCTCGCAGTGCAGCGTGATCGCATCCGCCATCGCGCCGCGATCATGACGCGCCTTTCATCAGCAGCGAGGTGCGTGCGTGTCGTGGGCAAGATTGCACATCGCAGCTGCTGCGTTTGCGCGACAATGGCCGCATGAGCAGCCACGACATCTCTCCCGCCGACGCCCGTGCTCGCGCCCTGCAGGGCGCCTTGCTGGTCGACATCCGGCAACTGCATGAGCGTGCCAGCGGCCAGGCCGAAGGCGCGTTGGCGATCGCACAGAACTCCCTGGAAACGGAGCCTGCAGTCCATCTGCCCGAGCAAACCCGCGCAATCGTATTGATCTGCCAGAGCGGCAAACGCTCGGCGCATACGGCCGCCATCTTGCGCACGCACGGCTATGCGCACGTGGCATCGGTGGCCGGCGGCACCAGCGCATGGGCCAGCGCCGGCCTGCCCCTGGTACGCCCGACATTGCCGGCGGACGAGCAGGATTTTCTTGAGCGTTATTCACGCCATCTGCGTCTGTCGCAGGTCGGCCTGGAAGGTCAGCGGCGCCTGGCACGTGCACGGGTGTTGCTGATCGGCGCAGGCGGACTAGGCTCGCCTGCAGCGTTCTACCTCGCCGCAGCCGGTGTGGGGTATCTACGCATAGCCGACGACGACGTGGTGGACCGCAGCAACCTGCAACGCCAGATTCTGCACACCGAAGACAGCGTCGGCACTGCAAAGGTCGACTCCGCCGCACGGCGCATCGCCGCGCTCAACCCGCGCGTGGACATCGAGGCGGTGCAAACGCGCGTGACGGCCGACAATGTCGAAGCGCTGCTGCAGGACGTGGATGTGGTGGTCGATGGCGCAGATAATTTTCCCGCGCGGTATTTGCTCAACGATGCCTGCGTCAAGTTCGCTAAACCGCTGGTCTACGGCGCCGTGCAGCAGTTCGAAGGACAGGTCAGCGTATTCGATGCCGGCCGCCACCGTGGTCATGCGCCTTGCTACCGCTGCCTGTTTCCAGAACCGCCGCCGCCGGAATTCGCGCCCAGTTGTGCCGAAGCTGGAGTGCTCGGCGTACTGCCCGGGGTGATCGGACTCCTGCAGGCGACCGAAGCGATCAAGTTGCTGCTCGGCATCGGCGACGGCCTTACTGGCCGCCTGCTCAGTTTCGATGCGTTGGCGATGCGCTTCCGCGACATCCGCTTGCCGCCGGATCCGCACTGCCCGGTCTGTGCGCCTGGCGCTGTGTTTACCGGTTATGCGGATTACGCGGCGTTCTGCGGTAGTGCGGTTGGTTGAGGTCAACTCACAGCCGCGGTGTGGTGTCCGTCGGTTGCCTGATTGCCTTGCCACCGAAGCAACGAGGTGTATCGCTGCGTTGAGTATTTGGCGAGGTGGGCGTGGACGGCTGTCTTCCGCCGTACCCTCACCCGACCCTTCTCCTGCCGAGAGCGGCTATCGAGCGATTCGCTCTCAATGTCGAGGCGTTCGCTTTTTCGAAGCGTTCGCTTTTACGCCGTGACCAAAACGCTTACGCAACTATCCTGCACGTTGACGCGTCGCGCCCGCACGTCGCATGCCCTGCGCATTGCGTAAACACTCCAACCAGGCGCGCGTCATCCTGCCGGGCACTATCGATCAAGCAAGCGCTCACAACGCGTACGGAATCACCCGCACGATTTCGCCGGCCTCGAAGCGCCGCGCCTGCTCGGGCAGCACGATCAATGCATTGCTGTCGGCCGCGCCACGCAGTAGATGTGAGGCGTCGCCGCGGTGCGGCAGTGCGGTCAGCCGCCCATCTTCGCCGCATTCCAATCGCCCACGCAGGAATTCCAGCCGCTCATGGCGCTTTTCCCATGGGCTTGCCAAGGCCGCATGCCAGACCGGGCGCGGCTCGCTGCGTCCCTGCAATCCATCCAGCAACGGCACGCCGTAGGCAATCAGCGTTGCCAGCACCGAGACCGGGTTGCCCGGCAGGCCCAAGACCAGGCAGCGACCAATCTGCCCCAACACCGCCGGCATTCCCGGGCGCATCCGCACACGCCAGAAATGGATGCGCCCCAATTCGCCGATCAGACGCGGCAGATAATCCTTTTCGCCAGCAGAAACGCCGCCGCAGGTGATCACCACATCGAACGCCGCGGCCGCATCTTCCAGCATGGTGCGGATACGTTGCGGGTCGTCCGGCAATGTCGGCCAGGCGGTCGGCGCGTAACCCAATGCACGCAGTTGCGCCATCAGCATGTCGCGGTTGCTGTTGTAGATCTGTCCCGGGCCGAGCGGCATGCCTGGTTCGATCAGCTCATCGCCCGTGGCCAGCACCGCAATGGTCGGGCGCGGCGCGACCGCAAGCCGCGACACCCCCAGCGCAGCAGCCAGACCGATGCGTGCAGGCGTCAGCACCTGCCCGGCCTGGACCACCAGATCGCCGGCGCGTACGTCGCTGCCGGCCAAGCGCACAGCTGCGCCCGGTGCAGGCGCGGTCTGAAACCGCACCATGCCGTCGCGTTCGTCGGCATCTTCCTTGGGAATCACGGTATCGGCGCCATCGGGCAGTGGCGCGCCGGTAGTGATACGCAGGCATTGCCCGGCAGCCAGCGTGCCAGCCCAGCGCTCGCCGGCAAACTGTTCGCCAACCAGCTGCAACGACGCGTCGCCGGCCGCAATATCGGCGTGCCGCAGCGCAAAGCCATCCATCGCGCTGTTGGCGAATGGCGGCAGCGCCAGCGGTGCGATCAGGTCGCCTGCAGAGATCCGCCCATCGGCACGCGAGATGGCGATGTTTTCATCGGGCGAACGGTTGCTGGTCGCCACACTGTGCAGAATCTGCAGCGCCTGCGCGTACGGAATGCGGGAAGGATAATCGGTCATGCCGCGCAGGATACCAGCGCATCGCCAACGCGAAGGATGGCGGCATCACTCGGCCGCCGAAGCAGGAGATGGGCCTTAATAACGCGCTGCGCTACGAGCGACTTTCGCTTGCACCTGCACGCGCCGCCACCCGTGCCCACAAACGAACGCGTGCATGCGGCAGGACTGCATACAGCCTCGATCGGACGCTCACGAAGATGCACGGAACGTGCAAATCCCGGGCTCTAAGAACGACTTACCGCGCACAGGCCACAGAGCCACACGCCTCCCGCACCGCCTGGACATCACGCCTCAGCCGGCCTGCGCGCCGTTACTTCCCTTTGACATGCCGCATCAGGCGCCGCTTGCGGGCCACCTGACGATCGGAAAGCGGATTCTTCTTGCCCTCGTACGGATTGGCGCCCTCACGGAAGATGAAACGCACCGGCGTACCAACCAGCTTGAAACGCTTCCGGAAGAAGTTTTCCAGATAGCGCTTGTACGATTCCGGCAGCACCTTCAGGCGCGTGCCATGCACGATGAAGGTCGGCGGATTCGCGCCGCCCGGGTGCACATACCGCAGCTTGGAGACATGCCCGCGAATGCTCGGCGGCGGGTTGGTCTCATAAGCGATTTCCAGCGCCTGGTTCACTTCACTGGTGCTGAACTCATGCGTGGCCGATGCATGGGCGCGGTGAATCGCCTGGAACAGCTCGCGCATGCCCGAGCCGTGCAATGCGGAAATCCGCACCGCCTCGGCCCAGTTGACGAAGCCCAGCTTGCGCGACAGCAGATCTTCGGCCTGCGCACGCTGGTAATCGCTTTGCCCGTCCCATTTGTTGATCGCCACGACCAAGGCACGCCCGGCATCCAGGATTGCGCCGAGAATCGTCGCATCCTGATCGGTCACGCCTTCAGTGGCGTCCAGCATCAGCACCGCGACCTGGCATTGTTCGATCGCCTGCAGCGTCTTGAACGCGCTGAATTTCTCGACCGCCTCTTCCACCTTGCCGCGCCGTCGCAGGCCGGCGGTGTCGATCAGGCGGTACTGACGGCCATCGCGCTCCAGGTCCACGGCGATCGAATCGCGCGTGGTACCCGGCACTTCCGAGGCGATCATGCGTTCTTCGCCCAGCAGGCGATTGACCAGGGTCGACTTGCCCACATTCGGGCGCCCCACGAAGGCGATGCGTACGCGCGCCGGGTCGTTGTCCAGCAGCTCGCCGGCCCCTTCCTCGGGCAAGCGCGCACCCACCTCGTCAAGCAATTCGTCGATGCCCTGCCGATGCGCGGCAGACAACGCCACCACGTCGGAGAAGCCGTAGCGCGCGAATTCCGAGCGCACGGTTTCTTCGTCGGTGCCGTCGATCTTGTTGATCACCAGCACGGTCGGCCGCGCCAATTTGCGCAACCAGGCCAGAATCTCGTCATCGAGCGAGGACGCGCCTTCGCGGCCATCGACCACGAACAGCACCAGATCGGCTTCGCCGGCGGCGGCCCGTGCCTGGCGGGCCGTGGCCCCGGCAAGACCTTCCTCGTCGCCGGCGATACCACCGGTATCGACGACGATGAACGGCTGCTGCTCGTCGAGACGGCAGACCCCGTAGTTGCGGTCGCGAGTGACGCCTGGCTGGTCGTGAACCAGCGCGTCACGGGTGCGCGTCAGCGCATTGAAGATGGTGGACTTGCCGACATTGGGCCGTCCAACCAGGGCGACCAGGGGCAGCATCGCAAGGTCCTTATTGTGCCAACCGGAAGGCGGTGAGATCGCCGTCGGTGTTTTGTACCAGCAAAATGCCGTCGACCACCTGCGGCTGCGCCAGCAGCGTATCGCGTCCGGCACGTGCGCGCGCGGCCAGTGCGCCGTCGCTGAGTTTCAGCCAGTGCAGATAGCCCTTGTAGTCGCCGACCACGGCGTAATCGCCCTGGATGGCCACACCGGTCAGCGAACGGCGTGCCAACGCAGCCTGCGACCACATCGCCGCACCGCTGCTCTTGTCCAACCCCCACACCGATCCGGCGTTGTCCGATACGACCACGACCGCCGACGACACACCAACGCCGCCGGCGCCGCCATGATCGCGCGTCCACAGCGGACGGCCGCTCGGGCCTTCCAGTGCGAGGGTTTCATTCTTGAAGCTGGTCGCGTACAGCGTGGTGCCATCCAGCACCGGCGCGCCATCGACGTCGGACATGCGCTCCAGCTCGGTACGGCCTTCCGGCACGCCGATGGCCTGCTCCCACAACGGGCGACCGTCCTGCAGCGCCAGCGCACTCAAGGTACCGCTGTCGTTACCGACGAACACCACGCCCGGGCCGGTCACGATCGGCGCATTGCCGCGGACGGACAAGGTCGGGCCTTCTTCGGCGTGGAACCAGCGACGCTCGCCGGTTGCGGCATCAAACGCGGTCACCCGACCGTCGTTGCTACGCACCAGCACCAGGTTCTGTGCGATGGCCGGCGCAGCGATCACTTCGTTCGGCACTTTGGCCCGCCACTTTTCAGTGCCGTCTGCCTGGTTCAGGGCGATCACATCGCCGGACAGGCTACCAATCACCACCAGGCCCTCGCCCACACCGGGACCACCGGACAGACGCTGCTTGAACTTGCGGTCGTTACGCTCTTCTTTCTTGGGCTTGTATTCCCAGACGCGCTTGCCGGTCTGCAGGTCGAGTGCCTCCACGCCACCGGTGATCGCCGCTGCATATACCTTGCCGTCGGCCACTGCCGGGCGCTGACGGACGCCGATATGCCCTTCACCCTTGCCGACGCCGGCAGACCAGATCTTCTCGACCTTGACCGATGGCTCGAACTTCACCAACTCGGCAGGTTCCTGCGCCTTCTTGGCAGCAGCATCCTTCCCGGCAAACCAGCCCTTGACGGTGCTGCAGCCAGCCAGCGACAGACCCATCACGGCAATCAACGCAATGCGCTTGTACATATCAACCTGCTTCATCAAATCTGCTCCGCCGGATCGGGCACCTTGCCGCCCACATCCATCAGCTTGGTTTCCAGCAACCGGCGCTGCGGCGAGGCCACATCCACCGTGGTCAGGGCCTTGGCGTACAGCGCTCGCGCCTCATCCGGCTTGCCCTGCACGACCAACGCGTCGGCGCGGATCTCCAGGCTGGCGTGATCCTGCGCATCGGCCAGCAGCTTGATCGCTTCGTCGGGCTTGCCGCTTTCAGTCAGCAGGCGCGCCAGGCGCTGCTGCACGATCTGCTTGAGCTCGCCTTCGGCGGGCACGTCGCGCAAGGTCTTGATCGCCTCGGCATTCTTGCCGGCATCCACCTGGGCCTTGGCCAGCCGCAGCGCCGCCAGCTCGGCGTAAATGCCGCCCTTGCCGTCGTCCAGCGCCACGATGTCCTTGGCGGCCTTGTCCAGGTCCTTGGCCTGAATCGACTTCACCACCGCCTCGTAGCGGCCATTGGCCTCGACCAATGCGGTGTTGGTGCGCGTCTGCCACCACTGCCAACCCAGGATCAGCGCCAGACCAAGCAGGACACCGCCCACCAGACCCGCGCCATTCTTTCTCAACCAGGAACGAACGCGTTCACCTTGTTCGTGTTCGTCCAGCAGATCGTTGATCGCCATGCGTACTCTCGCTCCGTCATCCCGGAGGCGCGGAACATCAAAAGGGATAAATGAAAAACCGCAGTCCGCTTCACTCGGAAGCAGGTACCACGGAGCCGTCGGAGGATACCGCAAAACGGGCCACGTTAGCGCGCTGGAACGGTTTCACGTCGACGATACTGCCGCCTTGCTGAACCTGTACCGCCGAAGCATTGCCGAGCACGATGCGCCCCACCTGACCGGGCGAATACGTGCGTTGTTCACCGGCACGTATCAGGGCTTTTTCGACCGCACTGCCATCCGGCGCCAGGATCTGCACCCAGCTGTCGCCGCTGAAACTCAACGACAAACTGCCGCCAGGAGCAACTGCCTCCGCAGGCGCCTGGACGTCGGCGGCAGCACGCGGCACCGGGGTCATCGATGCGATATACGGCGCCGGCTGTTCGCGCGGCGCTGCGGCGGCCTGCGTTGCTGGATTGCGTGGCGCAGCGGACTTTGCAGCCTCCGGCATGCTGTCCAAGGACACCGTGCTTGGCGCCTTGCCATCCAGATGCGAGCGCGTCGCATACCAGACCGGTACCGCAAACACGCCGGTAATGACCACATACATGGCCTTGCGCGCGGTGCTTTCGAGAATGCGCCGCGCACGCGGCGTATGCGTGTGACTCACCAGCTTGACCGGCTCGATCGGCGCAATCGTGGCCTGCTGCAACAGCGGCTCCAGATCGACCTGCAACAAGCGCGCATAGCTGCGCAGCTGCCCGCGTACGAACACCGGCGCGCCCAGCCGCTGCCAGTCCTCCTGCTCCAACGCGCGCACCACGTGTGCCGGCATGCGCAACTTGCCGGCCACCTCGTCCACACTCAGGCCTGCCGCCTCGCGCGCTTCGCGCAAATGCTGTCCGCAGCCCTTTTCCTGCTCGAAAAGGTTCGGATTGGAATCACTGATCACAATGCATTGGCCCCGGGAGTAGCGGTCGCTGCGTCAGGGAATTCCTTGACCAACCGCTGTTGGTAACGGCCGGCAGCTACCTTGTCGCCTAGCCCTTGCTCGATCTGAATGGCGAGTTGTAACACGGAAGCAGTTGCCGGTGCAGCCGCAAGGCGGCGTTCGATAAAAGCGCGGGCTTCGAAATAATTGCGGCGCCCGGCTTCCAGACGTGCCATCGATTCGAGCGCATACGGATTATTCGGGTCTAAATCGAGCGCTTTGCGCAGATCGCCTGCTGCTCGCTCAGGCTGTCCTGCCTTAAGCGCGCAACCGCCGGCATTGCCCAATGCAGACGCAGGCGAAGCGTACGTCCGGTCGGCCAGTGCGCGATCGAACCAGGTCAACGCTTCGCCGGGCGAGCCATTCGCGCACAACCAGGCGCCATAGTTATTCAGCACGTCGCCGCGTTGCGGCGCGATTTCTGCGGCCCGCCGGTACGAAGCACCAGCTGCCGCCGCATCGCCCCTGGCGCCCTGAATCAGCGCCAGCAGGCCGATGGCATCCACCGACTGCGGGTCCTTTTTCAAGGCGGCGCGCACCTGCTCTTCGGCACTGGCGTAATCGCCGGTCTGCAGCCGGTTGCGGGCCAGACCCAATTTCTCCTGGACGGCCAGGCGATTCTTGGTGGCCTTGTCGTCGCGGAACGAATACACCGGCGCGACTTCCTCCACACTCTTGGCCGAGCCGGCCTTGGCATTGCGACCACCGCAACCGACCGCGCTCAGCGCGATCGCCACGGCCGCCATTAACGCGAGTTCACGCTGCCGCATCTCGATCGGCCTGCCCTTCCAATGTGCGGCGGAACTCCGCCTGGCGACGGGTACGGTCCATGACCTGCCCCTTGAGCTGCCCGCATGCGGCGTCGATGTCGTCGCCACGGGTGCGGCGAACCATCGTCAACACCTGCGCATCGAGCAGGATCTTCTGGAACGCGCGAATCTCGGTCTCGCCCGAGCGCTCATAGCGCGTCCCAGGAAACGGATTGAACGGAATCAGATTGACCTTGCCGGCGTCCTTGGACTGCACGGCGTTGTCGAACTGCCGCATCAACCTGGCCAACTGGCGCGCATGCTCCGGCTGGTCGTTGATGCCTTTCATCAGCGTGTATTCGAATGTCACCGAATCGCGCTTCTTGCTGCCGCGCAAGTAGCGTGCGCACGACTCCATCAACTCGGCGATCGGGTATTTCTTGTTCAACGGCACCAGGCTTTCCCGCAGCGCATCGTTGGCTGCATGCAGCGAGACCGCCAGCGAGACGTCGCTTTCGGTGGAGAGCCGGTCGATCATCGGCACCAGGCCGGAGGTCGACAGTGTGACCCGCTTGCTGGCCAGCCCGTAGCCAAGATCGTCGCGCATTACGCTCATCGCGCGCACGACGTTGTCGAAATTCATCAGCGGCTCGCCCATGCCCATCATCACCACATTGGTGAGACGGCGCTGCTGGTGCGGCACATTGCCCAGATGGCGCGCCGCCACCCACACCTGGCCGATGATTTCGGCCGTGGTGAGGTTGCGGTTGAAGCCCTGGGTAGCGGTCGAACAAAAGCTGCAGTTCAAGCCGCAGCCGACCTGGGAGGACACACATAGCGTGCCGCGGCCCTTGTCGGGGATGTAAACGGTTTCGATGGCGTTCTTGCCGTCGGTGCCCATGGCCAACAGCCATTTGTGGGTGCCGTCGGCCGAAGGCTTATCGAACACCACGTTCGGGACGAGAACCTCGGCGTGTTGGTGCAACTTCGCACGCAGCGCCTTGCCGAGGTCCGTCATCTGGTCGAAATCGGTGACGTAGCGATGATGGATCCACTTCATCACCTGATGGGCACGGTAACGCGCCTCGCCAAGCGTATCGGCGAAGAAGCGCTCCAGCCCCTCGCGATCGAGGTCGAGCAGGTTCTGCTTGCGCGGCTCCGGGGTACGGACGGAGCCGTCCTGCAGCACGGAAGGGATCACGACCTCATTCACGATTCGACTCACTCGGCCTCAGCGCGAGACCACTTCGGTGGCGGCAAAGAAATACGCGACTTCGTTGGCAGCGTTCTCGACCGAATCCGAGCCGTGGGCAGCATTGGCATCGATCGAATCGGCGAAGTCGGCGCGGATGGTGCCCGGCGCAGCGTCCTTGGGATTGGTCGCGCCCAGCAGGTCACGGTGTGCGGCGACGGCGTTCTCGCCTTCCAGCGCCTGGATCATCACCGGGCCGGAAATCATGAACTCGACCAGCGCGTTGAAGAACGGACGCTCGCGATGAATGGCGTAGAAGCCTTCGGCTTCGCGACGCGACAGCTGCTTGTACTTGGCGGCCACGACCTTCAGGCCAGCCTTTTCGAAGCGGCTGTAGATTTCGCCGATGACGTTCTTGGCAACGGCGTCGGGCTTGATGATGGACAGGGTGCGCTCCAGCGCCATGGGAAGTTCTCCGTTGGGCGGGCCACTGAAGGCCCGAGGTTATCATGAAAAAAACCCGCGACAAAACGCGGGCTTAGGCTTCTTTGCGATGGTCAATTCTATCTCGTCAACGCCGCGTTTGCACACCGCCTCCTGAATCGTGCTGCGTTGCGACATGACCTGCCAGCGGGCGAGCCCGTAGACTCAAACAATCGTTTGATTGAGTCCTGTCTTCGCGCATGCCCAAGCCCGCCCACTTCTCCACCAAGGACCGCATTCTCGGTGCGGCCGAGGAGCTGTTCGCCCAGCACGGGTTTGCAGGCACGTCGCTGCGCCAGCTGACCACGCAGGCCGACGTCAATATCGCCGCGGTCAACTATCACTTCGGCTCCAAGGAAAACCTGGTCAACGAGGTGTTCCGCCGGCGCATGGACGAAATGACCGCAGCGCGCCTGCAGCAGCTGGAAACGGCGAAGAAGTCGCAGCCCGGCGAGCTGACGGCCGTGCTCGCCGCCTTCGTCGAGCCGGCGTTGGCGATGGCGCAGGACCGCCAGAACGGCGGCGCGTTCGTACGCGTGATCGCACGCGCGTACGCCGAAAAGAACGACAACCTGCGCAAGTTCCTGTCCGACCACTACGGGCATGTCCTGCGCGAATTCGGCAAGGCCATTGCCGGCTGCGTGCCGGGCCTGAGCAAGGAAGAGCTGTACTGGCGGCTGGACTTTCTTGCCGGCGCACTGACCTATGCCATGGCCGACTTCGGACTCATCAAGCGGCCTGCGGGCGTCAGCGAGGCCGACCACCGCGCGCGCGCGGCGCGCGAACTCATTCGTTTCGCGGAACCCGGTTTCCGTGCTCATTCCACACCGTAAACGTTCCACAAGAGGCCTATCGCTATGTCCAACCCGTTGCTAGTCCGTCGTGCCGCCGTGCTCGGTGCCGGCGTCATGGGCGCGCAGATCGCCGCCCACCTCACCAATGCCGGTGTCGACACCGTGTTGTTCGACCTGCCTGCCAAGGAAGGCCCGGCCGACGGCATCGTACTCAAGGCGATCGCCAAT
Source organism: Xanthomonas sp. DAR33341 (assembly GCF_003992815.1). Lineage (NCBI taxonomy): Bacteria > Pseudomonadati > Pseudomonadota > Gammaproteobacteria > Lysobacterales > Lysobacteraceae > Xanthomonas > Xanthomonas sp. DAR33341. Next base: position 36,412 of record NZ_QEYV01000039.1, on the reverse strand, counting down.
CTCGGCAAGCTGAGCCCTGCCCCGCTCGCCAGCAAGGCGCTGGCCGAGGCGATCACGCCAGCCAACTACGAGAGCGGTCTGGAGCAACTGCGCGACTGCGATCTGATCATCGAAGCGATCGCCGAACGCATGGACTGGAAGCAGGACCTGTACAAGAAGATCGCCCCGTTCGTCTCTGAGCATGCAGTGCTGGCATCCAACACCTCCGGCCTGGGCATCAACAAGCTGTCGGATGTGCTGCCCGAGCAGCTGCGCCATCGTTTTTGCGGCGTGCACTTCTTCAACCCGCCGCGCTACATGCACCTGGCCGAGTTGATTCCGGCCAAGGGCACCGACAAGGCCGTGCTCGAGGGCCTGGAAGCCTTCCTGGTGACCACGCTCGGCAAGGGCGTGGTGTATGCCAAGGACACGCCGAACTTCATCGGCAACCGCATCGGCGTGTTCTCGATCCTGTCCACCATCCATCACACGCAGGAATTCGGCCTGGGCTTCGACGAAGTCGATGCGCTGACCGGCCCGCTGGTCGGCCGTCCCAAGTCGGCCACCTACCGCACCTCCGATGTGGTCGGCCTGGACACCATGGCGCACGTCATCAAGACCATGGGCGACACCTTGCCGGACGACCCGTGGCATCAGTATTTCAAGTCGCCGAAGTGGCTGGAGGCGCTGATCGCCAAGGGCGCGCTGGGCCAGAAGGTCGGGGCCGGCATCTTCCGCAAGGTCGGCAAGGACATCGTGGTGCTGGACCTGCACAAGCAGGACTACCGCGCCGCCGATCGCAGCGCCGCGCCGGAAGTGGTCGAGATCCTAAAGATCAAGAATCCGGCCGAGAAGTTCGCCAAGCTGCGCGAGAGCCAGCATCCGCAGGCGCAGTTCCTGTGGGCGAGCTTCCGCGACCTGTTCCACTACAGCGCCTTCCATCTGGCCGATATCGCCGAGACCGCACGCGATGTGGATCTGGCGATTCGCTGGGGCTACGGTTGGTCGCTGGGCCCGTTCGAGACCTGGCAGGCAGCCGGCTGGAAGCAGGTGGCGCAGTGGATCGCCGAAGACATCTCCAACGGCAAGAGCATGAGCAGCGCACCGTTACCTAACTGGGTGTTCGACGGTCGCGATGGCGTGCATGGCGCCGAGGGCTCGTATAGCCCGGCGCGCGACGCCAAGCTGCCGCGCTCGTCGCTGCCGGTGTACAAACGCCAGCGCTTCCCCGATCCGTTGCTTGGCGAGCAGTTCTCGCCGGGCGAAACCGTGTTCGAAAACGACGGCGTGCGCATGTGGCACGACGGCGACGACATCGCGGTGGTCAGCTTCAAGACCAAGATGAACACCGTTTCCGACCACGTGCTCAACGGCTTGCAGGACGTCGTTGGCCGCGCCGAGAAGGACTTCGCCGGCCTGGTGATCTGGCAGCAGAAGGAGCCCTTCTCCGCCGGCGCCGATCTGGCCGGCGCGCTCGGCCTGCTGCAGGCTGGCAAGGTCGATGCCTTCGAAGCATTGGTCGCCAATTTCCAGGCCACCAGCCAGCGCATCAAGTACGCGCAGGTGCCGGTGATCTCGGCCGTGCGCGGCTTGGCACTGGGCGGCGGTTGCGAGTTCCAGATGCACAGCGCCAAGACGGTGGCCTCGCTGGAGAGCTACATCGGCTTGGTCGAAGCTGGCGTCGGCCTGCTGCCGGCCGGCGGCGGCCTGAAGGAAATCGCGGTACGTGCATCGATCGCCGCAGGCCCGGGCGGCGACGTGTTTGCCGAGCTCAAAAAGACCTTCGAAACCGTGGCAATGGCCAAGGTCTCCAACTCGGCGGTCAATGCCAAGGAACTGGGCCTGCTGCGCGCCACCGACAAAGTGGTGTTCAACAGCTACGAGAGCCTGCACATCGCCAAGGCCGAAGCGCGCGCACTGGCCGAGGGCGGCTACCGCGCCCCGCTGCCGGCACGCCATATCCAGGTTGCCGGCGACGTCGGCATCGCCACCTTCAAGATGCTGCTGGTCAACATGCTGGAAGGTCGCTTCATCAGCGAATACGACTATGAAATCGCCAGCCGCATCGCCACGGTGGTGTGCGGTGGCGAAGTCGATCGCGGCGCGCTGGTCGATGAAGAATGGCTGCTCAAGCTGGAGCGCAAGCACTTCGTCGAACTGGCCCAGCAGGAAAAGACCCAGGCCCGGATTGGGCACATGTTGAAGACGGGCAAGCCGTTGAGGAACTGAGAATCGGGAGCGGGGAATCGGGAATGGGTAAAAGCCCAACCTACTCCCCGCTTCTCCCAATTATCTGCCGGGTGATGAAGATGGCGAACCCAGGCGAATCCGCACTTGCGATTCCCGATTCCCCTCTCCCCATTCCCGGCTTTCGGAGATAGCCAAATGAGCAAACAGATTCAAGAAGCCTACATCGTCGCCGCCACGCGTACGCCGGTAGGCAAGGCGCCCAAGGGCGTGTTCCGCAACACCCGCCCCGACGACATGCTGGCGCACGTGCTGCGCGCCGTGGTCGCGCAGGCGCCGGGCATCGATACCTCGCGCATCGACGACGCCATCATCGGCTGCGCCATGCCCGAAGGCGAGCAAGGCATGAACGTGGCGCGCATTGGCGTGCTGCTGGCGGGCCTGCCCAATTCGGTGGCCGGTCAGACCATCAACCGCTTCTGTTCGTCCGGCATCCAGGCCATCGCCATGGCGGCCGACCAGATTCGTCTGGGCAATGCCGACCTGATGCTGGCCGGCGGCACTGAGTCGATGTCGATGGTGCCGATGATGGGCAACAAGGTGGCGATGTCGCCAAGCGTGTTTGCCGACGACCATGTGGCCATTGCGTACGGCATGGGCATCACTGCCGAGAAGGTCGCAGAAGAGTGGAAGGTGTCGCGCGAAGACCAGGATGCGTTCGCGCTGGCCTCGCACCAGAAAGCGATCGCGGCGATTGCGGCCGGCGAGTTCCGCGACGAAATCAGCCCGTACGAAATCCACTCGCATCAGCCCGACTTGGCCGGCAACGTCATCGCCTTGCGCAAGAAGCTGGTCGATACGGACGAAGGCCCGCGTCCGGACAGCTCGATCGAGGGCCTGGCCAAGCTGCGCCCGGTGTTCCGCAACGGCCAGTTCGGCGGCAGCGTCACCGCCGGCAATTCGTCGCAGATGAGCGATGGTGCCGGCGCGGTGCTGCTGGCCTCCGAGCAGGCGATCAAGGATTACGGCCTGACTCCGCTGGCCCGCTTCGTCAGCTTCTCGGTCGCTGGCGTGCGCCCGGAAGTCATGGGTATCGGACCGATCGCCGCCATTCCCAAGGCGCTCAAGCAGGCCGGCCTGACCAAGGACCAGCTGGACTGGATCGAGCTCAACGAAGCCTTCGCGGCACAGGCGTTGGCGGTTATCCGCGACAGCGAGCTGGATCCATCCAAGGTCAACCCACTGGGCGGCGCAATCGCCCTTGGCCACCCGCTGGGCGCCACCGGCGCGATCCGTGCCGCCACGCTGGTGCATGGCCTGCGCCGTCGTCAGCAGAAGTACGGCATGGTCACCATGTGCATCGGGACCGGCATGGGCGCTGCGGGCATCATCGAAGCGCTGTAAGGCGCGCTGGAGCGCCGGGTCGGCCTTCCGGGTCGATCTGGTGTCTCCATCGGTGTCATCGACCTGCGGAGATCAGGTCAGCGATCAAATCTCCATGCTGTCGCCAAAAGGGCGTGCGCAAGCACGCCCTTTGCTCTGCCGGTCAACGCGGTCTCGCCAACGTCGCGGCGAGGCGATCCAACGCATATCCCCCCGCGTCATTGAAACGCGATGCATTGCATTCTGCTGCATCGGTCATCTCGGCCGCGGCGATTGAAGCTGGCGATGTAGATACGGCAATGGGCACGCCGCACACACCGCGACCAGGCGGTCGCGCTCAGCGCGTCACCAGCCATTGACCGGTCCGCGCACCTGCGAAGACCAGCGCCAGTCCAGCCAGCAAGGTCACCGCCAGATAGATGCCGATCATCGTCGAGCGGTCGGTGCGCGCGAATACCAGGCACTCCATCATCAGCGACGAAAACGTGGTCAGCCCACCGATCACCCCAACGATCAACAAGGCCCGCAGCGGCCAGCTCGATGGCCCGCGTGCATCCAGCCAGACCAGCAACACGCCGGCAACGAACGACCCGAGCAGGTTCACCGTCAGCGTTCCCCACGGGAAGAAGGTACCGAAGCGCTGGATCAACGAGGCACCGATCGCAAAACGCAAACCGGATCCCAGCGCACCACCGGTCATCGCCAGCAACAGCTGTTGCCACCACACCGGTGCGTTCATGCGCGCACCCCGCGACCGAAGCGTGCTTTCGAAAAAATAGTGTGCGACATCGGCGTCATCCTTCCTGAGTCAAGAGCGATGCCGGGGCACAGACCTGCCGCCCCGGCGGGGTGGGCAGGCATCATTAGCGCGCGGGTGCGCGCGGTTCGAGGAGGAATGCCATCTCCTGTGCGGCCGATTATGCCGTGGGCTTGCCGGCCTTGTCAGCCCGTGCCTGCGCACGCGCCTCGCGCAGCCGATCGAGCTTTTCCTTCAGCTTGATCTCCATCCCGCGCGGCACCGGGTTGTAGTACACGCGCTCGCCCATCGCATCCGGGAAGCCGGTCTGATCCAGCGCGATACCGCCCTCGGCATCATGGTCGTACTGATAATCCTGGCCGTAACCCAGCGTCTTCATCAGCTTGGTCGGTGCGTTGCGTAGATGCAGCGGCACCTCCTGCGTGCCGGTGGCGCGCACTTCGGCCTTGGCCTGATTGAAGGCAGCATAGCCGGCGTTGGATTTGGCAGTGCTGGCCAGATACAGCACCAGCTGTGCGAATGCCAACTCGCCCTCCGGGCTGCCGAGGCGCTCGTAGATGTCCCAGGCTTCCAGCGCCATGCTCTGCGCGCGCGGATCGGCCAGGCCAATGTCCTCGATCGCCATGCGGGTCAAGCGACGCGCCAAATACGCCGGGTCGCACCCGCCATCGAGCATGCGCGTCAGCCAGTACAGCGCTGCATCCGGGTTGGAGCTGCGCACGGACTTGTGCAACGCCGAAATCTGGTCATAGAACTGCTCGCCGTTCTTGTCGAAGCGGCGCGTACGGTCGGCCAGCACCTGCAGCAACGTCTGCGGCGTAATCTCGCCACCCTCGCCTGCCGCCAGTTCCGCAGCAATTTCCAACAGCGTCAGGGCCCGACGCACATCGCCGTCGGCGGCGCTGGCGATTTCCAGCAGCGATGCTTCGCTGACCTGGATCGTCTCGGCCCCCAAGCCGCGCTCGGCATCGCGCAAGGCACGCTGCAAGGCTTCGACGATGTCCTGCGGCGACACGCCTTCCAGCACATGCACGCGGCAGCGCGACAACAACGCTGAGTTCAACTCGAAGGACGGGTTTTCAGTGGTCGCACCGACGAACAGAATCGTGCCGCGTTCGATATGCGGCAAGAACGCATCCTGTTGCGCCTTGTTGAAGCGATGCACCTCATCGACGAACAACACGGTGCGGCGGCCACCGGCAAAACGCTGCGCGGCCTCTGCCAGCACCTGCCGCACGTCCGGCAGGCCGGACAGCACGGCCGAGATCGCCTTGAATTCGGCGTCTGCGTAGTGCGCCAGCAACAAGGCCAATGTGGTCTTGCCGCATCCCGGCGGACCCCACAGGATCATCGAGTGCACGCGCCCGGATTCGACCGCGCGCCGCAAGGCGCTGTCGGGAGCCAGCAATCGTTTCTGCCCCACCATCTCGTCAAGCGTGCGCGGCCGCATCCGCTCTGCCAGGGGCCCCATGGCGCTGCGATCGACATGCAGCAGATCGGGTGTGATCGAGTCGGGACGTTTGGCTTTGCTCACCCCTTTATTCTACCGCCTGCGCCTGATGGACGTTCCACAACGCAGTGTTCGGCCGTCGCTGGCAGGGACGTCGACGTTCTCTTTCCAAGCGACCACTTCGCGCAGGTGCACCGCATCGACTGCGCAGCGCAATACTGTTACTGAGTAACGAGTCATCGCATGTCATCGCTTGCCTGCACCTCGCATCGGCCACGAGCTGCGCCAGCGCAAGCGGCACGTTCAGCGTACGGATTTCACCATGCCCCGCATTCCGCTTCGCCCCTCTGCCATCACCGCTTGCCTTCCAGGGATGGCCGAGACCATCTCGCATCCATCCAAGCCTTCTGCGCGGCGGCAGACGCACAACAAATTGGCGACTCCGGACCCATGCGCGTTCGAGGCGGAACTGATCCAGGCCCAGGACGATCCGCTGGGCTGGTCCGCGACGCTGCTTGAGCAAGCGAGACAGCCAAGTGTCGTCGACCCAGGATTGAAAGCCGCTCCCAAACGCAAACACGCTCTCCTGCGGCCCTGCAGGAAGGCCGCAGAGCAATTGGGGCTCAGTAGCGGTTCGCCAGAACCACATACGAGCCTGCTGCGCTATTCCTCGGTGCAGTACGAGCGGGACACACCAGCCGGCCAATCGGATCGCAACGCCACTACCGCCCGTGATCTGCAAGCAGCCCCGTTACTGTCCAATGCCACCCAGGATCTCAATGAGGCGCTGATCGCCCGCCTGGAGCAATCCAACAACGACCTGGCCGCACGCATCTCCCGGCGTCGCCAGGACGAACTGATCTACGCGCATGCACAAACGCTACAGGCTGCACGCGGGCAGTTGGCCTTGAGAGCCCGGCGCGCCGCCAACCTCAGCGACAGCATCCACGTGCTGACGCGCGAACGCGCCGAACTGCTGCGACAGCTGCAGGGATGTCATCTGCAAACTGATGCAGTGGCGGCCGCAATCCACGATCTCGAGTCGGACATCCTCTCCGCACGCGCGACATTGAACGCGCTACCGGACGATCAGCCGTCGCGCGCGGTCGCAGCGCACGCGGGCCCATCCTCGGCCGACGCGCAGCAGGGCGTCGATCGCTTACAGCTGCAGCGCACCTGCACTCGGCTCGAACACGCAGTGCAGCAGGCGCGCGCGCGCGGCGATACGCTGGCCAAAGCGGTCTTTTTCGGCCGCGGCTCGGCACAGGCAGCACAAGCAGAGCAAGCACTTGCGGATGCTAACGCGGAGATCGATCAATTGCGGAGCGCGTATGCGCAAGCGCGCGATGCGTTGCAGTCGGATCAAGCAAGCAGCTCTGCCAACAGGCCGGCGCCTCGCACGCTCGGCTCGCACCTTGCTGCAGAACGAAACCGGGAAATCGAGGCACTGCGCACACGGCTGGGACGCGACGAGAACATGCTGACCCTGCAACGCACGCATGCCGAGCGCTGTCAGCGAAATGCGCGGCGCCTACAGGAGCGCCTCGCCCAGGTCGACGCGAAACTGCAGCAGGCGCGGCATTCGTCGCGAATCAACACCGAGGAGTTGTGGCAGCACGAACAGACGGTCAGCGCGCTGGAAGCAGCGAACGGCGACATGCAGCGCGTGGTGGAACATGCAGCCGCACATGCGCCGACCGATGAGGCCCGGCCCGTCGCTGCCGATATCGTCGCCGACACCATGGAGGCACTGCTCGAGGCCCTACCCGGCTTTCGCGAGGAAACCATCGACCCCGTGAATCGACAGGTACTACGCGCCTGGGCTGACGGTCTGCATGGCCGCAGCGCTGCGTTCGGGAGCGACGCCTTGCAGCCGGTCGACGCGTTGCGCATCGCCCTGCAAGCCTTGGCCATCGCCAGCGACGGCGATGCCACGGCAGCGGCCAGCACGCTGCAACGCCTGGGCGTGGTGCAGTTGCGTGAGCTGATCCCGCCGCCACAGGTCTCCATCGCTGCCGAGGCGGTCCCGACGATGGAGACGGTCACCGCCTGCGTCGGCCTGTTGGCCAGCGTTCCGCGCGGCATGCAGGTTCTTTCGCACATGCTGCGCGAAGAACCCACGCCCCCCTCCAGGGAATGGTTGGAGGCGGCGCAGATCCACCTGCGTGCAAGCCACCGGCTTGCACTCACCCCGGACGCAGAACAGGCTGAACGCACCTGGCTGAGCGATGCGCAAATGGGAGCGCGCCATGCCGTGCATGGAGACTCGCCGCTGCAGGGCCTGCAGTCTGCAACCGATGCCCAGCGCGGCGCCTTTCATGCGTTCCGCAACGGCTACGAAACCACCGGAGCAGGTTCGCCCTATGCGCGCGTCAACGCATGCCTGCAGATGTTTGCGCAATGGGCGGTAGCAGGCAGCGCACCGCGCGGCAAGCGCGCCCTCAATCCCTTCAACGCACTTGCGTTGGGAATGAAGGTTGGCGCCTCCGAAGCGCTTCCTACCGCTGAGCGGCGTGCCAACGACGCTTTCCGAGAGGCGGCCGGCCACTTGACCAGTTGGCTCGTCGCGCGCCGCCAGATCCAGCGGGCGGGCGGGCGAATGCCGTCGCAGGACGAACTGGCAATGCAGGCGCTACTGGAATACGCGCAATGGCTCCCACACGAGCAGAACGCGACCGACCTGACCTTCACTGCGAAGGTGCTGGGCACGATCGAACGGCGTGCCCAGGAGCTTCAGCGCTCGGTGGCTGCCTCCGTGAACGAGGCCGACGACCTGCAGCCGGCGGCGTGCCATCCAGCGATCGCGTCCGCCTGGGCTGCATTACGCGCGGGCCGCATGCGTCTGCCAGAAACGCTGCGTCTGATCCAACGCGGCCTGCTCGACCACGCCGGACAGCCGAGCGACCTGCCGGTCGGTGCAGCGCCGTTGGATGAAGAACTGGCGTCGGTCGCGCGCGACCACTTTCATCGGGCCGTGGGTCATGCCAGTCGCTTTCTGCATGAAGGCGACACCTCCCGCGTCAAGTCGCCACGCGCGCTATTCGAATGCCTGCGCAACCTGATGGAACGGTTGGAATGGCGCGACAAGCTGCGTCTCACCGAGCAACGTGTGATCGGACTCAATACGACGCCGCTGTCGGCTGCGCTTGCGATCATCCCCAGCGGCCTGGGACTGAAACTCTCCGCGGGCGGCCAGACCAGTTCCGATCGCTCGGTGGAGATTTACATGGGGCGAACCGGGCTGTCGCTGCAGATCGGGCGGCAGAAGGCGCGGCAGTTCAACGCCAGCACCGGCATTAGCGCAGGCGTGCTGCTGCCGGGTACCGAACACGCACCGGTGGGCATCACAGGCGCAGCCGAGTGGCGCATGAAAAAGGAATCGGGCATCGAGCACGGCGTGCAGATCCGCGTACCACGGCGGGGCAAGGGCCAGGAGCTGGAGCAGCGCGCGCAATTCCTGGCCATGTTTGAACACTTGCTGCAACTCGCCGAGCAATCCGGCGGCGATGCAGGCCAGTTGAGCGAGCGCGACTTTCTGGGCGAGCTGCTGGCGCACCACCCCAGCATCACCGTCGGCTTGATCGGCCATGCCGAGCGCAACGCTACGGCCACCGAATCCAGCCTCAGCGTCGCTGCCGGCGTGCGCGTGGGAAACATGGACGGCCGACCCCGCCGCGCCACCCTGGGGGCATCGCTCGGCCTGAAAGCACGGCGGGAAACCTCCCGTTCGCAGACGCCGATCGAAGGCTACATGACGATGGTGCTGAAGGATTCGAGCGCGCAATCCAGGGTGGAGATTGCAGGACGCGCATCGGCCAGTCTCGTCGCCCAGCAGTGGACGCACCCAAGCACCGGCAATGCGCCGCCCACGCCAGTGGCGCGGCTGTCCATGGCCACGCTCGATCTCGGCTATAGCAGGGAACTGCGCTCGGCCGGCAGCAATACGTTCTCCACCTTGTGGATGTTCAACAACGAAATCGATCCTGTGCGCACGGATCGTGGCTTCGAATTCTTCAACTTCGCCTCATTCGAACGCGAGGTGAAACGCAACTGGCAGCTATGGACCCACTACGGAATCTCCAAACTGCAGGGCAAGGTCGACGACCAGCGCCTCTATATGGTGGCCGAGCGCCAGTTACAGGACTTCATCGACCGGGTCCGCCTCCACATGCAAGACAACAAGTTCGCCTCGCTGATCGTGGACTGGGTGCTGCAGGCGGAGGCTGCACCGCACCTGGACGCATTGCGCGCGCAGGCCCAGCTATTGCGGGTCGCCGGATGCGAAGCGCAGGCGGCGGAGGCCGATCGCGCCTTCGATGAGCTGATCAGCCACCCAGGCATCTGGGAACCGACCATCCTGATCCTGCGCGAAAAGGGCAAACGCCAGCGCGAGCGTGGCATCGATTTCTTCATCAAACGCCAGACCAACCAGGCAGCGGAGGCGATGCGGACGGTCGGTCAGTGGATCCCGTACGAGCCAGTCCCGTAGCGCTGCCGGCATCGCCCCTGTGTAGGGCGTCTCGGTCGAGCCACAGCGACTGCCGCGGCCCTCACAGGCACAGCCGCCGCTCGCTACACCATGCCTTCATCCGAGCGTCCCGCTGACGCTTTTACTGCGCGTCGCCCACCACATCCACGCCCTTGGCCGGCGTATAGCGGAAGGTGTCTGCAGCAAACGCCGGATTGCGCTTCCAGCCGCTAAAGCCGATCGCGGTGCGCTGGCCGACCGCGTCTACCACTTCCATCCTGGCCAGGCCTTCCCTGCCGAACCCCAGCGAGGCGATCTGGAAGCTGGCGTCGGTGTCTACCTTGGGCGTCAGCGACAGCCACTGCAGGCCGTCGCGTGGCGCGGCTTCTTCGCTGACGTCGTACTTCTTGTCCAGAAGCGCCGGGTCGATCAACGCAACCAGCGGGCTGTTCTGTTCTTCGCTGCCCTGTGCGCGCACGGTGACCTGCTCCAGATCCGGGTCGAATACCCAGACCTTCTTGCCATCGGCCACGATCAGCTGCTTGTAGGGCTTGGCGTATTCCCAACGGAACTGGCGCGGCGTTGCCAGTGCAACCCGCCCGCTCGAGGTCTCCTTGACCCGGCCATTCGCGTCGGTCACGCGCTGACTGAACTGCCCATCCAGACCCTTCAACCCTCGCGTGAAGGTATCCAGCTCCTGGCGCGCACCGGCAAACGCAGTGCTGGCGAACAGAGCAGTGGCAAGGACGGCATAACGGAGCTGGCGATGCATCGCGGTCTTCCAGAAGGGAATGCGTAGATTCTGATACTTCATAGATGAATGGGCGAGCGCTATCGCACGACGTGTTCAGATGGCAGCGTGTGCGCGGCAATCCGCCTCATTGTGCCGTCTGCACCCTGGTCAGATCGCCATAGACGATCTGCCCACGAAAGCCGCGCCTCACCTGTTGATAGAGTTCGCGAAACGCACGGTAATCCTGCGGCTGGCACAGCGCCTGAGGCCCGCGCACGGCGGCGCGCTGCAGGCGATGCACGGCGGTGACCGTCTGTCCCTGCCGTGTCCACTCAGCCTGGTATTGGCCGGCGGCATTGCGAAAGGTGCTGCTGCGCGGAATGGCGATGATCGGCACCGTCTCGGGAAAGATCACCACGTAGGTTTCTTCGCGCACGCTGTCGTTGCAGTAAAACGGGGTCAGATTGTTTTCGGCCGAGGTGGTGGTGTAGATGGCGCGCGTTGACTCGGCCCCGGGCATGTCCGGCAAGGTCATGCCGCCGACCACCGAGAAATCCACCGCGTCCTTGGCCTGGAAGGTGTAGCGGTAGTTGAACGGTGCATCCAGATCCAGCGGGTCGCCCTGAATCAGCAGATCGCCGGTGCCGTCGAAACCGGACTGGGCAAGGATCGACTCTTCGATCCGGTTGCGATTCTGCGCATTGAGCTGCACGAACATCGCGCGCAAGCCCACTTCGCCGGTCTGCCCGCTGTCGAGCGTGGTGGTGCCCTGCAGATCGCCCTGCGGCGTGAACCGGTAGTCGGTGCGGGCGACATAGCGATTGACCTTGCGGTCGTTCGGCGGCGTCTGCGTGACCTTGCCATCGCGCGTATGCACCACCGGCGCGCCGAGATCGCCGGCCGGCAACTGGCCGAAGCGCGCGTAGGGGTTGGTCGAGTCCACGTACAGATCGAATGCGGGAATGTAGGTGATGGCGTGATTGAAGCGGCCCAGCACCGGGATTTCCGGCAAGGTCGGGCCACCCTCTGCCCCGATCAGCACCGGTGTGCTGGCAATTCCCTTGGCCGCAAGCAGGGCCTCCAGAATTACGGTGTGGTCTTTGCAATCGCCGTAATGGTTGGCCAGGATGCTCTCTGCGCTGTTGGGTTCCAGCCCGCCATTGCCCAGATACACCGCCACATAGCGGATATTGCGCGCCACCCATGCATACAGCGCGGCAGCCTGCGCGCGCGGCGCATCGATACCGCGCGTGACCTCATCGGCCAGCGCCTGGATCGCCGGCGTCACCGCCGCGGCGCGCCCGCCTTTGACGTGGTAAGCCAGGCCCATCTGCGACCAGCTATCGAAGGTGCTGGCCATCAAGGTCGGGCTGAACTCCCAGGTGGCCGCGCTCCAGTTCTGGTTCTTCATCGGCGCGCTGCGCTGGTAGCGCCACTCCCAGCGTGCCTGGTCGCCGCGCACCACTGGCTTGGTGCCGCCCTGCAGCCCGCGTGCAGAAAGATGCATCGGCAGACCCTTGGGCGCGACCAACGTAATCACGGCATCGTCGTACTGCGCGAACACGCTGAAGGTCTCCCACAGGCTGAAGTAACCGGGGAAATACGGCGTGTTCTGCGCCCGCCGCACGCGGTACACAATGCGCGCGCCCGGCGCCAGATTCGGGAACACCACCACTTTCACCTTGCGGTCGGCATACATCGCTGCCGAGGCGCTGGAATAGCTTTCCTGGGTATAGATCTTGTCGGCCGCCACGTCCTGGCGCAGCCCTTCGGCCGTGACGGTATACGCCTGCAGCACTTCGAGCGTTTCCATCTTCTCGCTATAGCTCAACCGGACCTGGCTGAACTGCTCCACGGCCGACTTGGTCTTGAGCAGGATCTCGTACTCGTCGGTTTCAACGCTGCTGGCGTCTGCGCGCACCTCGTAGTCGGCGCGGTAGCGCACGAAACTGTAATTGGTGTCGGCCTGCGTGCGTGTCGCAGCGCTGGCAGCGGGTGCGGGCCGTTGCTGTGCCTGGGCAAGCAGCGGAATACAGAGGAGCAGCACGAGCACTAACGAGGGACGATGCAACATGGGTCTCGATCACGGCGGGCCGGAGCGGCCCTCGCCCACAGGGTAGCCGTTGTACCCGGCATTGACAGGCACGGACTTCCAACAATGCGGCATTGCTGCAGGCGCCCAACCGGGGGCTGCACCTGAAACGCGTCACGACATCGCCGGCGCCTACTTGGGCGGCGGCGGTGCCAGCACGGTACGGTCGCCATTGTGCTCGGGCGGGCTGACGACGCCGGCCGCTTCCATCGCTTCGATCAGACGCGCGGCGCGGTTGTAGCCGATCTTCAAACGCCGCTGCACGCCGGAAATCGAGGCACGCCGGGTCTCGGTGACGATGCGCAAGGCTTCGTCGTACAACGGGTCCGACTCGTCGCCACCGCCGCCGCTGCTTTCCGGCAAGCCGGTCGCACCGACCACGGTGCCATCGCCCATGGTCTGGACTTCGTCCAGCACGCCTTCGACGTAGGACACCGGCCCGCTCGCCTTGAGATGCTCGACCACGCGATGTACCTCTTCGTCGCTGACGAAGGCGCCATGCACGCGATCCGGCAGCGCCGTGCCTGGCGGCAGATACAGCATGTCGCCGTTGCCCAGCAGCGCTTCGGCGCCGGATTGATCCAGAATGGTGCGCGAGTCGATCTTGGAGCTGACCTGGAACGCCACGCGGGTTGGGATATTGGCCTTGATCAGGCCGGTGATCACGTCCACCGACGGCCGCTGCGTGGCCAGGATCAGATGGATGCCGGCCGCGCGCGCCTTCTGCGCCAGGCGCGCGATGAGTTCTTCGACCTTCTTGCCGACGATCATCATCATGTCGGCGAATTCGTCGATGAAGATGACGATGAACGGCAGCGTCTCCAACGGCCGCGGCGCTTCGCCCAGTTCCGGGTTCGGCTTGAACAGCGGGTCCATCATCGGCTGCCCGGCGTCGATGGCGTCCTTGACCTTCTTGTTGAAGCCGGCCAGGTTGCGCACGCCCACCGCGCTCATCAGCTTGTAGCGGCGCTCCATTTCGGCCACGCACCAGCGCAAGCCGTTGGCGGCCTCCTTCATGTCGGTGACCACCGGCGCCAGCAGGTGCGGGATGCCCTGGTAGACGCTCAACTCGAGCATCTTCGGGTCGATCATCAGCATCCGCAGTTCCTTGTGCGAGGCCTTGTACAGCAGGCTCAACACCATCGCATTGACCGCCACCGACTTGCCCGAGCCGGTGGTACCTGCGACCAGCAAGTGCGGCATGCGCGCCAGGTCGGCCACGGTCGGCCGGCCGGCGATGTCCTTGCCCAGGGCAAGCGTCAGCGGGCTGGCCGACTTGTCGTACTCCTTGGAGCGCAGCAATTCGGAGAGGAAGATCATCTCGCGGCTGACGTTGGGTATTTCCAGCCCGATCACCGACTTGCCAGGGATCACGTCCACCACACGCACCGATTTCACCGACAACCCGCGGGCGATGTCCTTGTCCAGCGAGCTGATCTGGCTGACCTTGATGCCCGGCGCCGGCTCGATCTCGAAACGGGTGATCACCGGTCCCGGATAGGCGCCGACCACTTGTGCCTCGATGCGGAAGTCCTTGAGCTTGAACTCGATCTGCCGCGATAGCGTTTCCAGGGTTTCTTCGGAATAGCCCTTGGTCTGCGGCTTGGGGTCGTCCAGCAGCGCCAGCGGCGGCAAGTCAGAGCCGTCGGTGCTGACGCCCTGGAACATCGGAATCTGGGTGTCGCGTTTGGCGCGCTCGCTTTTTTCCACTACCGGCGCTGGCGGCGGCTCGATCTTCACCGGTTCGCGCTTGGCCTGCTTGACCGCATCGACCTTGCGCACTTCCTCGCGTTCCTCGCGCATCACCCGGGTCTGCTGCCACTCGGTGGCCTGATGGGTCTTGCGCTGCATCAGCGGCCCCAGCGCCAGCACCCACTTGCCGATGCGCTCCATCACCGCAAACCACGACAAGCCGGTCGCCAGGGTGATAGAGACCAGCAGCAGCACCAGCACGAACAGGTTCGCGCCCAAGGCACCGAAGCCGGAGCTGAGCGAGCCGGCGACCAACTTGCCCAGGATGCCGCCGGCCTCGGCCACCTCGCCCTGGAACAGGCGCAGGTGCAGGAAGCCGGTCGACGAAATCAGGAACCCCACCATGCCGACCAGGCGCAGCGCCGGCCCCAGATCGCTTTGGGTCTGCTCTTCGCGGTCACCGATCAAGGCGATCCAGGCCACCGCCCCCAACAGTACCGGCAGCAGGAAGGCCACATACCCGAACAGCTGCAGCAGCACATCCGCCGCCAGCGCGCCGAATCGGCCGCCCATGTTGTGGATGGGCGCGACCAGATTGCCGGTGCGCGACCAACCCGGATCGGTCGCCGAATAAGTGAACAGGCTGGCCAGCAGATACAGCAGCAATGGCGCTACCGCGATCAAGGCCAGATCGCGCCAGAGCTTCTGCCGCCGCGGATTGTCCGCCGCCGCCGTCTTGCGCGACGACGATTTGCCCTCTGCGGGCTTGCTGCTGCGTTCGGGAACCTGCTTTGCCACCTGTAGCCAGACCTTAGAAAAATGCTGTTAGTGTTTGATAATAAACGACTGAAGCCACGGTTTCAGCAGTTGCATGCGCCCTGGCCATCCAGCCAAGTGCGGCTCAACGAAAAACGCCGCACAAGGCGGCGTCGAGCACGTGGTTTGAGCGGACCATGCCATCTGCGGTTCAAGCAGTTCCATCGCGCCGCCTTGATTCACCAGGTGGGGACCGCCACTCTATGCCGCCACGGGGGCGCGAAAGACTTCGCCTTCCCCACCAATTCCTAGATCGCGAGTATACATGAGCGCCTCTTCTGCCAGCCCCGCCAAGCATTCCCGCCTGCTGATCCTGGGCTCCGGCCCGGCCGGCTGGACCGCCGCGGTCTACGCCGCCCGCGCCAACCTCAAGCCGGTGGTCATCACCGGGTTGCAACAAGGCGGCCAGCTGATGACCACGACCGAAGTGGACAACTGGCCGGGCGACCCCCATGGCCTGATGGGCCCGGACCTGATGAGCCGCATGCAGGCGCATGCCGAGCGCTTCGAGACCGAGGTCATCTTCGACCATATCCACACGGCAGACCTGTCGCAACGCCCGTTCCGGCTGATCGGCGACGGTGCCGAGTACACCTGCGACGCACTGATCATCGCCACCGGCGCCACCGCCAAGTACCTGGGCATCCCTACCGAAGAAGCCTTCAAGGGCCGCGGCGTCTCCGCCTGCGCCACTTGCGACGGCTTCTTCTACAAGGACCAGGATGTGGTGGTGGTCGGCGGCGGCAACACCGCGGTCGAAGAGGCGCTGTACCTGTCCAACATCGCCCGCAAGGTCTACCTGGTACATCGCCGCGACACCCTGCGTGCGGAAAAGATCATGCAGGACAAGCTGTTCGCCAAGGTGGCCGCCGGCAAGATCGAGACCGTCTGGCACCATGCCATCGACGAGGTACTGGGCAACGATGCCGGGGTCACCGGGGTGAGGGTCAAGTCCACCATCGACGGCAACACCCGCGATATCGATGCGCATGGTTTCTTCGTGGCGATCGGCCATCACCCGAATACGCAGTTGTTCGATGGCCAGCTGGCAATGAATAACGGCTACCTGGAGATCCGTTCCGGCCTGAACGGCGCGGCGACCGAAACCTCGGTGGCCGGCGTGTTCGCCGCCGGCGACGTGGCCGACCAGCATTACCGCCAGGCCATCACCTCGGCCGGCTTCGGCTGCATGGCCGCGCTGGATGCCGAACGCTTCCTCGACAAGAGCGCCTGAGATGGCGCCTGATTGCCGGCCGCGCGACGCGGCCAGCATCGCCAAAGGGCTGCCCGCATGGGCATAAGCGCCCGCTGGTGTCGCCAGCTGGACGAGTTGCCAGCCGGCGCCTGGGATGCGCTGCACGATGGCACGCATCCCTTCATCAGCCACACATTTCTGCAAGGCCTCGAACGTGAGGGCTGCCTGCGCCCGGATTGGGGTTGGAACCCGCTGCACCTGACCTTGTGGGAGGGCGACACCCTGGTGGCCGCGGCCCCCGGGTACCTCAAGAACAATTCGCACGGTGAGTTCGTCTTCGACCACGCCTGGGCGCATGCGTACGAGCGCTATGGCCAGGAATACTTTCCCAAGTGGCTGTGCGGGGTGCCCTACTCGCCCGTCACCGGCCCGCGTCTGCTCGGTGCACCCAAGTGGCGCGGCCACTTGCTGGCTGCCATGCGCGAGCTGGTGGAGCGCAGCGGGCTGTCGTCGGCGCATGTGAACTTTTATCCTGCAAATGAAGATGCCGGCTTCGATGCCGACTGGCTGGAGCGCAACGACCTGCAGTACCACTGGCACAACGTCAGCGGCTGGAACGACTTCGAGACGTTCCTGTCGGCGATGGATCACAAGCACCGCAAGAACATTCGCCAGGAACGCGCCAAGGTGCAACGCGCTGGCGTGCAACTGCGCGTGGTGCATGGCGATGAGGCCAGCGATGCGGATTTGGATGCGATGTATGGCTTCTATCTCAAGACGTTCAACGAATACGGAAATTCGCCCGCGTTGACGCCGCAGTTCCTGCAGCACTTGGCGACGGCCATGCCGCGCCAGATGGTGATGTTCCTGGCCGAGCTCGAGGGGCACCCCATCGCCGGCGCGCTATGCCTGCGCGGACAGGACACGCTGTACGGCCGCTATTGGGGCGGACAAGCGCTGCCCGGCCTGCATTTCGAGACCTGCTATTACCAGGGCATCGAATATTGCCTGCGCGAAGGCCTGACCCGCTTCGAGCCTGGCGCCCAAGGCCAGCACAAGATCGCGCGCGGCTTTCTGCCAACGCTGGTGCGCAGCAGGCACTGGATCGCCGACCCGGGCTTTCGCGAACCCCTGGCACAGTGGTGTGCAGACGAGCGCGATGCTGTGGCCCAACATGCACGGGAACTGTCCGAGCGCAGCCCTTTTCGCGATTGATCCAAGTCAGGCGGTATGAGCGACGTTGATTGAATGCTCGACGATTGCGGCGTGCATGCACGGCGCAATCGTCGAGCAGCGCACACGCTGGAGCGACCGCCAAACCGCGTGGGCAGTCGCCAGGTGGACGCGGACGGTGCGCAGGAACCGGAGTCTGCGCTCCGGTGCACGCCGATTCCGGGAAACGGTCGCAGATTCACCTTGCGGCAGGCTCGTGCCGCGGTCAGCGCAGTCGGCTTGCCAGCTGCCCTACACTGCGCAGATGGCGCGCCATCTCCCCTTTCTGCTCGATGCCGATCCAACGGCACCGTTTCCGCCGGCCGCACAGGCCCTGCGCGACCCGGACGGCCTGCTCGCCATCGGCGGCGACCTGGCGCCGCAGCGGCTGCTCAATGCCTATGCGCATGGCATTTTCCCGTGGTTTTCGCAGGACCAGCCGATCCTGTGGTGGAGTCCGGACCCGCGCATGGTGTTTCGCACCGATGCGCTGCGCCTGTCGTCGCGTTTCAGGCGTCAGCTACGCAGCAGCAGCTGGACCGTACGTGCCGACACCGCCTTCGAACAAGTCATCGACGCTTGCGCGTCGGTTCCGCGCGCTGGCCAGGACGGCACCTGGATCACCGCACAGATGCAGCAGGCATACATCGCGTTGCACGAGCTGGGCCATGCGCACTCACTGGAAGTGTTCGACGGCACGCGCCTGGTGGGCGGCATCTACGGCGTGGCGATCGGCCAGATGTTTTTCGGCGAAAGCATGTTCAGCGCCCAAAGCGGCGGCTCCAAGGTGGCACTGGCCGCGCTAGCGATGCATCTGCACACCGAAGGTTGGCCGCTGCTCGACGCGCAAGTGGAAAACCCGCACCTGCTCAGCCTGGGAGCGCAGCGCTTGCCGCGCGCGCAGTTTCTGCAACAGGTACAGTTGCAGGTCGCCCGCCCCGCCCTGCCCGGCACGTGGTCCGGACGCTACGGACAACGCCCCGCCAGCGCGCTTGGTGAAGCCCGCTTAACATAAAATTTGCACCAGGGGGAGATGGCGCGTAAAATGCCGTCCCTTACGGCCCTGCCGGGCCAGCCGTGATTGCACAGGATTACATGTCGAAAGACGACTCCATTGAATTCGAAGGCAGCGTCAGCGAGACGCTTCCCAACACCACGTTCCGGGTCAAGCTGGAAAACGGGCATGAAATCATCGCCCACATCTCCGGCCGTATGCGCAAGAACTACATCCGCATCCTGACCGGCGACCGGGTCAAAGTTGAGATGACTCCCTACGACCTGACCAAGGGTCGTATTACCTACCGCATGAAGTAAGCGGTTCTGGTGCTGAGGCGCGAGGCGGCCATTGGCCGCTTTTTGTCGTGCCCATAATTCGAGCAGTGATGCGTTTCTACTGCAGGCAAGTTCCGCAGAGCAACCGGTGCGAGACAGGGCGGCGGTTCTTCGGTCGGTGCCTTGCACCATGTGCTGCGTCCAGCATCCGGCACCCGCGTCAAGCACTGCCATCGTCGGCACGCGTGATTGCGAGGGCCGCTGAAAACGTAAAAAGCCGCTCTCTCGAGCGGCTTTTCTTACCTGCCAAACATCCTATGGCGATCAGTCCACCGTCGCGGGCAGCAGGCGCTCCGGTTCCGGATGCGCCTCGACCACCAGTTCGCCATCCTTGACGTCGATGTTGACCCGGCCACCGTCCACCAACTTGCCGAACAGCAGTTCGTCGGCGAGCGGGCGCTTGATCTTTTCCTGGATCACCCGCGACATCGGCCGCGCACCCATCAGCGGATCGAAGCCATGCTGTGCCAGCCAGTCGCGCGCGGTCGGGGTGGCCGACAGGGAGACGTGCTTTTCCTGCAACAGCATTTCCAGCTCGATGATGAACTTGTCCACCACCCGCAGGATGTGGTCGAACGCCAGCGGTTGGAACTGCACGATCGCATCCAAACGGTTGCGGAACTCGGGCGTGAAGCCGCGACGGATCGATTCCATCGCATCGGTGGAATGATCCTGCTTGGTAAAGCCGATCGAACGCCGCGACGCCTGCGTGGCGCCGGCATTGGTCGTCATTACCAGGATCACGTTCTTGAAGTTGGCCTCGCGCCCGTTGGTATCGGTGAGGATGCCGCGGTCCATGACCTGCAACAGGATGTTGAAGATGTCCGGGTGCGCCTTCTCCACCTCGTCCAACAGCAGCACGCAGTGCGGCGTCTTGACGATTTTCTCGGTCAACAAACCGCCCTGGTCGAAACCGACGTAGCCCGGGGGAGCACCGATGAGACGGCTGATCGAATGCGCTTCCATGTACTCGGACATGTCGAAGCGCACCAGTTCAATCCCCAGCTGCAGCGCGAGCTGCTTGGTGACCTCCGTCTTGCCGACACCGGTGGGACCGGCGAACAGGAAATTGCCGATCGGCTTTTCGGGGTTCGCCAGGCCCGAGCGTGCCAGCTTGATCGAACCGGCCAGCGTTTCGATCGCCGGGTTTTGCCCGAAAATCACCATCTTCAGATTGCGCTCCAGGTGCTGTAGCACGTCCTTGTCGGTCGCGCTGACCTGCTTGGCCGGAATCCGCGCCATCTTGGCCACGATGGTCTCGATCTCTTCGATATCGATCAGCTCCTTGCGCGTGCCTTCCGGCAGCAGACGCTGACGCGCGCCGGCCTCGTCGATCACATCGATCGCCTTGTCCGGCAGCAAGCGGTCGCCGATATGCTTCACCGACAGGTCAACGGCCGCCTGTAGCGCGTCGTCGGCGTAGGTCACGCCATGATGCGCCTCGTACTTGGGCTTGAGGCCCTGCAGGATCTCGAAGGTTTCGCCCACAGTCGGCTCGACGATATCGATCTTCTGGAACCGACGCGCCAGCGCACGGTCCTTCTCGAAGATGCCGCGATATTCCTGGAACGTGGTCGAGCCGATGCAGCGCAGCTCGCCAGACGACAGCGCGGGCTTGATCAGGTTGGAGGCGTCCATGGTGCCGCCCGACGCCGAGCCGGCACCGATGATGGTGTGGATCTCGTCGATGAACAGCACCGCATTCGGCACCTTCTTCAACGCGGCCAGCACGCCCTTGAGACGCTTTTCGAAATCGCCTCGATACTTGGTGCCAGCCACCAGTGCGCCCAGATCCAGCGAGTAAATCACTGCATCGGCAAGCACTTCCGGCACGTCGTTGTCGACGATGCGCTTGGCCAGACCTTCGGCAATCGCGGTCTTGCCGACGCCGGCCTCGCCCACGTACAGCGGATTGTTCTTGCGCCGGCGGCACAGGACCTGGATGGTGCGCTCGATCTCGTCGCTGCGGCCGACCAACGGGTCGATCTTGCCGTTGCGCGCCTGCTCGTTGAGATTGCTGGCGAACTCGGCCAGCGCGTCGCCCTTGGCCTCGCCCTCTCCACCTTCGCTCTTGGACTCGCCATCCGGCGCGGACGGCTGTTCGCCGTCTTCACCCAGCTTGGCAATGCCGTGCGAAAGGTAATTGACGATATCGAGACGGGTGATGTCCTGTTGGTTCAGGAAGTACACTGCGTGCGAGTCCTTCTCGCCGAAGATGGCGACCAGCACGTTGGCGCCGGTGACTTCCTTCTTGCCCGAGGACTGCACGTGGTAGACGGCGCGTTGCAACACCCGCTGGAATCCCAGGGTAGGCTGCGTGTCGCGCCCGTCGTCCTCGGCCAGGCGCGAGACCGAGGCCTCGATTGCCTGCTCCAGGTCATTGTGCAGGCGCACCTGGTCTGCGCCACAGGCCTTGAGCACGGCCTGGGCGGAAGGATTGTCCAGCAGCGAGAGCAGCAGGTGCTCGACGGTCATGAACTCATGACGCGCCTCGCGTGCTCGCTTGTAGCACTGGCCGATGGTTTGCTCTAGGTCTTTGCTGAACATTGGTAACTCCGAACGGCTGTTGCCAACAATATGCGGCTTTTGTTGGGATTTTCCACAACCCTATCGGATAGGCATGTTCAGACAGCGTTAGCACGTGATCGCAGCCACACTGTTGCGCTGCTGGAATGATCTACAGAGCGTCTCAGGCCTGTTCCATCGTGCACAGCAGCGGGTGCTGGTTCATGCGCGAAAATTCGTTGACCTGGGCCACCTTCGACTCTGCAACCTCACGGCTGTAGACCCCGCACACGCCGCGCCCGCGGGTGTGGACGTGCAGCATGATCTGGGTGGCCTGCTCCAAGTTCATGTTGAAAAACTGCTCCAGGACGGTCACCACGAAGTCCATCGGGGTGTAGTCGTCGTTCAGCAACAGTACCTGGTAGCGCGGCGGTGGCGCCACTTCGGGCTTGCTGGCTTCGACCATCAGGCCGTGGTCGTGTTCGTGTGAGGTATTCCGAGGCATCCGGCCATTATACGGTTCAACCTTGCATGCATTGGACGATTTGCGCTGTGCCCCGCACAATTTGTGTCCAATTTCCTGGCTGGCCCTTGATGACCGATTCCATGACCGCGCCGCTGCTGGCGCCGCCGTCTACCGCCGATGCCCGGACGCGCACGGCAGACGACGGCGCAACCGTGCCAGGGTGGCACCGCGGTGCTAGTCCCGCTGCAGAGGCAGCACACACGCCACCATTCGCGCTGGAGCAAATTTGATGAGTGTCACCGAGCAACGCTGGCATCCTGATGTGACGGTTGCCACAGTTGTGGTGCGCGATGGACGCTTTTTGCAGGTGGAAGAAGCCATCGGCGGCCGCTTGCTGTTGAACCAGCCTGCCGGACATCTGGAGCCGAACGAAAGCCTGCTGGACGCGGCCGTGCGCGAAACCCTGGAGGAGACCGGCTGGGACGTGCGCCTGACCCAGTTCATCGGCACCTACCAATGGGTTGCGCCCAATGGGCAGTGCTTCTTGCGCTTTGCGTTCGTTGCCGATGCGCTGACCCATCACCCCGATCGCAGCCTCGATACCGGCGTGGTGCGCGCGCTGTGGATGACCCCGGATGAACTACGCGCCTCGATCGAGCGCCTGCGCAGCCCGTTGGTGTGGGAGGTGGTTGCCGACTACCTGGCCGGGCAGCGTCATCCACTCTCCCTGGTGCGGCACGTCGCATGAGTACGCCGCGCATCGTGGTGGGTGTGTCCGGCGGCGTGGATTCGTCGGTGGCGGCGTGGAAGCTGGCGCAGCAGGGCGAGCCAATCGCGGGGCTGTTCATGCAGAACTGGGCCGACGACGGCAGCGGCGACTGCCGCGCCGAAGACGATCGCCGCGATGCGGTGGCGGTGTGCGGCGTGCTGGGCATCCCGTTTCATTTCCGCGATTTTTCCGGCGAATACTGGAGCGGCGTGTTCGAGCATTTCCTGGCCGAATATGCGGCCGGACGCACGCCCAACCCGGACGTGTTGTGCAACCGCGAAGTGAAGTTCAAGCATTTTCTGGATGCAGCACAGGCGCTGGGTGCCGAGCGCATCGCCACTGGCCATTACGCGCAGGTGGCGCATCGCGGTGGGCGGTGGCGCCTGCTGCGTGGCGCCGACCGCGGCAAGGACCAGAGTTATTTTCTGCATCAACTGGGGCAGACGCAGTTGGCCGCCACCCTGTTCCCGATCGGCGACCTGGAAAAAAGCACTTTGCGCCGGATCGCCCAGGATGCCGGCTTGCCGACCCATGCCAAGAAGGATTCCACCGGCATCTGTTTCATCGGCGAGCGCGATTTCCGTGAGTTTCTGGGCCGCTACCTGCCGGCGCGCACCGGCGAGATCCGCGACCCGCAGGGGCAGCGCATCGCCGAGCATCCGGGGGTGTTCTATTTCACACTGGGCCAGCGCGAGGGGCTGAACATCGGCGGCGTGCGCGGGCGGGCGGCCGCGCCGTGGTACGTGGTCGGCAAGGATGTGGCGAACAATGTGCTGTATGTGGACCAGGACCGCGACAGCCCGCTGCTGCAATCGCGCTGGCTACAGTCCGAACAAGCCCACTGGGTGACCGGGGCGCCGCCGGCGCGCCGGTTCAGCTGCACCGCGCAGACGCGCTACCGTCAGCCCGACGAGTCCTGCACGGTGGATGTGCAGGACGATGGCAGCGTGCAGGTGCGCTTCGAACGGCCGCAACGGGCGGTGACGCCGGGGCAGTCGCTGGTGCTGTACGACGGCGAGGAGTGCCTGGGCGGCGCGGTCATCGCCGCCACCGACGCGCCGCTGGAACGCCAGTTGGCGGGATCTTCTTTTTCCTCTGAGGTAGTGGCTTGATGAGTGTTTCCATGGATCATCGTGTGCTGGCGCTTGCCGGCGTCGCTCAGGCCCTGCAACAGGTGCGGCGGATCGCCGAGACCGGGCATTCGGAAGCTGCGACGGTGCGCACTGCCATGGACAGCGTGTTCCGTGTGGACGCCGCCTCGCCAGAGGCCGTCTATGGCTCGGCAGCGGCGCTGGCGCCCGGCCTGCGCCTGCTGCACAACTACTTCCGCAATCAGGGCCAAGACGAGGTGCTGCCGCGTCTGGCACTGGCCGTGCTGCAGCTGGAGCGCCGGTTCGTGCGCGATGCCAGCACCGTCGCCACTGTTGCCAGCGGAATCGACGCGGCAGCGCGTCAGGCCCAGCAGCTGGGCGACAGCAGCCATCCCGACGTGCTGGGTTCGCTCGGCGGGCTGTACGCGCAGACCATCAGCCACTTGCGGCCCAAGGTCATGGTGCAAGGCAACCCGCACTACCTGGGCCAGGCTGGCGTGGTCGCGGAGATCCGCGCACTGTTGCTGGCGGCACTGCGCTCGGCGGTGCTGTGGCGGCAGATGGGCGGCAGCCTGTGGGATTTCCTGTTCGCCAAACGCGCGATGATCGAGGCGGTGGACCGCGCGCTGCGCTAATCGGCGCGAAAACCGCTTACATCTGCGCGCTGGCGGCCGCTGAGGCGCGCCAACGGCGGTTGAATGGACCAGGCGATGTGGCGATCGTCGCTAAAGACAATGGGGGCAGTGCCGATACAGCAACCGTGACTCTGCCGAGAACGCCCATGTATTCACGTCCACTCATCCGTCTAGCCGCTCCTTTGGCTCTGACCTTGCTGTTCCCCTTCGCTGTCGGATTCGACTGGCCCGCTTCGGTGCGCTGGGCGATCCTGGCGACCATGACCCTCAGTTGGTTGGGTTTCGCTGCCTGGGTGACGTATTCCCAGTTCCGGCCTAATCCGGACCAGGCCCGCATCCTGCGCGAGCAGGACCAACTGCTCAACGAACTGCGTACGTTCGTCAGCAACGAAGTCGACGGATCGCGCTCGGAAGTCGAGCGTGCCCGCGAACTGATCCGCCAGGCCGTGTCCGGCCTGGGTGGCAGCTTCGAAGCGATGAATCGCAAATCGCGTCAGCAAAGCCAGGCACTGGCCCGCATCGTCGACCGCGCCGGCGACGATGGCAGCGCCGGCGTCGACGTCGCCCGCTTCGCCCAGCATGCCAGCTCCCGCATGGAGCAGTTGGTGGAAGCGCTGGAACAGGTGAGCGGCCAAAGCACCAATACCGTCCATCACATCGACGAGATGGCTCAGCATCTGGATGGCATCTTCGCGCTGCTGGAAGACGTCAAGTCGATCGCCGACCAGACCAACCTGCTGGCCCTGAACGCCGCCATCGAAGCAGCGCGTGCCGGTGAGGCCGGTCGCGGCTTCGCCGTGGTTGCCGACGAAGTGCGCAACCTGTCCGAGCGTTCCACCACCTTCAACGAGCAGATCCGCAAGCTGGCACACAGCTCCAAGGAATCGATCGCCAAGGTGCGTGAAACGGTCTCGCAGCTGGCATCGCGCCATATGGACCGCTCCCGCGAGGCGCGCCATGAATCGGCCGCCATGCTGGAGAACGTCGCCCAGATCAACGCCTCGTTGGGCGATGGCATGCGCGAGATCTCCGAATGCGCACGCTCGATCGATGGCAGCGTGGCAGAAGCGGTGCGTGCCCTGCAGTTCGAGGACATCGCCACCCAGACGCTCAGTGGCATCCACACCCACCTGGATCGCCTGACCGCGATCAACCGCGAAGCGGTGGCGCTGCAGGAACTGCTGCATCGCAATGGCGGCGTGTACGACAGCGACCTGGTCGCCGCGCTGGCCAAGGTGTCCAACCGCCTGCGCGACATGCGCGTGGAGTGGGAACGCCCGCCGCACAAGCCGGTGGCACAGCAGGGCATGGGCGCCGGCACGGTCGAGTTGTTCTGAGACCGATGCCGCCACGCAGCTGCTGATTCCGACATTCCCCGGCCTTCCGGGGATTTGTCGTTCCGTTACGACCTGGTGTTCCGCCCATGACACTTCTTGCCCCGACCATCGACGCCCCTACCGCCGCACTGCAGGCCGCTGCCCTGGCAGCCGCACAGGCCGAGCGCATCGCGCAAAGCGATTCGGCCAGGCCTGCACTGCGACGTGTGCGCATACCGGCCGCGCTGGAACGGCTGGAAAGCAGCGCACGCGCAGAGCTGCTGGCATTGATCAACCCGCGCCGCGCATGCAGCGAAGAGGAGCTGTTGTTCGCCACGGTGGCCTGGGATTTGGGTCTGGATGGTGCCGCGGTCAGCGGATCGGCGCGGTAAGCCCAGCGCCGTACAGCGGGGCGTGCCTCGGCAGGCGCCCCGCTGGTTGTCTCCACTGCCCGAGAGTGATGCGATTGCGCCACGCCTTGCCGCCAAGGTGGTTCTGCATCATGCCGTACCGATAAGCAGTGCCCCGCGCGCGCGGCACTGATCGACTGCAGCGTCAGGGTGAGCGCTCCCCTGCCCGTCTGCTCAGCGATTCTTATGACTGACGTGAGTCTTCGATCGGTACGGCAATATTGGAATGAGCATGTGAAGGGAATTGCGCGTCTGCTACGTGGCTGCAGAACTCCTTCTCTCTATTGCGGTGCACACTCGAAGTGCGTCTTTGCCGCGTGAGCGACCCGAATCAGTCCAGCGGTGGACGTGGCCCCGTCGGTTGCAGCGACGCTGATTCGTAGTTTGGCTTCGGGGTCCTTGCGCGCGCCTGATCGCAGGACAGATGCAACTACACCCTGTAGAGCTCATGCGACATCCATGCCGTTCGAGGTACCGCAACGCTGGGCGGGCAGCGACTATCGAGATGGTCGGTGCGCGATGTGCGTGGCATCGATCCCTGCTTTTCACTTATCGACCAGCCAACTCTCCGGTGCGATGCCTCGCCCAGTGCGGGACCACCGGCGCGGCATGGATGCGGCCATTGTGCTTCAATAGATGGGCCACACCGAGTCCCGCGCGCGGTGAGGCCATGCGCCGCCTTCGACGCTAGTACGTTGTTGATGGTCCTGCAGCTAGCGTCAGCTTGGGCGTCGTTGATGCCGCCACAAACCATGTGTGGACGCCCTCATGGTTTGCCCCGTCGCTGGTGAGGCGCTGCGTGCTCGACCCAACAAATGATGAGCGGCATTCGAACGCCGCTACGGCTCGCCAGCTCTGATGTCTTCAAGCCATTGGGCAGTACACACCGACGACTTGCAGGACGGCTGCGCTGCGGCTCAAAACACGCAACGCTGCACACTGCGTCAGTTGGCGATGACCAGACGCGCGCCCAACCGGATGCCGGCGTCGGCTTCGCGCAACCACTGCGCCATGTCGCGTGGCGACAACGGACGTGAGTAGAAATAGCCCTGGATTTCGTCGCAGCCCTGCTGGCGCAGCAACGCATCTTCCTGCACGGTTTCAACGCCTTCTGCGACCACCTGCATGCCCAGGGCATGCCCCAGATGCACGATGGCCTGAGTGACTTCGGCCGTATTGGCGTCGTCGAGCATGCCTTGCACGAAGCTGCGGTCGATCTTCAAACGCTGCACCGGGAACCGGTTGAGGTAATGCAGATTCGAGAAGCCGGTACCGAAGTCGTCCACCGCCAGCAACACGCCGTTCTGTTCGAACAATTCGAAGCAGCGGCGTAGCGAATCGGAGTCGCGAATCAGGGCAGATTCGGTCAGCTCCAGCTCCAGGCGCGACGGCGGCCAGCCATTGTCGCGGCAGATTTCCAGCACGCGCTCGGCAAAACCGCGCTCGCGCAATTGCACGGCAGACACATTCACCGCAACGCGGCTGAAATGCAGGCCGGCACGATCCCAGACCACGGCCTGACGGCACGCTTCGCCGATGACCCACTCGCCCAGACGCACGATCTCGCCGCATTCTTCGGCAATCGGGATGAATTCGACCGGGCTGCAGGGACCATGGCCAGGGCGATTCCAGCGCATCAGCGCTTCGATCGCCGGCGATGCATCGTCCACGGTGTTGACCAGCGGCTGATAGACCAGCGTGAATTCTTCGCGGTCGAGCGCGCCTTGCAGCGCATGCTCCAGCTCCAGGCGGCGCTGCGCCCGCAGCAGCACGTCCTGGCTGTAGTAATGGTACGTATTGCGCCCGGACTCCTTGGCTGCGTACATCGCCGCGTCGGCGGCGCGCAGCAGGCTGTCGAAATCCGATAGCCCTTCGCCCTGCAGCGCGATGCCGATGCTGGCGCCGAGCTTGAGGGTGACGTGCTCCTTGCGTAGCGGCTCGCCGAGCGCAGCAATCAGTTTGCGCGCCACGTGGCCGGCATCTTCGGGCTCGGACATATCGCGCAGCAGCACGATGAATTCGTCGTCGCTGAAGCGGCCGAACAGGTCGCTATTACGCAGATGCTGATGCAGGCGCGCCGAGGCAAGCTTGAGCAGGTTGTCGCCGGTGGCATGGCCAAACGAATCGTTGATGCTTTTGAAGCCATCCAGATCGATCAACAGCATCGCCAGTGTCTGGCCGCGCTCGTTCGCTTCGCGAATGGCGTTTTCTGCCTGCTCGCGCAACAGGAAGCGGTTCGGCAAACCGGTCAGGCGGTCGTAATGGGCAAGCAGCTCGATGCGCTCGTTGGCTTCGCGTTCGCGGGTGATATCGCGGAACAAGGCAACAAACCGCGGCGGCAAGCCCTCACGACGATCCAGCTCGATCAGTACCTGCACCCAGACACGCTGGCCGGAGTTGCGATAGAAACACAGCTCCAGCTGTTCGGGCAGTCCGCCATCGGAGATCCGCAGCAGCGCCGCCTCGAAGGCGTCGCGCGAATCCTGCGTATACAGCGACAGCGCCTGCTCCAGGGTGATGTTTTCCTTGCGCAGGCCGTGAATGCGATAGCACTCCTCGGTCCATTGCATGCGCCGGGTGTCGACCTCGATCTCGCAGCCGCCGATCTTGCCCAGCGCGGACACGCGATTGAGCAATTCGGTGCGCCAACGGATCAGCGCGTCGGTCTGGCGTTGTTCGGTGACGTTCTGCAGCTGGCCAAGCACGCGCACCATGCTGCCGTCGCCATCGAACACCGGCTGTGCCCACACCCGCAGATGATGCGGGTTGGCACCGAGCAGGCCGTTGATTTCCAGTTCGAAATGCACCGGCATGCCTTCGTGCTTGATCTTGCGCCAGGCGCTGCGCAGTTGCGCGACCGAAGGCCCAGCCAGCAGGCGCAGGATGTCGCGGATGCCTTGCAGACGAACATGGGTCATGCCCAGTTGTTGCATGAAATCCTGCGACACCCACAGGGCATCGTGATGCGAATCCCAGCTCCAGCTCCCCATGCTGGCGATGCGCTGGGCTTCTTCGAGCTGTGCCTGCTGATCGCGCAGCTGCTGCTCGAGCAATTTTTGATGGTGCACGTCGGTATGCGTGCCGACCATGCGCAATGGACGTCCGTCCGCGGTCCGCGATACCACGCGGCCGCGATCCAAGATCCAGCGCCACTGGCCGTCGTGCTGGCGCAGCCGGAATTCGGCCACATAGGTATCGGTGCGGCCTTCCAGATGCGCCTGCACCGCCGCGCTGACATGCGCGTGGTCTTCCGGATGAATCAGCCCGGACAAGGCAGTGAGATTGTTCGGCAGCGGCTGCTCGGAATAACCGAGCATGCGTGTCCAGCGCTCGGAGCGATACACCACATCGGCCGGAATATCCCAATCCCACAAGCCGTGGTCGGCGCTGTCCAGGCCCATCTCCCAGCGACTGGTGCCATCGGCACCCTTCGGTTCTGGAATGCTCAGGGTGAACGCCATGATCTGGCCCTGCTCGTCGCAGACCGCGCGCAGCCAGCCCTCCAGCCGCCCGCCGCCGCTGCCCGGCAACACGCAGGGCGCCATGCCCCCGCTGTCGGCCAGCTGGGCACGGCTGCTTTCCAACACATCGGCGTATGCGCCAAGGGTTGCCGGCAATCCGAGGGATTGCGCAACGCGGTTGGCCGCCAGAGGCTGGCCATGCGCATCCAACAACACCACCGCCGAGGTCAGCGGGTGCTGCAGCATGCTTGCAATGACGCCTGAGTCCACTCTGGAACACTCCGAAGAATCGACCCCGGCCTTCGGGGTCGCAATGGATAACGGCAGTGCCGGCGAATAGTTGAGCCACCTGTTGCGAGCTGGACCGAACCGGCCCGAGTTACGGCTAAGATGGCCGCATCGCCAGCACTCAAGGTCGTCCGCGGATCCATGCAACAGCCCGTCGCCGCGCCCGCATTTTCGTCAGCCCCCGTCTCCTGTCTTCGTCTCGCCGAGCGCCTGCAGCAAGGCCTGTGGACCCTGACCGGCCTGTATCTGCTGGTGGGCGTGATCTGGCTGCTGCTGGGCAACCGGTTGCTCTACCTGGCCGGCGCCGCCATGCCGGAGCGCTGGTCTGATGCGAGCTTTCTGGTGCTGTCCAGCATCGTCATCCACCTGGTGCTGCGCCGCTTCACGGGCTTGATCGTGAACGAGTACGCCCAGCTGGCGCAGTCCGAGGCGTTGCTGCAAGCCAAGTTCATGGCACTGCCCAGCCCGGCCTTCATCTACGACCTGGCCACCATGCGCATCCTCGACGCCAATCCGGCGGCGCTGGAATTCTTCGGCTGGGAACGCGACGAGTTCCTGCAGCAGACGCTGCAGGCGATCTGGCCCAATGCCGATGGCGAGCGGCTGGAAGAGATCATTGCGCAGATCCGCAGCAAGGGAGATGCCACCTGCGTGTTGAACGAAGACCTGATGACGCGCAGCGGCACGCGGCATGTCGAGGTGCGGAGCAACCAGCTGCATCTGGCCAGCGGCCCTGCCCGCCTGGTCGTCACCGTTGACCGCAGCGAAGAGCGCCAGGCGCAAGATCTGCGCGACGAGGCACTCGAACGGCTGGAGGAGGCGCAGAGCATCGCGCGGCTGGGCTCCTGGCAACTGGATCGCACGACCGGCCTGGGCCGCTATTCGCCAGCGGTCTACCGCCTGCTGGGGCGCAGCGTACCGATGCATCGTCGCGAGCATCGGCTGGAAGAATTGCTGACCGCCTCCGACAGCGCGACCCAGGCGCGCATCGAACGCATGATCGAAGACATGTGTACCGGTGGCCAGGTGCAGATCGATGTGCTGCTGCCGCTGACCGGTGGCGATTCGCAACCGCGCACGGTGCATCTGCGCGCCGAAAGCGTGACCAGCCCCAGCGGCGTGCGCCATGTGCACGGCACCTTGCAGGATGTGAGCGAACGCGAGCAATCGCGCCGGCTGCTGCGCGAACGCGAGGAGCAGTTTCGCGAACTGGTGCGCGTGCTGCCCGACGGGGTGCTGATTCTCGCCGACGAGCATGTGATGTACGCCAACGCGGCCGGCTCGGCCCAGTTCGGCTTCCAGGGCGAAACCATCCTGGGCGAACCGCTGCAGACCCTGGTGGGCGACAACGACCTGCCGGTGGTGCGCGACTACCTGCGCGCAGGCAGCGATCGCAATGAGCCGGTCTCCAGCGCACGCGCGATGCGTCGTCGCGACGGCAGCACCTTCTACGCAGGTCTGTCGGCCGGCGACATCCGCTATGGCGGACGCAGCTGCAAGTTGCTGGTGGTGCGCGATCTGAGCGAACCCGAGCGCATGCGCGATGCCCTGGCCGAGAGCAATGTCGAGCTGCAGGCGATGGCCAAACGTCTGTTTTCGTTGCAAGAAGATGAGCGGCGCGCCATCTCGCGCGACCTGCATGACGACATCGGACAAGCGATCACCGCGATGAAGTTGTCCGCGCACGCGGCCCTGGATGAGCCGGACGCGGACGCGCGCCGCGAGGACCTGCTGGAAGTGGTGTCGCTGGCCGATACCACGGTGACCAAGCTGCGCAATCTGTCGATGCTGTTGCGCCCGCCACAACTCGATGCCCTGGGCCTGGAGGCAGCGCTGCGCTGGCAGGCGTCGATGCTGTTCCGCGCCTCGCAAGTGCGGCTGGAGCTGGATATTCAGGCGCTGGACGAACGGCCGGGCAACGAGATCGAACAGGCCTGCTTCCGGATCGCGCAGGAAAGCCTGACCAACGCGCTGCGGCACGCCTGCGCCGGCGAAGTGCACCTGCGTCTGCATTCGATCGACGGCGACAGTTTCCGCCTGGAAGTCAGCGATGACGGCGATGGCTTCGAGCCGGAGGGTCCGCGTGGGCTGGGGCTGATCGTGATGCGTGAGCGTGCGCAAACCGTCGGCGGCACGCTCGCGATAGAATCGGCTCCCGGAGCAGGCACGCGCGTGACGTTGCGCCTGCCCTATCACCCGGTCGGCGAGTCCGTCCACGACGATGGTGGACGTTGAGTCATGTGGAGCCCCGTAATCCCGCCCGGACTGGAAATCGTCAAGCCCACCCGGCTTGGCGCGGGCAATCCCGAATTGCTGCACCTGGTGGATGCGGCCGCGTCCGGCGGCCCGCCGCTGATGATCTTCCACGTCGATATCGATCACTTCGCCTCGATCAACGAGAACATGAGTGGCGAGGTCGGCGACCAGGCGCTGACGCTGGCAGCGCGCAGGCTGCAGGAATTTCTAGGCGCGCGCGGCAAGCTGTGGCGCCACGGCAGCGATGAAATGGTGGTTGTGGCGGTGCGCCGCGACGACACGCCCTTGCCGGAAGATTTTGCCGAGGAAATCCGCCAGCAACTGGAACTGCCGCTGTCGGTGCTGCCGTATACCTTGTTCATGACCGGCAAGGTCGGCATCAGCCTGTGTCCGGAACATTCCACCTCCTTGTCCACGCTGCTGGATTACGCCGAAGAAGCCAGCTACCAGGCCGCGCGCGAAGGCGGCAACACGGTGCGGCTATACACGCGCAACTCGGCCACCAACGCGCATAGCGAAAGCATCATTGCGCGGCAGATCGTCGATGCGATTCCGCACGGCGAATTGCGCCTGCGCTACCAACCGCTGGTGAGTGCGCGCGATGGCCGCATCGTGGGCATGGAAGCGCTGCTGCGCTGGCAGTCGCCCACCCTGGGCATGCTGGTGCCGGAACGCTTCATGCGTACCGCCGAGCGCCTGGGCGTGATCGTGCAGATCGGCGAATGGGTGCTGCAGAACGCGGTGTGCCAGGCGCGGCTGTGGCGCGACCAGGGTTTCGACGATTTCAGCATCGCAGTGAATGTTTCCACGCTGCAGTTGCTGCGCCCGGGCTTCTTCAACGAAGTGATGGCGATGCTGCAGACTGCCGGTGTACCGGCGCAGTTCGTCACGCTGGAGATCAACGAAAGCGCGTTGACCAACAACGTCAACTTCGTCCACGAGACGATGGCCAACCTGCGCAACGAAGGCATCAGCCTGAGCCTGGACAACTTCGGCACCGGCGATTCCAGCCTGAGCGCGCTGGTGCGCTACCCGGTGGACCGGCTCAAGATCGACCGCAGCTTCATCAAGAGCGCACCGGCCGGCAGCCGCGAGGCGGCGATCGCGCGCGCCATCATCGCCATGGGCCACCAGCTCGGCATGACGGTGATTGCCAATGGCGTGGAATCGCAGGCGCAGCTGGGCTTTTTGCGCCGTAACGATTGCGACATCTTCCAGGGCTACCTGTTCGGCGAGCCGATGTCGGCCGAGTCGGCGGGCATGGCACTACGGCGGCGCTACCTGCGCCCGGAATCGTTCGCCGAAAGCCGCCCCGACCGCACGCTCTTGCTGCTGGACGACGAAGAAAACGTGCTGCGCTCGCTGGTGCGCCTGTTCCGCCGCGACGGTTACCGGATTCTGGCGGCCGGCAACGTGCGCGACGCCTTCGACCTGCTGGCCACCAACGATGTACAGGTGATCCTGTCCGACCAGCGCATGAGCGACATGAGCGGCACCGAATTCCTGGGACGGGTCAAGATGCTCTACCCCGACACGGTGCGCCTGGTGCTCTCCGGCTACACCGACCTGGCCACCGTCACCGAGGCCATCAACCGCGGCGCGATCTACCGTTTCCTGACCAAACCCTGGAACGACGACGAACTGCGCGAGCATATTCGCCAGGCGTTCCGCACGCATGATGAGTTGCGTAACGGCCGGGAATAGGGAATCGGGATTGGGGAATCGGTAGAGCAGACCTCTGCGTCTTGTTGCTTCTCAGACACGCAGCCAGATCAAGCGAGCGGAAAGCTGCTTTACCGATTCCCCCTTCCCCATTCCCAGCGCGTCAGCGCTACCGCGGCTGCCGGATCGGTAGCGTGATCCTGAAACTGGCGCCCTGCCCCGGCGTGCTTTCCACGTCGATGCGGCCGTGGTGCTTGTTGATGATGCCGTAGGAAATCGACAGACCCAGGCCGGTGCCGCTGCCGACCGGTTTGGTGGTGAAGAAGGGGTCGAAGATGCGCTGCAGCAGATCCGGGGCAATGCCGGCGCCGCTGTCCTGGAACTGGATCCAGACGTTTTCTGCTTCGTCGCGACCGGTGGTCACGGCAATCGTGCCGCGCTCGACGATGGCCTGGCCGGCATTGAGCAGCATGTTCATGTAGACCTGGTTGAGCTCGGATGGCAGGCACTCCACCAGCGGCAGCTCGGCGTAGTTGCGCTCCAGCGTGACCTTGTACTTGAGCTCGTTCCAGATGATGTTGATGGTGGATTCGAGGCCCGCATGCAGGTCGACCATCTTCCACGACTCGGACCGGTCAGAGTACGAGAAGTCCTTGAGGTCGCGCACGATGCGGGTCACCCGCTCGATGCCTTCGCGCGATTCGGCCATCAGTTGCGGCAGATCGCGGCTGATGAAGTCGATGTCGGCGCGGTTGCGGATCTCGTCGATTTCCGGAATCAGCGCCTTGGGGTCCGGCGCCTGCAGCGCGCGCTCATACGCTTCGATCAGGGTGAACAGGCTACGCAGATATTCCTGCAGGCTGCCCAAATTGGAGTGCACATAACCGATCGGATTATTGATTTCGTGCGCCACGCCTGCGGCCAACTGGCCGATGGACGCCATTTTTTCCGATTGCAGCAATTTGTCCTGCGCACCGTTCAAGCGCAGATAGGCCTGGCGTAATTCGGCGTGGCGCTGTTGCAGCTCGCGCTCGTAATCCTGCTGGCCTTCGATGTTGTGGAACAGCGCCAGAAAATGCCCGGGCCCGCACTCTTCGTTGTAATACAGGTGCGCAATGACCACCCGGTCGGCAACCGGCAGGCTGCCGGTCCAGCTGCCCTTGCTGCGCGCTTGATTGAGTGCATCCGATGGCAATACCTGCGAGATGCGCTCGCCCAGATTGCGATCGTCGGTGGGGTCTTCCTTGCACAGGCTCTGGCGTGCGATGGCATTGGCCAGAATCAGCTTTCCGTCTGCGCGGAACAGCAGCAGCCCCTCCATCATCTGGTCGCCGAAGGCGCGCAGGATATCCGGGGACGGCAATAAGGCTTGATTGAGAAAAAACTTGGCGGTCACGGGAGCAGGCGGCGTAGAGGATGCCTCAATATACGCCGAACCATTGACGCTCCGTATTGTCGTTTTGCATTAGCCGGCGGCGCGTCGCAGAGCGAACGGCACCTGCCTGCTCGCCTAAGCCTGCCGCACCATCTGCCACCGGGTGTGCCACGAAACAGCGTGCAACTCAGGCCACGGCCAACGAACGCCCGCCGCGCAGTACGCTCGATTGCCCCTTGGCATCGTAGGACGGCGCACTTTCGGTGCGGCCGAGGTGGCGCAGCGCCCAGTTCACTTCGCGGCGCCGGCGTGCCAACAGCGCACCATTGGCGCGATTGGCTTCGGCCAGCTCACGCAGCCGCTCTTCTTCGCCTGCAGGCATCGCCGCTTCCAGCGCTTGCAGCGCCGAGAGCTTGTCCTGCGTGTGTCGCATCAGCCCGTCGATGTCGTTCTCGAGTAATGCCTGGCGTTCGCCGGCCAGCGCATCGCTGAGACGTTGCAGGAACTCGTTCACGTTCATCCTTTCAGTCGGGGATCAACCCGCCAGTTGCTGATTCAGATCCATCATGCGGCTGGCGATGGCGTCCGGGTTGATGGAATAGCTGCCGTTCTGCAATGCATCCTTCACCGCCTGGACGCGACCGGTGTCGATCGCCGAGGACTGCGAAAGCTCGCGCTGCAGGTTCTGCAGGTTGGTGGCTTCGCCGGTCAACTTGACGCTGTCGGTCGGCGGGGTTGCGGCAACCGGGGACGCGCGATCTTCGCCGGCCGAAGCGATCTTGCTGCTGGTGGCCGTGGTGCGAAGGGTGGCAGCGGTCGGTAGATTGCCTTCGATTTTCTGGGTCATGTCAGGAACTCCTCTACAGGTCGTAGGGGATAACG
>NZ_QEYV01000040.1:0-100399 GCF_003992815.1 Xanthomonas sp. DAR33341 | reverse complement strand
TCGCAAGTCAGTCTCTGGCACCTGGGCACGTTGATCGTGCTGGCGGTGCTCACCTACCGCGCCCAGGGCAATGTGGCGCGCATCCTGAAGGTCGATTGATGTTCACCAATACCCAGCTCGCCTCGATCATGCAGTGCTCGGTCCAACGCGCTCAGCGCTGGCACGGCCCACTGCATGCCGCCGCCAACCGCTTCGGCATCACCACCAAGCGCCGCGCCGCGCACTGGCTCGGCCAGGTCGGTCACGAAAGTCTGAGCCTGTCGCGCATGGAAGAAGGGTTGACCTACACCACCAGCGCCCGGCTGCTGGAGGTGTTTGGCGCACGTGTCACGCCTGCCCAGGCACCCAAGTTCCTGCGCAACCCGGTCGGCCTGGCCAACTTCGTCTACGCCGACCGCCTGGGCAACGGCAACGCCGCCAGCGGCGACGGACACCGCTATCGTGGCCGTGGCCCGATGCAGCACACCTTCCGGGGCAACTACCGCCGCATCGGTGTGCTGATTGGCTTGCCGGTGGAAGATCAGCCAGATCTGCTGCTGCAGATCGAGCCGAGCGCCCTGGGCGCCGCAGCGTATTGGCAGGACAACGGCCTCAACGTGCTGGCCGATGCGGGCGATGTGCTCGGCCTGGGCCGCAAGATCAACCTGGGCAACGTACGCGCCAAGCGCTTGCCGGAAGGCTACAGCGATCGCGTCACGCGCACGCAGCGCGCCCTGCAGATCCTGGGCGTCAACTGATGGTCACGCGCCTGATCATCCTGCTGGCGCTGATCGCAGCGCTCGTTGGCGGCTGTGTGTGGCAGGAGCAGCGCGTCAGCGCCGCGGAGAAAGACCGCGATGCCGCGCTGCAGGCAAAGCGCCAGGCCGAGGCGGAACGCGACAGCGCCAAAGGCTCCACCACTGTCGTGACGCAATACGTCGACCGCGTGCAGATCGTGCGCGAAGCCGGCGCCACCATCACCCGCGAGGTCCCGATCTATGTCACCCAGAAAGCAGACGCTGCTTGCGTTATCCCTGCTGGCTTTGTGCGGCTGCACGACGCCGCCGCCACGGGCAACCCTGCCGGGCCGCCCGCCGGAGATCCTGATGCGCCGGCCGCCGGCATTACGCTCTCTGCCATCGCCGGTACCGTCGCCGACAACTACACCAGCTGCCACGCCACCGCCGCGCAGCTGAACGCGCTGCAGGACTGGATCGATCTGCACGCACAGGAGTCGGAGCCATGATCAAGCCCGCCAGCCTGCGCGCGCATCTGGTCGCCGCCTTGCCGGACCTGGCGCGTGACGCCGACCGGCTGCTGGTGTTCATTGATGCCGGCAGCCTGGTCAGCACGTTCCAGCCGGGGCTCTCGTTCGAGTACCAGTACACGCTCAACCTGATCTTGACCGACTACGCCGGCCACCCGGACAGCGTGATGCTGCCGCTACTGGAATGGGTGCAGGTCAATCAGTCCGAGCTGCTGTCCAATACATCGCGCCGTGGCGAGATTGCCTTCGAGGCCGATATCCTTGCCAACGATGCGGTGGACCTGTCGATCAAGTTGCCGCTGACCGAACGCGTGGTCGTGACCGCGAAGGACGGTGGCGGCTATGACATCACCCATGCACCCGAGCCGGCGATCGATCCGACATGGATGAGCTGATCGCAATGGAGAACTGGGCCGCGCCGTTGCTGGCCCGCCTGCAGCCGGGCGAATGCCGCACGCTGGCCAGGAAGATCGGAACGGAGCTGAGGCGCTCGCAGAGCCAGCGTATCGGTAAGCAGCAGGCGCCCGATGGCTCGACTTACGCACCACGCAAGCAGCAGCTGCGGCAAAAGGCCGGACGCGTCAAACGCGCAAAGATGTTTGCCAAGCTGCGCCAGGCCAAACACTTCAAGGTCAGCGCTAACCCCAACTCTGTGAGCGTTGGATTCGTGGGGCGCGTGTCGCGCATTGCCCGGGTGCATCAAGAAGGGCTGGCTGAGCGAGTGCGGCCCGGCGGCCCCAGGACCCGTTATGAAAAACGCGTGCTGCTAGGCCTTTCCGCTGAGGATCGACACATCGTACGCAATCAACTCCTGAATCACTTCGGAGAGTGAAGCAGCCAAGTCAGAAGCATGACAGCCCGTGCGAGATACGCGAGCGAAGATGACCATGCTCACACTAAAAGCGTCGGGTTTTTGACGCAGGAATGGAATGCGGGTAGTTTGCCCTTGGGGAGGCAACGGAATGCTGCAGCGACCCGGGGCTTTCCCATCCCCCGAAATCATGGAGTGATTTATGAAGCGTTTCTTTCATGGCAAGTCAGTAAGGCTGCTCCCCGAACTTCGCTACGCGTGTGCAGCTGTCGCGATATCAGCAGCCCTGACAATTGGCTCGCCGGTGCTCGCAAGCCCTGCGACCCCTAGCATGGCAAGCCTGACTACTCAACAAAAGGCAGACCTCAGTAAGATGCTGACGGCTGAACTTCAGCAGGTGGTCAACAAGCAAAAGAGGCTTCCAGGACAGAAAGTGCAGCCGATTGCCGTGCGACTTGATAGTCAGACCTCAGCTGTGATGATTGAGATGGGCCGCGATTTCATCCCGAAGGGCGACAAGTACATCTCAGGAGATGTGGAAGAACAGCTTCATCAACTCGAATTAGTGGCGTTCCAGATAGTGGGCGATTCCTTCGTCGTCGAAGGCATCACCTTTACCTTCGGCGGCGTGCCTGGGGACAAATTGTTCGCACCTACGGAATGGAAACCCAAACACCTGAGAAATAAAACAAGCGTAAACCCTTCTGCTGCTGCGGATAGCCCAGTGGTTGTCTCTGCTGGACACGGTCGAACCAAGGTAACCGGCGGATGGGGATGGCAGCGACCTGCAATGAACGGCTGGCATGAGGATGTCGACAACCCAACGCTAGCAACGAAGCTCGCGGAATTCCTTCGCACACG
Organism: Xanthomonas sp. DAR33341; assembly: GCF_003992815.1. NCBI lineage: Bacteria > Pseudomonadati > Pseudomonadota > Gammaproteobacteria > Lysobacterales > Lysobacteraceae > Xanthomonas > Xanthomonas sp. DAR33341. The sequence continues at coordinate 97,481 of NZ_QEYV01000040.1, read as the reverse complement.
AGGCGCGGAAACGGTCGTATTCCCCCGATCCACATCATCAACCATAGAAGGGCAAACCAAGCTCCCGTGGTGGCAGCTTGCTGCCAAATACCATTTGGCACGGATTTTACCGGCAGAGACAGACATCTGGAACAGCACTTCAGTCACCTCAGAGAAGGACAAGGATATTCTCTCTCGTCCGAGATATGCACGCCACCTCAATGCAAAAGCGATCATAAGCTTGCACACTGATGCGACAGACGACACAACGGTAAGGGGAACCAGAGTCATTTACCAAACTGGCAGAGCAGCGAGCCAAGCTTTGGCGACAGCGATATCCTGTTCGATGAAAGAAATTATCAACGCTACTCCTGGTTATGAAACCTGGCGGGTCAACAATCCGACGGCGGGAAACTATGGAGAGAATAGAGAGGCTGTTGAGGTTCCAGCGACTCTTATTGAGGTTGGATTTCACTCAAATGTAGAGGATGCAGCAGCGTTCGTTGATCCTGTATTTCAGGATGCTGCAATGAAAGGCGTAGAAAAGGGCTACAGAGTAAACAGCAAAGGTAAGACCTGCACCCCACAGAAGATCTCTGTTGCTAACGCCTCGGCCGTGGTCAATGGCCCCAAGATTCAGATCGTAACTAATTTCGTTGGAAATCCTCAATTCCCCCTTTCCTTCGAACGTAAATTTACTACTTGCCCAACCGGCTGGACGTGTCCTCCTCGCACGGCCACTTATGCAACAGAGCAAGCCTCTCCATTGAAAGATGAGTGGTACTGCACTGGATCAAGCAGCACGAAGACAACGGCGTTTGAGATGCTTACAACGATCATTGATGCAGATGGGGTAAAGACAGAGGGCAAGAGCACCTTCACCTGCAAGGCTTCTGCATAGACCTGATAGGTCTGTAGCGTGTTTTTTTACGTATAGCACAGCTATGTCATGCCGCTCCAAGTGCGAACAATAGATCGTTCGCACTTGGAGTTTGCATGGCATCGTTTACTGCTGTCGACCTGTCCAAGCTACAGGCGCCAGATCTCATCGAAGTGCTGGACTTCGAGAAGATCTTCACCGAGGCACTTGCTCAGTTTCGCCGGCTGCTTCCAGAATTCTCAGCTATCACAGAAGCTGACCCGGTTTACAAGATCCTGCAGCTGTTCGCGGCCCGCGAGCTGCTGATCCGTCAGCGCGCCAACGACAAGGCGCAGCAGACCATGCTGGCCTTCGCGACCGGCACCAACCTCGACCACCTGGGCGCATTGTTTGGCGTCGCTCGCCTAGTGCTTAACCCCGGCCAACCTGATAACGGGATTACGCCGACCTACGAGTCGGACGTGGACTTCCGCCGACGCATCCAGCTGGCACCGGAGGGCTTCAGCGTTGCCGGCCCCGAGGGCGCGTACATCTATCACGCGCTCAGCGCGGCGGCCGATGTCATGGACGCCAGCGCCACCAGCCCCGCGCCTGGGCAAGTGCTTGTCACCGTGCAATCGCGCACCGGCGATGGTACCGCGCCGCAGGAACTGCTGGATGAAGTGGCCGCCGTCCTCACCGATGCCGACGTGCGCCCGTTGACCGACGAGGTAGCTGTCCAGAGCGCCGAGATCGTCCTGTACGCCATTCGTGGGCGCGTCTACACCTACGCTGGCCCCGACTCGGCGGTGGTCATGCGCGAGGCGATGCGCAGCCTTATGGCCTATCTCGCCGAGGCCCACCGCATCGGCCGCGACGTCCCCGAGTCCGCCATCAAGGCCAAGTTGTTTGTCGATGGCGTGCAGCGTGTTGAACTGGACTCGCCTGCAGCCGACATCCGGATCAGCCGCACGCAGGCCGCTTACTGCATCGCGATCGACATCGTGCACGCCGGCATCGATGAGTAGCCCTCTGCCGCCCAACGCCACGCCGATGGAGCGCGCCCTGGCGGCCGTCACCGCTCGCCTAGAAGCGATCCCGCTTCCGTACCCGGATCTGTGGAATCCGGACACATGCCCGGCCGGTCATCTGCCTTGGCTGGCCTGGACGCTATCGGTGGACGACTGGAAAGCCGACTGGAGCGATGCGGTCAAGCGCTCGCGCCTGCGTAGCGCCATGGCGATCCAGCGGCGCAAGGGCACTGCCAACAGCGTCCGCATGGTGGTCGAGTCGTTTGGCGGCGCTGTGGCCATCCGCGAGTGGTGGCAGACCGAGCCGCGCGGCCGGCCGCATACCTTCGAGCTCACGCTCACGCTGACCGGCACCGACGGCCAAACCGCCACCTCTCGCTTCGTCAATGAAGTCATTGCCGAAGTCGAGCGCACCAAGCCTGTCCGTTCCCACTTCACTTTCACCCAGGGATTCCAAGCAGAAGCCCGCATCGGCGTACTCGCCGTTGCGCGGCCAGCCGTCTATCGGCGGTTGCTGATGGACGCCCAGTAACTGGACACCGACATGCCCGGTCTCAAGCTCCAAGTCACCACCGCTGGCCGTGCCGCGCTGGTCAATGCTCCCAACACCGGCACCAATGCGGTGCTGATCAGCCATGTTGGCATCGCGAACGCGCCGTTTAGCGCCTCGGCCGCGTTGACCGCGTTACCTGGCGAAATCAAACGGGTTGCTGCAGTCGGCGGGACCATTACCGCCGACGACACCATCCACGTGTCCATCCGCGATGAGTCCGATGCCGTCTATGACTGCTACGGGTTCGGCCTGTACCTGTCCAACGGCACATTGTTCGCCGTTTACAGCCAGCCGGCGCTTCTACTGGGCAAGGCGGCCGCAGCCATGATGCTGCTCGCTCTCGATGCGGTGTTTGCTGACATCGACGTACAGCAAATCACATTCGGCGGCACCAACTTCACCGATCCGGCCGCCACGACTGAGGTCGCCGGGATCGTTGAGCTAGCGACAGAAGAAGAAGCCACTGAGGGTACCGACAAAATCCGTGTCATCACCGCATGGCTGTTGAAGAAGATCTTGGACGCACGGCTGGGTGCCGGTGCGCCATCTACGTTCATTCGTGGACTGCTGGGCGTAACAAGCGCCGCGCTGCTGCGCACCGCACTCGAATTGAAGGGCGCAGCCCTCAAGGACGAAGGTGCCGGCAACAATTTGGATGCCGACAAGCTCGATGGGCAGCATGGCGCTTACTACCGCGCGTGGGAGAACTTGACCGGCATCCCTACCACCGCGAGCACGTGGCCAACCTGGGAACAAGTTGGCAATAAGCCGCAAACCTTCACGCCTGCGGACCACTCACACGCCAACTACGTGGCTAAGTCAGGGGACACGATGACCGGACAGCTCACCGTCACGCGTTTGGGGATCAACATCAGCGGCGGCGCACAGGGGGCGTTTGACGCCGTCGTTTCTAGCGCCGGCCGCGTGCTCATGCGTGACTACGGTAACGGCACACCAGTGTTGGATTTCGTCAATACGGCGAATAACGCTTGGGTCGCGGGCCGTATTCGAACAGGCGCTAACCCGCTCTACCTCGAAACCACTCAAATCGCGGTCTCGGGGGCGGGCTCCTTTGCCGGATCGGTGCAAGCAGATAGTTTAGGCTCCGCATCGGGCTATTTCATCAGCAAAAGTAACCTCACTGTCCTCGGGGCCGAGGGCGGGGCGAGCATCTGTCTTCGTCCCAATGGCGCTTTCAACTCCACCGCAGAAGCAGTACTGAACACGGCAGGCACCCTATCACTGCGCTCGACCGTGAGCCAACCAGGCTACGGCGTCAACAGCTTTGCGTGCCTAAGCTCAGGCAGCTTTGGCGGTGGTTTTGGGCTGATCGATGGTGGTTACAACATCGGCTTTTGGAGCGAGAACGGTCATCTGCGTATCGGCATGGCGACTAACAACGGAGCCTTGCAGCAGCGCATGGGGTTGACTACCTCCGGCGCACTATCGGCCGTCGGGGGCTTTGACTTCGGCTCGTCTCGCAAGCTCAAAAACATCATTGGCGCGTTGCCCTATGGCTTGGCCGAGGTGGAACAAGTCACCACACTGCTTGGGCGCTACAAAGAACAGTACAACCCGGATGGACGGGTGCGCCTGTTCTTCGATGCAGAGCAGCTGCTGGAACTCATGCCCGAAACAGTGGACGCGCAGGGCGTGAGCTTTGACGGTGAACTGGTGCCATCGGTCCACATCGATCAGCTCCTGCCGATCGCATTTAACGCCATCAAACAACTGTCCACCGCCGTTCGGCGGCTGCAGGCAGACCTCGCTGACCTCCGACCCATCCACTGATTCATAGGCTTACCCCATGACCAATTCTCGAATTCGCACACTCGCACCAGGCGTTGACGTTGAGCGCATTGCGGTGGAGTCCCATTTCTTCTACGACCCGTTGACCGGCGTGGCAAACGTCGTTTTCCAAGGGATGGAGTTTCTGCTGCTCGATGGTGCTGTCAACAAGATGCTGGACGGCCGGGAGCCGCTTACCACCACCTCAGATGCCATCGCGACCCGCACATTTGCTGCTGGCCTCTCCGATCCTGTGACCGGCCAAGATCTGTCCAATGTCAGCGCCGCCGGCGTGGTCGTGTATCTGAAGGCCGTCTATGACCGCCTCCACAACGAGGCAGCTGCGGTCCAGCCACCGGCGGCCGCCTAGTCATGGCAACGGGCTACCGCTCAGGTGCAGGACTCGACTTCGACGATGTCTTTGACCTCTACGTGCAAGGCGATATTGGCGGCGTATCGGGCTACCGCTCCAGCGACGGCAACGATTTGCACCGCCGGTATGCGCCCTTGGCGTTTGGCAGCAGAGCGTCGGACGTCGGCTACCGCGACAATGCCGGTTCGGATCTCAGCAACCGTTGGGCGAGGAAGGGAAGCGCCGTCTATTCACTCTCCAACAACGGCGTCCGCTACTACGCGAGCAGCCAGGCACTCACGTCCGAAGGCGGTAGCCAGACGGCAAGCGTTTCGTTCTCTATTCGGGCAAATGGCACCTGGGCGATTGGCCTCTCTGGAAAAGCGGTGGGCGGCTCGCCAATCTCCGGAACTTGGCTACCCAACGGGCAACCGGCGAGCAACTATTCTGTGCAGCTAGATTTTGCCGTGTCCTGGCTGCGTGGCAACCGCAATGGATCGTCCTCCAACACGGCTGCGAACTACTCTGCGATGACCGGCGATTACAGTTGCAGCATCACGTCCACAGCGCTGTCAGGGTCTGGCAACGAGTGCTATGGAGAAGGCAAGCTGACGATTCGGATCCGCAACAATGCCACTGGCTATGTTTCTACCACTGCCATTTCCCTCGTCGCTGAAGCAGTAGGCTTCGCCTGACGCTTGGTCCAGCGCATACTGGATCGCAGAGTGCGGCGCGTGCCTTCGCTTGATTGGATGCACCCGACCGCGATCCGTGTAGGTACGCGTTGTACGCATCAATTCGAGTGCGCCACAGCACGCAGCCGCTGACCATGGCTGCATGGGCACCGCATCCTCCGCACTGAGTAACGCCATTCGCCTCGGCACTGTGGCCGAGGTGAATCTCGCCACGGCGCGATGCCGCGTGCAGGTCGGCGAGATGCTGACCGACTATCTGCCCTGGGTGGTCACGCTAGCCGGCACCACCATCGTTTGGTCGGCGCCGGCAATCGGCGAACAGGTCGTCGTGCTGTCGCCGGTCGGCGACCTGGCCGATGGCATGGTGCTACGCGGGCTGTATTCCGACCAATTCGCAGCGCCTGCCGCCTCCGACACACTGCACGTGTTGCGCTTTGCCGATGGCGCGCAGCTGCAGTACGACACCGACGCGCACGCACTGCAGGCCACGTTGCCCAGCGGCGGCACCGCCACGATCACCGCCGATGGCGGCATCACCCTCAACGGTCCGCTGACGGTCAACGGCAACACGCAGATCAACGGCGACGCCGGCATCACCGGCACGGCCACGGTCGACACGGACGTACTCGGCGGCGGGATCAGCCTCAAGAACCACAAGACTACCGGCGTGACTGCCGGCAGCGCTCTCAGTGGTGGCCCGCAGTGATCGGCGTCGATGCCTCTACCGGGCGCGTGATCGAGGGCGAGCAGCATCTGGCGCAGTCGATCGTCTGCATCCTCACCACACCCATCGGCACGCGCGAGCAGCGCCGCGACTTCGGCTCGCTGCTGCCCGAACTGATCGACCAGCCGTTCAACGGCGCCACCCGCACGCTGCTCTACGGCGCCACCGCCACCGCATTGATGCGCTGGGAACCTCGCCTGCGCCTGACCCACGTCGACCTGGTGCTCGGTGATGCGCCTGGCAGCTTCGTACTGACCATCGAAGGCGAACGCACCGACGTTGCCCCCGCCAATGCGCGCTCGCGCATGACCATCCCGCTCCGCTTCCGCTCGTCCTGATCGAGGAACCTATGTCCACTGCCTACCACCACGGCGTCCGCGTCATCGAAGTCAGCGCGGGCACGCGCACAATTCGCACCGTCTCCACTGCTGTCGTCGGCCTGGTCGCCACGGCATCCGACGCGGATGAGAAAGTCTTCCCACTGAACAAGGCGGTGCTGATCACCGATGTGCTCGGTGCGATCGCCAGCGCTGGCATCCAGGGCACCTTGCGCGCCACGCTGCAGGGCATCGCCGACCAGACCAACCCGGTCACCATCGTCGTACGTGTGGCCGAGGACGCGGATGCGGCCAAGACCACCAGCAACGTCATTGGCGAGGTCAAGTCCAGCGGCTACACCGGTCTGTATGCCTTGCTCGCCGCACAGGCACAGCTTGGCGTGCGCCCGCGCATCCTGGGCGCGCCGGGGCTGGACACACTGGAGGTGGCAAAGGCGCTGGCGACCATCGCCAAAAAGCTGCGCGCCATGGCATATGTGCGCCCTGTCGCCGATAACGTGGCCGATGCCATTACCTACCGCGGGCAGTTCGGCGATCGCGAGCTGATGATGATCTGGCCGGACTTCCTGGCCTTCGATACCGCCAGCAGCACCATGAAGGCGGCGTATGCCACCGCACGTGCGCTCGGCCTGCGCGCAAAGATCGACACTGAGCAGGGCTGGCACAAGAGTCTGTCCAACGTGCCGGTGGCGGGCGTCACCGGCATCTCCAAGGACGTGCACTGGGATCTTCAGGATCCGGCGACCGATGCGGGCGTGCTAAATGAGGGCGACATCACCACGTTGGTCACGTTCAACGGCCAGCGCTTCTGGGGATCGCGCACGTGCGCGGAAGACACGATGTTCGCCTTCGAGACGGCCACGCGCACCGCGCAGATCCTGGCGGACACCATCGCCGAGGGTGTGGCGTTCTACGTCGACAAGCCGATGCATCCCTCGCTGATCAAAGACCTGATCGAAACGATCAACGCCAAGTTCCGCGACCTGAAGGCGTCGGGCTATCTGATCGATGCCAACGCCTGGTACGACGGCACCGTCAACAGCGCAACCACGCTGGCCGATGGCGCGCTGCGCATCGACTACGACTACACCCCGGTACCGCCGCTGGAGAACCTGCAGCTCTACCAGAAGATCACCACCAGCTACCTGGCCGACTTCGCCGAACGCGTCAACGCATAACGCACCCGCCTTAGATACCGGAGAACCCCATGGCGTTGCCCAAGAAACTCAAAGCGCTCAACCTGTTCAACGACGGTGAGAGCTATCTCGGCCAAGTGGTCGAAGTGAAGCTGCCTACGCTGTCCCGCAAGATGGAGGAATACCGCGGCGGCGGCATGAATGGCCCGGTCGATATCGACTTCGGGCAGGAGAAGATCGAGCTCGAATGGAAGTGCGGCGGCCTGATGCGTGGTGTGCTGAACCAGTACGGCGCCACCACCCACAACGCCGTGCAGCTGCGCTTTGCCGGCGCCTACCAGCGCGATGACACCGCCGAGGTGGATGCGGTGGAAGTGGTCGTGCGCGGCCGCCACAGCGAGATCGACCCGGGCACCGGCAAGTCCGGCGATGACACCGAGTTTTCGGTCAAGACCTCGGCCAGCTATTACAAGCTGAGCATCAACGGCGCCACTGTGATCGAGATCGATTTCGTGAACATGACCGAGATCGTCAACGGCGTGGATCTGCTCGCCGCCCAACGCCGCGCCATTGGCGCCTGACCCTTCCGGCCTGGCGCCGCCAGGCCTTCGCCCTGAGACCTTTCGATGACCCCGACCTTTTCCCCAGCCATTTCCCTCGACCAGCCGATCACGCGCGGCGAACAGACCATCACCGACCTCAAGGTGCGCAAGCCTGGTGCGGGTGAGCTGCGCGGCCTCAAGCTCACCGACGTGCTGCAGCTGGATGTCACCGCGCTGGCGACGCTGCTGCCGCGAATCTCTTCGCCCACGCTGACCACCGCCGACGTCAATGCGATGGATCCGGCCGACCTGCTGGCGGTCGGCCAGGAGGTGCAGGTTTTTTTCTTGCCGAAGGCACAGAGGGAAGCGAACTTCCCGACTGCGTAGAGGATGCGATGGCCGACATCGCGGCCATTTTCCACTGGCCGCCGTCTGAAATGGACGGCTGGTCGCTGCACGAACTCACGGCGTGGCGCGAGCGTGCCCGCCTGCGAAGCGGAGCCGAATGATGCCCCACCCAACGCACCAGGCCGCCTAAATGGCGGCCTCCGACAATCTGCGCCTGCAGGTCATCCTGGCCGCCGTCGATCGCGCCACCGGCCCGTTCAAACGCGTGCTCAGTGGTAGCCGTGGCGTTGCCACCGCACTGCGCAACCAGCGCGATGCGCTGCGTCAGCTCAACAGCCAGCACCGCGATATCGGCGCCTACCGCGAACAGGTGGCGATGGCACAGCGTGCCAAGGTTGCGCTCGATGCGCAGCGGCAATCGGTGCGCACGCTTGCCCAACAGATCAAGGCCACCGGCACGCCCACCGCTGCCATGAATGCCGAATTCGAGCGCGCCGTGCGCACCGCACGCGAACTCAAGACCACGCACGGTGCGCAGGAGGCCGGCCTGCAGCGCCTGCGTGGTCGGCTCGAGACGGCCGGGATCAGTACGCGCGAGCTGGTCACGCATGAGCGCCGTTTGCGCAGCGAGATCGAGAGCACCAACACCGCGATGCGCGCACAGCAGCAGCGCCTGGTGGCGATCGACGCGGCACAGCGTCGCAGCGCCCGGATCCAAAGCGCCGGTCTGCAGGCGAGCGCCTACGGCGCCGGCATGGCCTTCGCCGGCCAGCGTGCTTTGGGCGCGTCTGTGCTGCCGATCAGCGATGCGATGGAATTCGAGTCAGCCATGGCCGATGTGCGCAAAGTCGTGGACTTCAAGACGCCGCAGCAGTTCGCGCAGATGGGCCGCGATGTCGAGAACCTCTCCATGCGCCTGCCCATGCTGCCGGCCGAGATTGCCAAGATCGTGGCGGCTGCCGGCCAGGCCGCCATCCCGCGCCAGGAGCTGGTCCGCTTTGCCGAGGACGCGGCCAAGATGGGCGTGGCCTTCGACAGCAGCGCCGAGGAAGCCGGCCAGACCATGGCCACCTGGCGCACCGCTTTCCGAATGGGCCAGGACGAGGTCGTCGTGTTGGCCGACAAGATCAACTATCTCGGCAACACTGGACCTGCCAGCGTCAACAAGATCAGCGCGGTGGTGAACCGCATTGGTGCCCTGGGCGAGGTCGCCGGCCTGCAGAGCGGGCCACTGGCAGCGCTGGGTACCACTGTCGCTGGCATGGGCATCGAGTCGGAAGTCTCGGCCACCGGCATCAAGAACATGCTGCTCACTCTGGCCTCGGGCGAGTCGGCCACCAAGAGCCAGCGCGAGGCCTTCGACAAGCTGGGCATCAAGGCCACGACCATGGCCCAGGTCATGCAGAAGGACGCCGGCGGGGCGATCATGTCGGTGCTGCAGAAGCTGCGCGCACTGCCCAAGGCCGAGCAGGCCGCGACCATGACGCAGCTGTTCGGCCGCGAGTCGATCGGTGCGATCGCGCCGCTGCTGACCAATCTGGAACTGCTGCAGGGCAACTTCGCCAAGGTCGCCGATGCGCAGCGCTACGGCGGCTCGATGTCGGCTGAGTACGCATCGCGAGTGGCCACCTCGGCCAACTCGCTGCAGCTGCTGAAAAACACCGCTGTGGTGGTGTCACAGTCGATCGGCCAGGTGCTGCTACCGCAGTTCAAGGAACTGACCGAGCGCACGGCTGCGGTAGTCGGCCAGGTCACGACGTGGATCCGCGCAAATCCGGTGCTGGTGGGTGCGATCGCCAAGACGGCGATCGTCGGCGCCGCGCTGGTCACGATCCTGGGCGGCCTGCTGGTCGCCGGGGGCGTGGCCGCGATGGCGTTTTCGCAGATCCACGGTGCCGTGGCGCTGCTGTCGGGCGGTGGCGGCTTCGGTGCGCTGCTGCGGCAGGGGCTGGCGTTCGGCGGCCGCGTGCTGCCCATGCTCGCCAATGGCGCGCGCCTGCTGCTACCGCTGCTCGGCGGCGTCAGCCTGCCGGTGCTGGCGATCGCTGCGGCCGTTGCGGCGGTCGCGCTGCTGGTGTGGAAGTACTGGGGGCCGATCAAGGCCTTCGCCATCGGCGTGTGGCAGGGCATCGTCGATGTCGCCGCGCCGGTGCTGGCCGAACTGCAGGCCGCACTCGCGCCGCTTGGGCCCGTGTGGGACACCGTGGCTGCGGCGATGGGCCAGGCTTGGGCGTGGGTGAAGCAGCTGCTGACGCCGTTCGAGGCCACCACGGAGCAGTTGCACGGCGCAACTGACGCCGGTCGCGGCTTTGGGCAGATCCTGGGCGCGGTGCTGGTCGCCCAGCTTCAGTTGGCAGTCAAGGCGATCGGCTGGCTGGTGCAGGCGTTCGTGGTCGTGTTGCCGGTGATCAAGCAGATCCTCGGCGGCGTGTGGCAAACCGTCCAGGGCACGTGGTCGCTCATCGTGGGCGTGTTCACCGGCAACGGCGATCGAATCCGCCAAGGGCTGCTGCAGCTGTGGGCCGGCATCAACCTGCAGCTGGCCAACTGGCCGGCCCGAATGCTGCAGGCCGGCGCGGACATGATCAGCGGCCTTGTCCAGGGCATCCGCTCCAAGCTCGGCGCCGCTGCCAATGCGATCGCCAGCGTCGGCACGGGTGTGGTCGATCGCTTCAAGGGCCTGCTGGGCATCCATAGCCCCTCGCGCGTGTTTGCACAGCTGGGCGACTTCACCATGCAGGGCCTCACCGTGGGCCTGCAGCGCGGCCAGGGCGCGCCTGTGCAGGCCATCACGGGGCTCGGCAACCGGATGCGGGCGATGGGGGCCGGACTGGCCTTGGCGACGGCTACGGCGCCGGTGGCGGCGATCGACAGCCGGGCGCCGCTGTCGGCGCCTGTGCGCGCAGCCAGCGCCCCTGCAGGCGGCAACAACTACGTCATTCACGTCCATGCCGCACCTGGCATGGACGCCAACGCACTGGCGCGCGAAGTCGCCCGCCAGATCGAAGACCGCGAACGGCGAACGATGGCCACCCGCCGCTCCAGCCTACGCGACGACTGAGGATCCGCCCCGATGATGATGTCTTACGGCACGTTCGTGTTTTCCCTCGACAGCGCCGCCTTCTTGCAGTTGCAGCGGCAGATGAGTTGGCGCCACGCCACCAGCGAGCGCGTCGGCGCGCGGCCGGCCAGCCAATTCCTCGGACCAGGCGATGACAGCATCGACATATCTGGTCTGATTGCTCCCGAACTCACTGGCACCCGCGCGTCGCTGGACACCTTGCGCGAACTTGCCGCAGATGGTGAGCCGCTACCGTTGGTCGATGGCGCAGGTGTGGTCTACGGGCCGTATCTGCTGCTGTCGATCAACGAGACAGCCTCGCTGTTCTTCGAGGACGGTACGCCGCGACGGATCGAGTTCCAACTGAGCCTGCGGCGTGCAGACGACTTCACCCCGGAGGCAGCTTCCGCATGAGCTACCCGACTCCGCAGTGGCGCGTGGTGCTCGATGGCATCGATCTCACCGAGCGCATCGCGCCGCGCCTGCGCGATCTCACCCTCACCGAATGCCGAGGTGGCGAAGCCGATCTACTAGACCTGAGTATCCACGACCACGACAGCAAGATGGCGCTGCCCAGACGCGGGGTGCGCCTAGCCGTTGCGCTGGGCTGGAAAGCCACGGGCCTGGTCGACAAAGGCACCTTCATCGTGGACGAGGTGGAGTACAGCGGTGCGCCGGACATCATCACCGTGCGCGCGCGCAGTGCGGATCTGACTGCAGATATGCGCACGCGCCGCGAACGCAGCTGGCACAACACCACGCTAGGCGCCGTGCTCAACGCGCTCGCCGGCGAGCATGGACTGACGCCGCGCGTGGCCGAGGCGCTGGCGCGCACCAAGCTGCCCCATCTCGACCAGGCCAACGAGAGCGATATGAATCTGCTCACCCGCCTGGGGCAGCGCTTCGATGCGGTAGCAACAGTGAAGGCAGGTGCTTTGGTTTTTGCGCCGATCGGCGCCGGCACCACCGCGACCGGCAAACCGCTGCCGACCGTCACCCTGACGCGGCGCGACGGCGACCAGCACCGCTACTCGGTGGCCGACCGCGATGCCTACACCGGCGTGCGCGCGTACTGGGTAGACAAAGGCAAGGCGCGGCGGCAGTCGGTGCTGGTGGGCACGGACGACAACGCCAAGCGCCTGCAAGAGTCGTATGCCGATGAGGCGACGGCACGCCAGCATGCACACGCTGAGCTGGAGCGGGTGAAGCGTGGCGTAGCGAAACTCGACTACACGCTGGCGATCGGCCGGGCGGATCTGTTCCCAGAACACATCGTCACGGTGAGCGGCTTCAAACCGGAGATTGATGGGCAACGTTGGTTGATTGCAAAGACCAACCACACGGTGAGCGGCTCCAGCGGCTTTAGCACGGCACTCGAACTGGAAGCCACGCCGTAAGCGCTCACGCCACGCTGCTTACCCGGCAGCGGCATCCCGTGAGTGACACACCAACAGCGAACCATTGCTCAGCACTCGATAGAGTCCCAGCTCACCTTCGGCATATGCGACAGCTTGTGCATACGTGCCATACCCTGAACTGGGCAACTGGTGCCGATGCAAGGTAAGGCCACCACTTTTTGATACCAGGATTTCCGGAAAGAACATGGCTCCGGACGCGGTGGCGTGCGCAGTCATTATGTAATCGCCAATCTGTCGAATCATTCAGGCATCCATGCGTAGTTGCTTCAATAGTTCGCGAATTCTAAGGTAGCGCACGCTCCCTCGCACCGGCGAATTCCTTACGCTATTTGTAGGGATTCCCTGATGGCTGACCGGATGTGGCTCGCGTAGTTTGTATCGTGGATGTCAGGTCATCTCGCGCTGCCAGGACGGCGGCGACTGGATCGCAAGGAGCTACGCGCCGACACCTTTAAAGCCGCCGGCACCACCGGCGGCTTTTTTTGTGCACACGATCTCGAATGCTTTCCTAGCTGCTAAACGTCAGCCAGCCGCTGCCGATAGCGCTCTCTTTTGCGAGGACCAGCTGTCCTATTTGGACGTTGATCACGATTTCTTTTTTTTGCGTCCGCCCACGTTGATCTGCATGTATCTCTGATCGATCGCGCCCGTCGTATTGAGCATTTGAGATACGTGGCTGTCGTCGTTGAACGTCACGACAGGCGCAACGCTCTCAGCAGAACCGCTTGCCGATCCAAGATTGGACAGCATTGCGGCGCGCACCTCATGCGATGCGGCACGAAACGCAGCCACCAACTCAGCCTCAGACGGGTCCAATTCCACCCGCTGTTCCAGAAGCACATACATGATATCCACGCCGCGAGCATGCGCGGCCAATAGGTAGGCTCCACCTGGCATGTTCTGGTCTTTTTCGAAGTAAAGCTGTGCCCACTTCGAAATGCCACAAGCGTCGGCCATCTCCTGCTGCGTAAGGCGCAGGCGCTTCCGTTCTTCCTTCAGGCGTTTCCCTACAGTCACTCAGGTTTTTCCTCATATTGACAAAATTGGTGTTAACACCAACAATTTCCAAAACCGCAGACGACCGCAACCGATGCCCCGCAACGTGCAAGCTCAGCAGCAGTTCCATCCCCGAAGCCCAGCACAAGCGCGGGAATGGTTGGTGTCCAACGGCATCACGGTCTCCGGATTCGCCCGGCAACTTGGGGTGAATCGCACGGTTATCGACGACCTACTCCGTGGGCGCTCGCAAGGCAAATACGGCGACGCGCACACGGCTGCAATCGCTCTTGGCCTCAAAGCACCGCCAGATTATGCCGCAAAAGTCCAAACTTCCAAGCGCTCTAGGGGGTGAGCATGTTCGGTCGGAAAAAGATCGTTTTTCGCTGCGAGGCATGCAGTGCAAGGCTCATCAAACGCACCAGCGTCCTTGCACATAAGTTCCTGCGGCACGACTCATATGTCTGTGAAAACCCCATGTGTGGCGCGACCTACACGGGCCATTCGGAGTTGACGGGAATTGCCAGCCCCAGCGGCGTACCCACCGCACATAGCGAGCTTCCACCAACACCTGCCTATCAGCGCGCCCAAGCGTTGCAGGCCTACCGCGAGTCGCTGGGCGATCGCCAGTTGGACTTGATCCCCATGGGCGGCGAGCCGTTCTTCCCTCACCTCTGAGGTAACCCGAATGCGAAAGACCATTGATTGGGCGGCACTGCCGCCCACGGCGAAGCTTTGCCTGGAAGTTGCGCGCATCCACGGCGGCCTGGTGAAGACCGAGCACGGCTACATCGGCCGCACTGCCGCACCTGACACAGATCAGCGCTTCGGCGCGGTTGTGGTTGCCGCGCTCATGCGTGATGGGCTTGCCACCTCTGACGCCTTCGACGATCGCCTGGTCGTGCTGACCGATGCCGCCACCGCTTTATTCGATTTCCAACACACAAACACCGAGGTCGGTTCGTGAGGCATGCCAACAGCTGGTTCACCGCACAGGAGCCGCGATTCGTGGATGCGGCCAGCAATGTGCCGCAGCGCGTCGCGCCGCACGCCAAGCACGAAGAGGCACGCCTGCTCGCTGCCGCCGTTGACGAACACCGCCGCGCCGGCGGTGCTTACGTCGTGATCGAAGCCGCCACATCTCCGCACGCGCCTCGGCGCCAGCTCGGCGTCTAAGGAAGGTCATGCAAGAGGATCTGCGGCAACAGGTGCTGTCCCGGCTGGAACGGGATTACGGACTCAAGCACCGGAGCGGTACCGAGTACATGCGCGGTGGCAAATGCCCGTCATGCAGCAAGAAGGAGCTGTACACCAACCATCTCAAACCTTGGGTAGTGAAGTGCGGCCGCCAATCCAAGTGTGGGCGCGAGCTGCACGTCAAGGATCTGTACGACGACCTGTTCGACGACTGGTCCAAGCGCTTCCAGCCAACGGCGGCGGCTCCCAATGCTGCGGCCGATGCCTACCTGCAGTTCTCCCGTGGCTTTGACCTGGCTCCGCTGAAAGGTCTCTACGCCCAGGACAGCCATTACGATCGCAAGATCAGCGCCGGCACCGCGACGGTACGTTTCCCGCTGGTCAAGGGCGGCTGGTGGGAACGCCTAATCGATCGGCCTCACCGCTTCGGCAAGCAGAAAGCGCGCTTTGCGCCAGGCCAGAGCTATGCGGGCGTCTGGTGGGCTCCGCCTGCCGCGCTCAAAGCCATGCAGACGGTGCGCGAGGTATGGATCGTCGAGGGCATCTTTGATGCGATCGCACTCCTACAGCACGGCATGTGCGCAGTGGCGGCCATGTCCTCCAACGCTTTTCCGGAAGAGTCGCTACGCGAGCTGGCAAGGGCACGCATGGCCGACCTTCCGACGCTCGTGTGGGCGCTAGACAACGAGCCGGGTGCCCGTGCGTACACGCACAAGCACATCAAGCGCGCAGCGGCGCTGGGCTTCGACTCGCGGGCCGCGCAGATCGTCCAGCGCGACGGCAAGAAGACCGACTGGAACGACCTGCATCTGCGCGCTATCGCGTCCGATGATCCCAAGCAATGGGACAACGACGTCAACGAAGCCCGCTACCAGGGCGACCTGCTTGTGGCTCGCTCGGCTGTGGACAAAGGCCTGCTGATGTTCGAACACGACGGCCGCAACGACTTCTGGCTGGACTACCGCTCTCGCCTGTACTGGTTCGACTTCGATACGCAGCGCTTCGACAAGCTGCGCAAGGAAAAGCTGGGCGACATCGATGCGGACGACGGCGACGAGGTTGCGGCCGAGGATCTGAAAAAGATCAAGCGCGCCGCGTGCTCCGTGCAGAAGATCGCCAACTGCTACCCGGAAGCCCTGTATTTCCAGCGCCAAGAGGTCACCGACGAAAGCTGGTACTACTTCCGCGTCGATTTCCCGCACGACGGCCCCAGCGTAAAGGGCACCTTTACAGGTGGTCACGTCGCCAGCGCTTCCGAGTTCAAGAAGCGCCTGATCTCCCTGGCCGCCGGCGCCATGTTCACCGGTACCGGCCACCAGCTGGACCGCCTGATCGAAGAGCAGACCGAGGCAATCAAGACAGTCGACGCGATCGACTTCGTGGGCTACAGCAAGGAACACCGCGCCTACCTGCTCGGCGATATGGCCGTGCGCGACGGCGAGCTGGTGACGGCCAACGAAGAGGACTACTTCGAGTTCGACAAGCTGCGCTTGAAGACCACGCAGAAGTCCATCCGTCTGGAGATCCAACGCGATGCCGAGGCGTTCCGTGTGGATTGGCTGCCGTGGCTGTGGCAGTGCTTCGGCACCCACGGCATGGTCGCCATGACGTTCTGGTTTGGCTCGTTGTTCGCCGAGCAGATCCGCACCGGCCACAAGAGCTTCCCATTCCTCGAAGCCACCGGTGAAGCCGGCGCCGGCAAGACCACGCTGCTGACGTTCCTGTGGAAGCTACTGGGCCGATCCGACTACGAGGGCTTCGACCCGGCCAAGTCGTCCAAGGCCGGCCGTGCACGCGCCATGGGCCAGGTGTCCGGCATGCCCGTGGTCCTGCTGGAAGCCGATCGCAGCGAGCCAGACAAGGCGCATTCAAAGACGTTTGAGTGGGATGAGCTGAAGGACTTCTTCGGCGGCGGCACGCTGGCAACACGCGGCGTGCGCAATGGCGGCAACGAGACCTACGAGCCGCCCTTTCGCGGCACGATCGTCATCACCCAGAACGCTGCAGTGGACGCCAGCGAGGCGATCCTCACGCGCATCGTCAAGCTGCATTTCAAGCGGCCCCAGGTCACCACCGAAAGCCGCATCGCGGCCGACAATCTCAACGCGCTGCAGGTCGAAGAAGTCAGCCACTTCCTCGTGCGTGCCATTCGCCAGGAGCGCGCCATCCTCGATCTGTTCGCCGAGCGGGTGAAGGTGTTTGAGGCCAAGCTGCGCGCGCAGCAGGATCTGCGCCTTGAACGCGTCATCAAGAACCACGCGCAGATGCTGGCGCTGTTCGACTGCCTGCGCCTGGTCATCAGCATCCCTGACGACATGGTCGAGCAGACGCGGCTCGCGTTGTTGGACATGGCCCTGGAACGACAGAAGGCGATCAGCGCCGACCACGCGATGGTCAACGAGTTCTGGGAGGTCTACGAATACCTCGAAGCCACCGGCCACGGTAAGGCCGTCGTCAACCATAGCCGCGACGCGCAGCGCATCGCGATCAACCTCAATCACTTCGCTGCGCGGGCCGCGCAGTTCAGTCAGTCCGTGCCCGATCTCAAGGTGCTGCGTGCGCTGCTCGGTGACTCGCGCCGGCACAAGTTCATCGGGGCGAACGTGGCCGTCAACAGCGCCGTCCTCAAGGACGATCTGACCGGCGTCGGCACCACCGTGAAGTGCTGGGTGTTCGCCAAATGAGCACGCTTTCTCATGTTGGAAATTTTAGGAAATTTTCGTTGACTTCTACCTGGCAGCGGAGCAACCATTACCGCGTCGCCGCACAATCGGCGACCGGGTTTAGCAGCCCGACTAGGAGGCGCACCAGCGCCTATCGATCGATGCAAGGCGCTTTTTTTATGCCCGCTGTATCGTCGTGGGCACGTGCCAGCCAGTTCTATGGCGGGCGGTGTGCGGAGGCCTTCGGGCCTGCCGGTGACTCCTACCGGTCTGCTAACCGCGCACCGTCCGCCACCTCGTTTAGCAGCGATGTGCCGGACTCCAACAACTTAGGAGCCTGCATGTCTTACGATGCCCAAGAAGCGCCGGCAAATGCCGCGCGTCAGATCGCCCATTACTTCGGCCTGATCGCCGACACCCTCGACTGGAACCACACCGCCTGGCTCGCCCTGCAGGCGAAGCTGCAGGCCATGGGCAAAGCGCCCGAGGCGCTGACCTTGGCCGATGTCGAGGCCGCCATTTCCAGCATCAATGCCGACCTGGCCGAGGTGCGCCAGTGAGCCGCCGCGACCTGCACAAAGCACTCCGCGTGGCTCCCGGCGTCTACCTGCTCCTGCAGATCCGGGCGACCGACGTGCTGGCCGAACTGTACGCCGACGGTCTGCATGATCGCGCGCCGGTCATGTTCGCCTGCAGCGCAATTAAAGACGCACGCGAGTTGTTCCCCGTCGACGATGGCACCGGCCTGGTCATCGGCTCGTTGCACGTGGTCATGCCGGAAGCCGAGGCCGCCGCGCTTCAGGAATGGGTCATCGAGCGCATGCCTGCATCGGAGGTGGCGTGATGGACGCCGCTCACCCGAACCCACAGCTGCCAGAGGACGCTGACTTCTCGATCAGTGAAGAAGATCAGTCCCGCCTTTGGCTCGCCTACCACGCGACCACATTGCTCGCAGCGCTGACCAACGATATCGCGATCGAGGCAGGCATCAATCACGACGGACCGGCGGCAGTGGCCGAGTACATCCGCCACGAACTGCTTGATGTCCTCAGCAGCGCGCAACGTCTGCGTGTGCCTGACCCCAGCATTCCGCCATCTGGCGCCGACCTGATCTAACCCCGCACCAGCGGGCCGGCGGGCGGTGCTGTAACACCGCCCCAAGGCCCTCCACCAACGCAACTCAGGAGAGTCGATATGCAACAGCACACTGGAACACGTCCAGCCACGGCAGCACGTCCGTTGGCTTTGAGCACCGGACCCGGCCCGGAGGCTACCACGCCGGCCGTCGCCGCCTACGACCGCAGCATGGGCGACTGCTCAGCGACCATCACCATGCACGTCACGCATGGTGCGGTCGTAGTCACCGCAACCCTGAACATGGGACCGCTACGCGAGGCTCGCCAAACGTGGGAGCGGCGGCGTGGCACCGGCACCGGCTGGAAACTCATCGACGGGCCTCGCCTGTGGACGACGGTGGAAGACCGCATCAGCACTGAGTTGGCCGAGTTCATGGACGGCCTAGATTTCCCTTTTGACCTGGCCAACATGCTGCCGCGCAGGCCGACTGCAGCTGCTGCAGCTGCGGTCGCGCAAGCCGCGCGGGAGGTGGCGCATGGTTGAGTTGCTCGCGCTTGTGGTGGTCCTGGCGCCGGCGGCCGGTGGCGCGCTGGTCTACAAGTTGTGGACGACGCGCCGTCCGCGCCTGACACAAACCGGCCTGGCCGTCGGACAGGTACCGCAGCGCCTTCGTCGCCGCACCCGCATGGCTGTGCGGCGGGAGGCTGCTCATGGCTGAGTCGGTCATTCTTCTCGGTCCGCAGGGCAGCTGCAAATCGCTCAACGCCGAGGCTCTGTGTCAAAAGCTCGGCCTGCAGGAGTTCATCGAGCTGGACGATCTGTTGTTCGCGTTCCGCGCTGATCGCCTGGAGTCTTCCGGGCAGCTGATCCTGACCTGCAACGAGCAGCAGGCCCGCACCTGGTCGGTACGCTGGGGCTTGCGCCTCATGCGTGTCGAGGAAGCACGTGCCCAGCTCGGCGACGCGTGGAGGACGCAGCCATGAACCTGCAGCGCACAATCGAGATTGCGCGCGCCGCAGCGCGTTTGGGAGAGCCTGGCCCCTTGTCCACCGGGGAGTCGCTCACAGCCGCTCTGGTGCTGAATCGCCACGACTGGCTGGCCGAAATGGGCTACACCATCGCCCAGGCGTTGGACCGGATCGACTCCGACACCGCGCAGCATCTGCGGGATGCCGAGCGCGCGTTGGGCCAGGAGGGGCTATGACGCAACGTCAGGTCAACCACGATAGTCCTTTGCCACCCTGCACGAACGGGCACTTGGCTCGCCATATGCTCGATGCCCGCCGCCCCGAGGCAGGCGGTGGGCACTTCATCGAGTGTGTGTGTGGGCGCACACAAAAGCACCCCAGCTTCGAGTTGGCCATGACCGAATGGCGGCGTGCGCATCGCATCCGCACCCCTCGTCAGCCACGTCCCTGCGCGCAGAACGTCGTGCAGCTGGGCCTGCGCTTCACCGGCACGCGTCAGCGATGATCGATGGCGCAAATGTGGAAGGATTCCGCAGGGCTTGCGAGGCACGTCACTGGCTGCGGCAGGGCTACACGGATGCAGCCAAGGTGCAAGAGCTGAGGCTTCGCATTGCCGCTCAGCGCGGCTACGCCGCTGCTGACTTGCTCGTCGTGGAAATGCGCGAGCAATGGAGACACAGGCGGGAGTGGATCGAGGGGAGAGGCGCGTGAGCAGTCCGGTGATCACGTTCGAGGATCTGCGTCGCCTCTGCGCGCCGGCCGGCCCTGCTCCCCGTGCATCGACAGTCATGCGATGGGCACGCGATCAGGGCATTCGCTACAGATACGACGGTCGCGGCGGCATTTGGACAACCGTGGACGCGCTTAACGCCGCGCTTGGCCTGCATACCGCCCAGGGAGAAACGACAAACACAATGGAGCTGATCTGATGGGACGCGGTAGAAAACGGAAGTTCAACCCGGCTATTCCAGCGCATATTGACCAAGCAGCCCTTCCCAAGGGTATCTATTGGGAAGACAACCGCTGGTATCTCTTAGAAGCTCATCCAGAAGGAGGCCGTCCGCGAAAGCGGACGGTCGCCCATGCTGATATCCGGCTTTCTGAGCTCCACAGCATTGCTGAAGCCGCAGCGGGCAATGAGGTCAGGGGCACATTGGCTTACCTCGCGGAACGCTTCGAGGCGTCCACTGAATTTGCAGAGCTGTCGAGGGACACACAGCGGGATTACCGCTGGTGCGCCGAGACAGCGACTGCGTATGTGCTCAAGGATGGCTCGCTGCTCGGCAAGATGCAGATTGCGCGCATCAACGTGCCGGCGATGCAGCGCTTGGTCGAAACACTCGCGGGAGGTCGGCCAGCAACCAAACTGCAGCCCGCAATCGAACCGCGCCCGAGCAAAGCCAACCATGTCTTGCGCTACCTGCGTCGCACCTTCGGCTGGGGCATTCGTATGGGCCTATGCGAGCACAATCCTGCCAAGGGGGTCCGCCAGGCGAAGGAGCGCGGTGAGCACAACATGCCCGAATCTGATGTATTCGCCACCGTGCTGGCCTTTGCGCTCGAACGCGGCAGCCTCAAGGCGCATACACGCGGCAGTGTGCCGCCCTATCTCCACGCGGTGATGTTGCTCGCCTACAACGTGCGCCTGCGCGGTGTTGAGGTCACAGACCTAACTGATGCGCACGCGGAGGCTGAGGGCATACGGAGCAGCCGGCGCAAAGGCTCTCGTGACACGGTTACTGCCTGGAACGATGACCTGCGCCACGCCTGGGCCTGGTTGGCGGCCTATCGGCAACGAACGATGAACGCCCATGGGCGCCCTCTGCATATGAAACCGGGACAGCGCCGGCTTCTGGTGAATCAATCGGGCACCCCCTTGAGCAAGTCAGCGCTCGACAGTGCTTGGCAACGAATGATCGCGCTCGCCATCAAGGATGGGGTCATCACAGCTGAACTGCGATTCAGCTTGCATGGACTGAAGCATCGGGGAATCACCGACACCGCCGGTACCCGCGCCGACAAGCAGGAGGCCGCCGGTCATGCGACGCAGCAGATGACCAACAGGTACACACATGACGTACCAGTGGTTCAGCCCCCCAGACGCAGGTAGCTCGTAGGCAATCGCCCTAAAGCCAACTTGGGCGATTTTCCCACCACCATTGATCGAGCCGGTTCAGGTGATCCCTGATTGTTCCAGCCTCGCCGGTGCGTACCGCCGTTGCCCACTCTTTTGCCAGTCGAGCTGAATCGTGTAGGTCAGCACATGCCTTCAGCATCTGCTTAGCAGTTACGGCGGGAGAAGGTCGATTGCCTGAATCGAAGCCCAACGATCCGTCTGAGAGCACCATCACATCGATGGCTGACTTGAGGCTGGTCATGTGGCTTAAGCAGTCTGCGAGCGCTTGCGTCAGCTGATGAGGAAGCTGCGAGAGTTGTGAGGCGTCTCTGCGCATCATTGGCAGGTCGAGCGCATCACGCCTTCCCTCCAAGAATGCGTCGTTACGGGGACCTAAAATTGATCCGCTAGATACATAGGACTTTGTCGCCACATAGTCGCTAACACTCTCTGCAACCCGACTGACGATTTGAAGCTCGAGCTCGACAACAGCAGCGAGCACACGTCCAGCTGCGCGCCGTGCGCGCCTTTGGGCGGCGACGTTCCAGAGGAAAACGAAGATGGCAAAGGCCACTGACAACGCCGTCCACTCGACGCCAGTTTTCGGTATCTGAACGATGATCGGCATGCAATTTTCCCGGCAATTTTCCCGGCACATAGAAAAACAGCCACTTGGCTTGCGCTAAGTGGCTGTTTTAATTGGTGGGCCGTCAAGGATTCGAACCTTGGACCTATTGATTAAGAGTCAACTGCTCTACCAACTGAGCTAACGGCCCTGAAACTGGTCGCACATTGTATGTGCATTTTTGCTTTGTTGCAACACCCTGTGACACATCGGGTCAAACATACCTGCAATTTCTCGTCATCAGTGGGGTGGCTGAGGGGACTCGAACCCCCGACATCTGGAATCACAATCCAGTACTCTAACCAGCTGAGCTACAGCCACCACTGAAAACCTGCTTCCTACCGTACCGCCGATGGCGCGCCCGACAGGACTCGAACCTGTAACCGCCGGCTTAGAAGGCCGGTGCTCTATCCGGTTGAGCTACGGGCGCCCGGACCGAACTTCGCATTCCCACGCCGTCGAAAGCTCGGAATGGTCGGGGTAGAGGGATTCGAACCCCCGACATCCTGCTCCCAAAGCAGGCGCGCTACCAGACTGCGCTATACCCCGGCGGGACCTTTCAATCCCGAAGGCTCGAAAGGTCGGCTATTTTGGGAACGATTGGCCTCGCTGTCAATCACCCTGTGCAACTTGACCGATCAGCTATCCTCGCAACAACGTTCGCCAGTAGGGTGAGCACTATTTTCATGGAGAACACGCATGCGTAGCGGTAACCCTGCCCTTCGGGAATCCACATTCCTCGACTCCGGCTCCGGCTCGGTCGTCACCCGCGACGGCCAGGCGATGACCCTCAACGGCACGGTCAACAAGACCGGCGCGTTGTTGCTGATGGCGGTGATCACGGCCGCCTTCGCCTGGTCGCAATCGATCGGCGCCGATGGCACGCCGCTGCCCGTCGCGCGTATCTACATGATCGCCGGCGCGATCGGCGGCCTGGTGTTCGCACTGGCCACCAGCCTCAAGCCGACCTGGGCACCGATTACGGCGCCGCTGTACGCACTGATCGAAGGCTTCTTCCTCGGCTCGATCTCGGCGGTGTACGAAGCACGCTTCAACGGCATCGTGTTCCAGGCCGTCCTGCTCACTTTCGGCACCCTGTTCGCGCTGCTGTTCGCGTACCGCAGCGGCATGATCAAGGCCACCGAGAACTTCAAGCTGGGTGTGGTCGCAGCCACTGGCGGCATCGCGCTGGTATATCTGGCGACCATCGTGCTCGGCTTGTTCGGTGTGCGCATCCCTTTCATCCACGACTCGGGCCTGATCGGCATTGGTTTTAGCCTGTTCGTGGTGGTGGTGGCGGCATTGAACCTGGTGCTGGACTTCGACTTCATCGAGAGCGGCGTCGAGCACGGAGCGCCCAAGCACATGGAGTGGTACGGCGCATTCGGCCTGATGGTGACGCTGGTGTGGCTGTACATCGAGTTCCTGCGCCTGCTGTCGAAGCTGCAGTCGCGCAATTGAGTGGGGAATTGGGAATTGGGAATTGGGAATCGCAAAAGCGTTTCCCTGCGCTCGATGGCCGAGGACGGCTCAAGACGAATCCCGAGAAAAAGAAAGGGCGCCTAGGCGCCCATTCTTTTTGTGCGATCACCCAGTGCGCTCAGAGGCGGCTGGCGATGGCCTTGGCGAAGCCCATGGTGTTGCCGGTGCCGCCCAGGTCGGGGGTCAGCGAATCCTTGGCTTCCAGGGTGGCGACGATGGCTTCGCGCAGGCGCTCGGCATTCTGCGGCTGACCGATGTGGTCCAGCATCTGCGCCGCGCCCAGCAGCAGCGCGCACGGGTTGGCCTTGCCCTGCCCTGCGATATCCGGCGCCGAGCCGTGCACGGCTTCGAAGATCGCCGCGTCCAGACCGATGTTGGCGCCCGGCGCCAGGCCCAGGCCGCCGACCAGACCGGCGCACAGGTCGGAGATGATGTCGCCGAACAGGTTGGTGGTCACGATGATGTCGAATTGCTCGGGACGCATCACCAGCTGCATGCAGGTGTTGTCGACGATCATTTCCTGGAATTCGATTTCCGGATACTGCGCGGCCACATCGCGTGCCACTTTCAGGAACAGGCCCGAAGTCGACTTGATGATGTTGGCCTTGTGCACGGCGGTGACCTTCTTGCGGCCGGTGCTCTTGGCCAGCTCGAAGGCGTAGCGCACGATGCGCTCGGAGCCCTTGCGGGTGATCCGGGTGCCGGAGAACGCGGTCTCGCCATCCTCGGACACCGTCTGGCCTTCGCTCAGATACGCACCTTCGGTGTTTTCGCGGACCGTGATCAGGTCAACGCCGTCGGCAAAACGCGACTTGGTGTTCGGGAACGACTTGGCCGGACGCACGTTGGCGTACAGGTCGAACTTGCGACGCATGGCGACGTTGATCGAGCTGAAACCCTCGCCGACCGGCGTGGTCAGCGGACTTTTCAGCGCCACCTTGTTCTTGGTGATCGACGCCAGAGTGGACTCGGGCAGCAGATCGCCGTGCTTTTCCAGCGCAACCAGGCCGGCGTCGGCGTATTCGTAGGTCAGGCCAGCCTGCAGCGCGTCGAGCACGAACAGCGTGGCATCCATGATCTCCGGGCCGATGCCGTCGCCGCGGATGACCGTGATTGTCTGCGTCATAACGTTGGGTTTCCGAACTTGAAGGGGGGAGCGCCAGCCGCAATACCCGGCAAAGCGGCGCAAGGAGGTTTCAGGGGCAATTATGCCCGATGCCGGTGAAGGCGCCCAAACCGACCTTGGTCTAAGAGTGCAAGTGCCCGAACGCACGCGCCGCCTCGGTGGGCGGCGCGTGCGTTACTGGCTTTGACGAACCCCGATCCACACGTGCGCGCCGCAGCAACACGCTCAGTCGTGTGCGTGCTGAGCCGGCGCCTGCGCGCCGCCTTCGAGCTGGTCCAGGAAATCCACCGCGCGGCGCAGATGCGGGATGACAATGGAGCCGCCGACCACCAGGCCGACCGAGAAGGTCTCGAAGAACTCTTCCCGGCTCACGCCGGCTTCCTTGCACTGAGCCACGTGATAGCTGATGCAATCGTCGCAGCGCAGCACCATCGAGGCGACCAGGCCGAGCAGTTCCTTGGTCTTCACGTCCAGCGCGCCGGCTTGGTAGGTCTGCGTGTCCAGCGCGAAGAACCGCCGCACCACCTGGTTCGGCTCGGCCAGGATGCGCTGGTTCATGCGCTGGCGGAATTGCGTGAACTCGCGCAGGCGGTCGGCGCTGCCCTCGTCGGAACCACTCATGCCTGGCCGCCCGCGCTGCCGGCCAGCAGCGGCTCGAGCTTGCCGGCACGATGCATGGCCATCATGTCGTCGTAGCCACCCACATGGACGTCGCCGACGAAGATCTGCGGCACGCTGGTGCGCTTGGCCAGGGCGACCATCTTGTCGCGCTCGGCCGGGTCCAGGTCGATCCGCACCTCGGTCCAGGTCTTGCCCTTGCTCTTGAGGAAGTTCTTGGCCGCCACGCAATACGGGCAGATGGCGGAGGAATACAGGGTGATCTGCGGGCCGGAGGCCGCGTCCTGATCGGTATGGTCTTGGCTCACGGGAAACTCCGTGGTTGGTGTGAGGTCTGACACATGGTACCGGGCGACTGGAATTTCCACGTCGTCACCGCAACACTGTGGGTTAACCGACGATTCACGCCTCTGCGCCGGGCTGCCCGCATGCTCCGCGCACCACCTGGGAGTTCCACTTGCGCCTGCTACCGCTCGCCACTGCGCTCACGCTGGCCGTTGCCATCGGTGTGGCACCTGCACAGGAAAGCCGCCTTCCCGACATCGGTTCGTCGGCCGGCGAGTTGCTGACCCCCGCCCGCCAGGCCGAATACGGCCGGATGATGCTGGCCGAGCTGCGCAACTACGACTACGTGCTGGACGACCCGCTGATCACCGATTGGCTGCAGACCATGGGCACCCGGCTGGGCGCCAACAGCGACCAACCGCAGCAACCGTTTACGTTCTTCATGCTGCGCGACCGCCAGATCAATGCATTCGCCACGTTGGGCGGCTACATCGCCGTCAATGCCGGGCTGGTGTTGACCGCCGAGCACGAGGACGAAGTGGCGGCGGTGCTGTCGCACGAAATCGCCCACGTCACCCAGCAGCACGTGCTGCGTGGAGTGGAGCGTGCGGAACGTGACCAGATTCCGATCCTGCTCGGCATGCTGGCGGCGGTGGTGGCAGCGCAGCAGGCCGGCGGCAACTCCAAGGGCGACGCCACCATGGCCACCATCACCAGCGCGATGGGGCTGATGCAGCAGCGCCAGATCGACTACACCCGCTCCAACGAATCCGAAGCCGACCGGCTGGGCATCCGCACGTTGGCGCGCAGCGGCTACGACGTGGATGCGATGGCCGGCTTCTTCGAGCGCATGTCGGTGGCGATGCGCGCCAACGAGGGTGGCTACAGCGCGCCGGATTTCCTGCAGACCCACCCGGTGACCGTCACCCGCATCAGCGAAGCCAAGTCGCGCGCCGAACAGATGAAGAAGAACACCGTGGTGCTGACGACCTCGGTGCCGGGCGGGACGCGCCAGGAGCGCGTAGACCCGGCCGACCCGTCGCTGTCGGAGCCGCTCAGCCGCAATGGCAACGCGCTGCTCCCTTACGCGCTGCGGTTGCCGGTGGATGCGCTCAGCCGCGGCGCCGACCAGCAGGGCTTCGATTGGGCCAAGGAGCGCCTGCGCGTGCTCAGCGCAGCCACGCCGGATGCGGCCATTCGCGAGTACGAAAACCTGCGTCGCAGCGCCAAACAAGGCTTGAGCGATCCGCAGCGCTATGGCCTGGCGCTGGCGCGGCTGCGCAACAGCGGCGGGCGGCCGGGCGAGCCGGTGGCCGAGCTGACCAGCCTGCTCGAGGCACATCCGGACAACTTATGGCTGGCGTTGGGCCTGAGCGAGGCGCAGGCGCGCATAGGTCCGCGAGAAGCGGCCAATGCCCGCTTCGATGCGCTGCTCAAGCAATTGCCGAACAACCGCGCGGTCGCGCTGACCTATGCCACTGCGCTCAACGAGCAGGCCAGCAAGGAGTCCGGCCAGCGCGCGCGCCAGGTGCTGGAGCCGTTGTTGCACCGGAGCAGCGACGACCCGCTGCTGCAACAGAGCTACGCCCGTGCTTGCGAGCTGTCCGGCGACCAATTGCGCGCCAGCGAGGCGTATGCGGAAGCGGCGTTCTTGAACGGTCGCGCCGAACAGGCGCTGATCCAGCTGGAAGCACTGAAAAAGAAAGATCTCGACTATGTGACACGGGCGCGCGTGGACGCGCGCATCGCCGCGATCACCCCAACCGTGCTGGAGCTGCGTCGCCAGGGCATCCGCGACCCGGATTTGTCCACGCGCTGATCGCTGACGCGTTGCCGGCTCTTCACGGCAGCAGGGTGTCGGACGGCCGCCTGCCGGTAACGAAACTGCGCAGACCGCTTCACGGGTCGTTGCCGCCGCGCAGGCGCCGCCGACGATGTCACATTAGAGTCACAAAACCGTAGTCTACTGGCGATCAACCAAAGCCAGACGGTAAGCCCCGCGTGCAGAAACGCATTCTGATCGTCGATGACGAACCCGCGATCCGCGACATGGTGGCGTTCGCGCTGCGCAAAGGCGAGTTCGAGCCCATCCATGCCGGCGATGCCCGCGAGGCGCAAACCGCCATCGCCGACCGCGTGCCGGACCTGATCTTGCTGGACTGGATGTTGCCAGGCACCAGCGGGCTGGACCTGGCAAGGCGCTGGCGCAAGGAGCAGCTGACCCGCGAGATTCCGATCATCATGCTCACCGCGCGCGGCGAAGAAAACGACCGCGTCGGCGGCCTGGAAGCCGGCGTCGACGATTATGTGGTCAAGCCGTTCTCGGCGCGCGAGCTGCTGGCACGCATCCGCGCGGTGATGCGGCGCACCCGCGAAGACGACGAAGACGGTAGCGTGGCGGTAGGCAAGCTGCGCATCGACGGCGCCGCGCACCGGGTGTTCGCTGGCGATGCACCGGTGCCGATCGGCCCGACCGAATATCGGCTGCTGCACTTTTTCATGACACACCCCGAGCGCGTGTATACGCGTACCCAGCTACTGGACCATGTCTGGGGCGGCAGCGTGTATGTGGAAGAGCGCACCATCGACGTGCATATCCGCCGCCTGCGCAAGACGCTGGAACCGTTCGGGCTGGAAAACATGGTGCAGACCGTACGTGGCTCCGGCTATCGTTTTTCTTCGGCGACCTGACGTGCCGCAAAGCCACCCGGCCACAGTCCGGCCGGGTGGCTGCCTACCTGACGCTTTGTGGTAACGCCTTCCATGCCTCAACACATCCGTTCCGCCTGGCTCAAGACGCTCGGCACCCTCGCGCTGTTGTTGGGCGCTGCCGTCGTCGCCGGCGTGCTGATCGGGCATGTGTGGATGGCGCTGACGCTCACCGCCCTGGGCGTGCTGGCCTGGCATTACTGGCGGCTGCGCCAGGTGCTGCGGCGGCTGACCGCACGCCAGCGTGCCGAGCCGGCGGCCGGGATCGGCGCCTGGAACGAACTGGACCGGCTGCTGTATCGCAGCCAGGCCGAAATGCGCGCGCGCAAGCGGCGCCTGATCGAAATGTTGCGCACCTACCGCGCGGCGGCGCAGGCGCTACCGGATGCGGTGGTGGTCGTGGATCGCAACAGCCAGCGCGTGCAGTGGTTCAACAAGGCGGCCGGCGGCTTGCTCGGCCTGCACCATCCCGGCGACATGGGCGTGTCGATCGTGGAGCGGCTGCAGCCGTTGCCGCTGGCGCATTGGCTGGCGGCCGGGCGCAATGCCGAGCCGATGCTGGATGCCGCCTCGCCGGCAGACCCGGATCTGCGCCTGAATCTGCGCCTGATTCCCTACTCCGACGACTACTGGCTGCTGGTGGCGCGCGATGTCAGCAAGCTGCTGCGGCTGGAACAGGTGCGCCGCGATTTCGTGGCCAACGTCTCGCATGAACTGCGCACCCCGCTGACGGTGGTGCACGGTTATCTGGACATGCTCGACCCGGAAGATTTCCCCGATTCGGGCCCGATGCTGGCGGAAATGCGCAAGCAATCCCAACGCATGGCGCAGCTGGTCGAAGACCTGTTGACGCTCTCGCGGCTGGAATCGCAGGAAGAACTCGGCGAAGAACACGTGGCGATGGCGCCGATGCTGTCGACCTTGCGCCGCGAGGCCGAGGCGCACAGCCAGGGCCGCCATACCGTGGAGGTGATCGACGAGGCCGGCGTGGACCTGCTCGGCTCCAACAAGGAGCTGCACAGTGCGTTTTCCAATCTGGTGACCAATGCGGTGCGCTACACGCCCGGCGGCGGCACGGTGACGATCCGTTTCGTGCGCGAAGGCGATGGTGCGGCGCTGGCAGTGCGCGACACCGGCTATGGCATTCCCGCCTCGCACCTGCCGCGCATCACCGAACGCTTCTACCGCGTCTCCAGCAGCCGCTCGCGCGAGAGCGGCGGCACCGGGCTGGGGCTGTCGATCGTCAAGCACATCCTGGGGCTGCATCAGGCGCGCCTGGACATCGAAAGCGAAGTGGGGCGCGGCAGCGAATTCTCGTGTCATTTCGTACCGGCGCGCGTCGTGCAGCGCGAGCAATCGGTGCCACTGTCACGCTCGGCGTGATATGTAGTCAGTGCGCGCCGCAGCGCGCTGCGATGGACGCGTCTGCCACGCGCCGCATTGCCTGCGTTGCGCGCACCAGGCAATTACACAACCCGTCTTGACGATCGATTCCATGGGCCACGCCAAAGAACTGCACGACATCACACCCGGCGACGACGTCGCCACCGATCCGTTGCGTGATCCGGCGCTGTACATCAACCGAGAGCTGTCGCAGCTGGACTTCAATTTCCGGGTGCTGGCGCAGGCGCTCGACGAGCAGGTGCCATTGCTGGAACGGCTGCGCTTCCTGTGCATCTCGTGCACCAACCTGGACGAGTTCTTCGAGATCCGCGCGGCCACCGTGCGGCACGCACAGGAGTTCGGACTGCCGCCGGCACCGGACGGGCTGAGCCCGACCGCCATCCTCAACGCGGTGCACGATCGCGCCGCCAAGTTGGTCGAGCAGCAATACCACGCGTGGAACGAGGTGCTGCGGCCGGCGATGGAAGACGCAGGCGTTGCGGTGCTCAGTCGCTCGGCATGGACGGCGCGCCAGAAACGTTGGCTGCGTGCGTATTTCCGCAACGAGATCATGCCGGTGCTGTCGCCGCTGGGCCTGGACCCGGCGCACCCGTTCCCGAAGATCCTCAACAAGACCTTGAACATCGTGGTGGTGCTGGAAGGCCAGGACGCGTTCGGTCGCGCCGGGCATCTGGCCATCGTGCGCGCGCCGCGTTCGCTGCCCCGCATCATCCAGCTGCCGGCAAGCCTGTCGCCGGAGGGCACGCAGAGCTTCGTGTTCCTGTCGTCGGTGTTGTCCGAATTCGTCGACGAGCTGTTCCCGGGCATGCAGGTGATGGGCTCGTACCAGTTCCGCGTCACCCGTAATTCCGAGCTGGTGGTGGACGAGGAAGAAGTCGAAAACCTGGCGCTGGCCCTGCGCGACG
The DNA here is from genome assembly GCF_003992815.1 of Xanthomonas sp. DAR33341. NCBI lineage: Bacteria > Pseudomonadati > Pseudomonadota > Gammaproteobacteria > Lysobacterales > Lysobacteraceae > Xanthomonas > Xanthomonas sp. DAR33341. The sequence continues at coordinate 66,486 of NZ_QEYV01000040.1, read as the reverse complement.
AATTGGTCACGCGCGGCTACCGGCCGGCGGTGCGGCTGGAGATCGCGCACGATTGCCCGGCACCGATCCTGCGCACCTTGTTGCAGAATTTCGGCCTGAACGAGAACGCGGTGTATCGCATCACTGGGCCAGTCAATCTGAGCCGCGTCACGCAGGTCTATGACCTGGTGCAGCGCCCCGAACTCAAGTACCCATCGTTCAATCCGCGCACCTTGCGCGACAGCGAGGGCATCTTCGAGATCGTCAAAAAAGGCGATGTGTTGCTGCATCACCCCTTCGATGCGTTTACCGCGGTGCTGGATGTCATCCGCCAGGCCGCAGTCGACCCGAACGTGCTGGCGATCAAGCAGACGCTGTATCGCACCGGCAAGGATTCGTTGATTGTCGATGCGCTGATTCTGGCCGCGCGCAACGGCAAGGACGTCACCGTGGTGGTGGAATTGCGTGCGCGCTTCGACGAAGAAGCCAACCTGGGCCTGGCCGACAAACTGCAGGAAGCCGGCGTGCAGGTGGTCTACGGCGTGGTCGGCTTCAAGACCCACGCCAAGATGCTGCTGATCGTGCGGCGCGAGGGCCGCAAGCTCAAACGCTACGTACACCTGGGCACCGGCAATTACCACAGCGGCACCGCGCGCCTGTATACCGACATCAGCCTGATCACCGCCGATGCCGAGATCGGCAACGATGTGCACATGCTGTTCCAGCAGTTGTCCGGGCTTGCGCCGCGCATGAAGCTGGACCAGTTGCTGCAGTCGCCATTTACGCTGCATGCGGGGGTGTTGAAGCGGATCGATCGGGAGACACGGTTGGCCCGCAAGGGTCGCCCGGGCCGCATCATCGCCAAGATGAACGCCCTCAACGAACCGCAGGTGGTGCGTGCGTTGTACACGGCGTCGCAGGCCGGGGTGCAGATCGATCTGATCGTGCGCGGGGCCTGCACGCTGCGTCCCGGGGTGCCAGGCGTGTCCGACAACATCCGCGTGCGTTCGATCGTGGGCCGCTTTCTGGAACATAGCCGCGTGTACTGGTTTGGCAACGACGGCGCTGCCGAGTTGTACTGCGCCAGTGCCGACTGGCTGGAACGCAATCTGCTGCGGCGGGTGGAGACCTGCTTCCCGATCCTGGAACCGGACCTGGCCAAGCGCGTCTACCGCGAAGTGCTGCAGAACTATCTGGACGACAACGTCAGCGCCTGGGAGCTGGACGCCGAGGGCGTGTACCACAAGCGCACTCCCGCCCCAGGCGAGCCGGCGCATTCGGCGCAGATGACCTTGCTCGAGCGGATCTGAGCGCTCACTGCAGCAACCAAGGTGGCAAGCCGCTTGCGCAGGCATGCGGCATGCCCATCACGGCGACCAGCCGTCCGCCCCCAGCGCTTCCAATACCGAGCGCGTGCGCCTGCAGCTGGGCGCACGCATGGCCTCTCACGTGGCCAACAGCCCATCGGCTACCATGCGGCCATGCCAATGCCCTCCCCCACGATTCCGCCCCTGCGCGATGGCGATTTTCTCGCCGCCATCGACCTAGGCTCCAACAGTTTCCACATGGTCATTGCGCGCTACCTGATGGGTCAGCTGCGTGTCGTCGATCGCCTGCGCGAGACCGTGCGCATGGCCGATGGCCTGGATGGCAAAGGTGGGCTCTCCAATGAAGCGCGTCAGCGCGCACTGGAATGCCTGGCGCGGTTTGGCCAGCGCATTCGCGACGTGCCTTCGCTACGCGTGCGTGCGCTAGCGACCAACACGGTGCGTCAGCTGCGTTCGCCGCAAGCGTTTTTGATGCCGGCCGAAACCGCGCTGGGTCATGCGATCGAAGTGGTCAGCGGGCGCGAGGAAGCACGCCTGATCTATCTGGGCGTGGCGCATGCGCAACCGCCCAAGCCCGACCAACGCCGGCTGGTGATCGACATCGGCGGCGGCTCGACCGAGTTCATCATCGGCCGCGGGTTTCAGACGCTGGAACGCGAGAGTCTGCAGGCCGGATGCATTGCCAGCACGCGGCGGTTTTTCCCGGGCGGCAAATTGTCGAAGAAGAAATGGAAGGACGCGCTGACCGAGATCGGCGCCGAGTTCCAGCAGTTCGCCGGTCAGTACAAGGCGCTGGGCTGGCATGAGGCGATCGGCTCGTCCGGCACGCACAAGGCCATCGGCGAGATGTGCGCTGCAATGAAGCTGACCAAGGGGGCGATCACGGCGCAGGCGCTGCCGGCGCTGCGCGAGGAGTTGCTCAAGGCCAAGCACATCGAAGACATCCAGCTGCCCGGTCTGGCCGCCGAACGGCGGCCCATCATCGCCGGTGGCATCTTGGTGCTGGAAGCTGCGTTCCAGGCGCTGGGGCTGGAGAAACTGATGGTCAGCAAGGCGGCGATGCGCGAAGGCATCCTGTACGACATGCTTGGCCGCGGCGGCGAAAACGACCCGCGCGACAGTTCGGTGACCTCGCTGATGCAACGCTACGGCATCGACGAAATACAGGCGCAGCGCGTGGAAGCCACCGCCTGCCGCCTGTTCGACCAGGTCTGCGAATCCTGGCAACTGGATGGCGACGACGCGCAGGTACTGCGCCGCGCCGCGCGACTGCACGAGCTGGGGCTGATCATTGCGCACAGCCAGTACCACGTGCACGGCAGCTACATCCTGGAACACTCGGATATCGCGGGTTTTTCGCGGCAGGAACAGCAGGTGCTGGCCTCGCTGGTGCGCACGCACCGGCGCAATGTGCCCAAGACCGCCTTCGATGCGCTGCCCGACCGCCTGCTGCTGCCGACCCGACGCAAGGCCGCACTGCTGCGACTGGCGGTGTTGCTGCACCGCGCGCATGAGTCCGACCCGATCCCGACCCTGGAACTCACCGCCGACGACACCCGGTTGTCGTTGATCCTGTCGCAAAGCTGGATCGACTCGCGCCCGCTGCTGCGCGCCGACCTGATCGGCGAAGTCGACAGCATGGCCGGGCTGGGAATTGCGTTCAAACCGTTTGTGACCTGAGGCCTGCGGCCTCAGGCGGGAATCGGAATCGGGAATAGCCCGCCACGGGGCTCTTAGAAGTTTCTGAGTGGTGTCGATGGCGCCGAACCGGTGCAACACGCTGCCTTTGCGATTCCCGATTCCCGATTCTCCATTCCCGTCACAGCTGTCACCGCCACGTCTTATCGGCGCAACATCAATGCCATCGCGCTCCCGGAAGCTAGTCAAAATGGGAGAACGGGCATGCGCTACGCGATCGTTACCGAAACCTATCCCCCCGAGGTCAACGGTGTTGCGTTGACCGTGCACGGTCTGGAAACCGGTCTGCGCGCGCGTGGACATCAGGTGGATGTGGTGCGGCCACGCCAGAGCGCCGATACCGCGCCGACCGATGCGCTGCTGGTGCGTGGCGCATCGCTGCCGCGCTACCCGGGATTGAAATTTGGCCTGCCGGCCACGCAACGCCTCCTCCGTCATTGGCGCAGTACGCAACCGGACGCGATCTATGTGGCCACGGAAGGCCCCCTGGGCTGGTCGGCAATGCGCGCAGCCCGCCGGCTTGGCATTCCGGTCGCCACCGGCTTCCACACCCGCTTCGACGAATACCTGCCCGATTACGGGGCTGCCTGGCTGCAGGGCACCGCGTTGCGCTGGATGCGGCGCTTCCACAACCAGGCCGACGCCACCCTGGTGCCCACGCGCGAGCTGCAGCAGTTCCTGCGCAATGATGGCTTCGAACGCGTGCAATTGCTGGCGCGCGCAGTGGACAGCCAGCAATTCGATCCGAACCGCCGCGATGTCGCATTGCGCGCCGATTGGGGCATCGAAGGCGAAGGCTTTGCCGCCATCTATGTGGGGCGCATCGCCAGCGAAAAGAATCTGCCGCTGGCCGTGCGCGCCTTTCGCAAACTGCAGCAGATCCGCCCCAAGGCACGCTTCGTATGGGTGGGCGATGGCCCGGCGCGCGAGAAGCTTGCGCACGACAATCCGGACTTCATTTTCTGCGGCGTCCAGCGTGGCGATGCCTTGGCGCGTCACTTCGCCAGCGGTGATCTGTTCCTGTTCCCCAGCCGCAGCGAAACCTTCGGCAATGTGACGCTGGAAGCGATGGCCAGCGGCGTGGCGACGGTCGCCTTCGATTACGGGGCGGCGCGCGAATATCTGCGCAACGGCCATACCGGCGCGGCGGTGGAAACCGATGAGGCCTTCATCCAGGCCGCCGTCGCGCTCACCGAAGACGACGCGTTGCGCCAGCGCATGGGCACGGCGGCGGCGCAGGCGATGAAGAAATTGCATCCAGACAATGTGGTCTCCGACTTCGAGGCCTTGTTGCTGGGAATCAGCGCTGCACGGGGGCGTTATGTCGTCAACGCGGCTTGAGGTCTTGCGCGGCCACGAAGCGCGCTGGTGCCGACGCGCCAATCTCTGGTGCCGACGCAACCCGGTACGACGCGTCTTCGCCACCATCAGCCGGCTGGGCGACGGCGTGTTCTGGTACGCCCTGATGGGGTTGTTGGTGGTGCTCGACGGCATGGACGGCGTGCGCGCATCGGCGCATATGGCCGCCACCGGCGTGCTTGCATTGACGTTGTACAAGGCGCTCAAACGCTGGACCCGCCGCCCGCGCCCGTATGCGGCGGACGTGCGTATTCGCGCATGGGTGGCGCCGCTGGACGAGTTCAGTTTCCCCTCCGGCCATACCTTGCACGCGGTGTCCTTCAGCATCGTGGCGCTGGCCTACTACCCCTGGCTGGCCCCCTTGCTGGTGCCGTTTTCGGCAGGCGTGGCGCTCTCGCGGGTGGTGCTGGGGCTGCATTATCCCAGCGACGTGCTGGCCGCCACGCTGATCGGCGTGCTGCTGGCCAGCCTGTCGTTGTGGGGGTTGCCGGTGGTGTTGGGGTAAGCGCTAGCCAATGGCGGAACGCGGCTTACGGACCGGCAGGCGGACAGACGGACGGACGAGCAACCGGGACGGAACCAAGCAGGCAGCAGCGCGGCTTCGCCTGACCCTTCTCCCAGCGGGACATTGTCCTCCGTCATGGGGGGAAGGTGCCCGCAGGGTCGGATGAGGGTACGACCAAGCCTCATGCACTTATCGTCGACTGTTTTTGCACGATCGACTGTTGCTGATAAAGAAACACACAGCGTGCCGCCTCAGCGTGTGGCTTCGCCGCGTATCCTCACCCCTCCCCCTCTCCGCAGGGAGAGGGGGCGCGCTGCGTTTTCGCTCTTGCATGAAAGCGGCTGCGCGTAACGCTCTGGCGCCGAGCAATGTTCACGAACGCCACGCCTGCATGATCTTTGAATCCTGACCCGAATCTCGCAACCCGAATTCCTGTCCCCGCCCCTGACCGCCCCGCGCTGCCGCCGTACAATGGCGCAATGACGACCCTGTTCATTTCCGACCTGCATCTGGATCCGGCCCGGCCGGCGATCACCGAGTTGTTCCTGGAATTCCTGCGCACGCAGGTCCCCGGTAGCGACGCGCTCTACATCCTGGGCGATCTGTTCGAAGCCTGGATCGGCGACGACACCCCGTCCACCGCCGCCGATGCAGTGGCGGTGGCCCTGCATGCAGTGGCGGATTCCGGCGTGCCGGTGTTCTTCATGGCCGGCAACCGCGACTTCCTGGTGGGCGAAACCTACGCGCAGCGGGCGGGCTTCCGGATCCTGCCCGACCCCACCGTGATCGATCTGTACGGGCACACCACGCTGCTGATGCACGGCGATTTGCTGTGCACCGACGACACGGCCTACCAGGCCTTCCGCGCGCAGACGCGCGACCCGGTGTTCCAGGCGCAATTCCTGGCCCAGCCGCTGGCCGCACGCGTCGCGTTCGCGCAGCAGGCGCGCGCGGCAAGCCAGGCGCGGCATGCAGAACTCAAGCAGGGCGACCAGTCGCGCTTCGAAACCGTCACCGACGTCTCGCCGGCCGAGGTGGAAGCCACCTTCGTGCGTTACGGCCTGGATCGGCTGATCCACGGCCACACCCATCGCCCTGCCATCCATACCTTGCAGGCCGGTGGTCACACCTGCACGCGCATCGTGCTGGGCGACTGGTACGAGCAAGGCTCGGTCTTGCGCGTGGATGCCGATGGCGTGTCGCTGGAGCAGTTGGCGCTGTAACGCGGCCGATCCCGTGCCTGCCATGGCAAGGCGCAGCGACGCAGTGCTGCACGCAAGGCGCACAGCAAGACCGAAAGCGCGCCTGAGGCCACAGACGCGCGGCTATGCAGCGATGGATCAACAGCGCTTGCCGATAGAGACGCGCAGCATCGTCAGGCGTGCCAATCAATCATGGTCGCGCCGCATTACTGCAGGCTTCGCGCACGCTCGGCGTAGTCGACAAAATCGGCATTCACCACGTCGTACCACAGCAGCGTGCCATCGGCCTGCACACGGAAACGGTCGCGTACCGGGCTGGTCTGCGGGTCGCCAGGGCAGCCGTCGCCATGGCGTTCGCGCACCGCAAAATCGAACGTGTCCGGCGCAGGCGCATCGTCGTCCTCGGCCATGATGCTGATGCAGTGATCCGGGTACGCGTTGTCGCCCTGCAAGCGGGCTTCGAGCGCCTGCAGCGCGCGGGCTTGCGCGTCGCCGCCGGGGGGCGGCGCCGGTGCGCTCACGGCAGGTTTGGGTTGCGTGGCGACAGGGTCGGCCGGTTGCTGCTTGCATCCGGCAACCGTCAGCGCGGCCAGGAACACAAGCGCATGACGCAGGGACATGGACATGAGAGCTCCGCTCGACAGGACAGGGCCGGCAGTCACCGGCGATGCGCCTAGTCTGCGCGATCCATGCGCGCAGGTGTAGCTAAAAAGCCCGGCACTTGCGGTGCCGGGCCGGGCTTGGATCGGTCAGCAACCACTCAACGGAAGGCGGCGATCGTGGCCTTGGTGTTGACCAGCACGCGTTGGTTGTCGGCGGTGCTGGCATTGCCCATGGGCACGCCGTTGTAGCTGATGTTCGGGTTGGACCAGTAGTTCAGGCGCGGGCAGCCGCTGGTGCAGTCGTAGGCCATGATGGTGCGCCAGCTGTTGCCGTAGCGGTAGCCGTGGCCATACGCGTACGGCGAGGTGCTCGGGTCGTTGGTGGCGTCGTGGCGTGCGCTTTGCAGATGCCCGATTTCATGGGCGAAGCTGTAGTAGCCGGTGGCGCAATCCCAGTACACCGACGCAAATGCGCTCGCGGCGTTCGAGCCGATACCCGACGCCAGGCCGCAGTAGCTGCTGTTGTCCAGCACGATGACTCCCACATCGGCCGTGTAGGTGTTGCGGCTGGTGTGGATGCTGTCCATGTAGCCGTCGTTGGTCACGCGGAAACGCTGCAGATCGGTCGTGAAGTTGCCGGTCTCGGTGTAGCTGGTGGTCTCGTAGCGCGCCAGCTGCAAGGTAATGCCGACATTGCTGTTGATGTAGCCCTGATTGGCTTCGGCCACCGCCAGTTGCACCAGCGATTGCATGTTGCCGCCGTAAGCGGTCACGGCCTTGTTGGTGGCCACCACCAGCACGCGAATGGTGGCCGGGCTACCTGATGAGGCGGCGGCAGCCGTCACGCGACAATGCCGGGCATGTCGAACTTCGGCAGCAGGCTGTAGTCGGCCGGATGCTCCTGCGGCATGCGTTGCTCATCCACCTGCACCAGCACGTGGCGGCCATCGGCCAGCGGACGCAGGCGGTAGAGCTTGCCGGCGTAGCGAATCGTGCCGGTCACGGTGTCGCCGCTGCGCACCAAGATGGCCGAGTTCAGCGGGTCTACGCCCGAGAGCGTGCGTGCGCGGGTGCCGGCACGCGGACCGAGATTGCCGTACCACACGCTGTCGCCATCCTCCAGGGCATCGACCTTGGCCTGGGTGGCGGTGATGGCTTGGCCATCCAGCTGCAGCTCCAGCAATTTTTCCGAGGCGGTCACCGCGGCGGCGTCGAGCTGAACCACCTGCGCGTTGGCCGTGGACGGGGCGCTCAACAGGCGTTGCAGCGAAGGTTCGGCTGCAGCGGTCGCGGTGGCACTGCGGCTCAGCGCAGGGCCGGTTTGATACAACGGCTTGCCGGCAGCGGCGGCCGAGCCGGCCAGGCACATGGCGATCAGACCCACCGTGGTGCACATCGACTTCGACTTCATCGTCTTTCTCTCCTAAGACATGAAAGTTACGGATGTGAAACACCGGGCCCCTGTCCCCGGGACGCCATTAGGGCGCGTTTAACTGTACCGAATGCAAGTTATTGCAACGGAAAATTATGTTTCTGTGATGTTTACCAATCCCTGGATGCGATTCCAGCAACTCTCGAACGGGAACCAGCGCACAGTCCTCCGGAGAGCGCGTTCGGAAGCAGCGTGTCACACCAGCACAGGTCACCTTCCCGGACAACGCGGCGATCCCGCGTCGTCATACAGATCGATGCGCATGGACGTGACTGCGTCCGCCACGCGATTGGCTGCGTCGATCCTCACCTGTGTTGCAGGACACCGTGCCGCGTCAGCGTCGGCGTCGGTGCCGGTGCAGATGGCGAGCGCCGCCACGTCGTCGTTCACGGCGCAGCGTGCATCGATGCCCGCCCTCATCGGCCATGGGCGTTGAGGTGCGCCCCGATCTGTGGAACGTGACGCGGCGTGGGTGGCGTCATTGAAATCTGCGCACGCATGCGTCAGGTAGATCCACGACACAGGCCACGAACGCAAGTTCGCAGCTCGCATGCAGGCCACGCTCAGCCAGCCTGCTCCACCAGGTCGGCTAGCTCGTCCTCGTCGAAACCGGCAAGCAGGCGCGCCTGCAGATTGAACGGCCCATGCAGATAGCCGCCGGCGTATTCGCGCAACAGAGCCTTGAACCGTGCGCGCGGCTCGACATCGGCCTGCTCGCAATACCAGCGGTACCAACGCGAGCCGGCGGCCACGTGCGCCACTTCTTCGCGCAGGATGGTTTCGAGTACCTCGGCAGTGGCAGCGTCGCCAAGCGAACGAAGTTTGACGATCATTCCCGGCGTTACGTCCAGGCCGCGCGCTTCGAGCACGCGCGGCACCAGGGCCATGCGCGCCAGGCCGTCGTGTGCAGTCTTCTCGCACATTTCCCACAACCCGTTATGCGCGGCGAAATCGCCGTAGTCGTGGTCGTGCGCCTGCAGTCGTGCGCGCAGCAGCATGAAGTGGCGCGATTCATCGTCGGCCACCGCGACCCAATCGGCATAGAACGCCGCAGGAAGCCCGCGAAAGCGATACACCGCATCCCAGGCCAGATCGATGGCGTTGAGCTCGATGTGCGCAATGGCGTGAATAAACGCAGCGCGCCCTTCCGGCGTGCCCAGTCCACGGCGCGGCAAGTCGCGCGGATGCACCAGCAGTGGCGTCGCCGGACGCCCCGGCATGCGGATCGGCGCAGGCGCAGGCGCCGACGGATCGAGCGTCAGGACGCCTTCGCGAAAGGCGGCTGCGTAGTGCTGGGTCAGCGCGACTTTCTGTCGCGGGTCGGCCTGGTCCAGGCACAGGCGCGCAGCGTCGAACAGATCCGCGCTTGCGAACGGATCGCTGCTCATGCCGTTGGCCGTACGGAGCAATGGCGCGCTGCAGAAACGGACTGCGCTTGCACGCGTTCGGTCGCAGGTACCTGCCCGTTGCGCAGGCGCGCGTCATCGAGCGTGTCGATGACTGCAGTGTTTTGTTCGCCACTGGCTGCCGACGCCATCCGCATGCCAACCAGGGCGGCCAATCGGCCACCCTGGTTCGGTGACTCAGGCGCGGCGACGCTTCTTGGCATCGTCCGAGCGCAGCTGCTGGATGCGTTCGAAATACCCCGGTTCGATACCGGTGATGTACTCGCCGTTGAAGCACGAAGAATCGAACTGCTTGATGTCCGGATTACCTTCGCGCACCGCCACTTCCAGGTCTTCCAGATCCTGGTAGATCAGCCAGTCGCAGCCCAGGAACTCCTGGATTTCCAGCTCGCTGCGGCCATGCGCGATGAGCTCTTCGGCGGCCGGCATGTCGATGCCGTAGATGTTGGGGTAGCGCACCGGCGGCGCAGCCGAGGCCAGGTACACCTTGCGCGCACCGGCATCGCGCGCCATCTGCACGATCTGCCGGCTGGTGGTGCCGCGCACGATGGAATCGTCCACCAGCAGCACCACGCGGTTGCGGAATTCCAGATGGATCGGGTTGAGCTTGCGGCGTACCGATTTCTGCCGTTCGCCCTGCCCCGGCATGATGAAGGTGCGGCCCACGTAGCGATTCTTGACGAAGCCCTCGCGGTACTTCACGCCGAGCACGTTGGACATCTCCAACGCCACATCGCGCGAGGTGTCCGGGATCGGAATGATGGTGTCGATGTCATGGTCCGGGCGCAGGCGCAGGATCTTTTCGCCCAGCTTCAGGCCCATGCGCATGCGCGCCTTGTGCACCGAGATGTTGTCGATCATCGAATCGGGGCGCGCGAAATACACGTACTCGAAAATGCACGGCGCGTTGTTGGTCGGCGCCGCGCAGACTTCCGAGAACAGTTCGCCGCGCGCGGTGATCACCAGCGCTTCGCCCGGGCGCACGTCGCGCACGCGCTGGTAGCCGAGGATATCCAGCGCTGCCGATTCGGAGGACACGATGTATTCGGTGCCTTCGGCATGCTCGCGCTTGCCCAGCACCAGCGGGCGGATGCCGTGCGGGTCGCGGAACGCCACCAGGCCCAGGCCCAGCACCACGCTGACCACCGCGTAGCCGCCCTTGCAACGGCGGTGCACGCCGGCCACCGCGCGGATCGCCGCTTCGGGGGTGAGCATGCGCTGCGCGTCCAGCTCGTAGGCGAACACGTTCAACAGCACTTCGCTGTCCGAATCGGTATTGATATTGCGGCGGTCGGCTTCGAACACCTGTTGGCGCAAGGCCTCGGTGTTGATCAGGTTGCCGTTGTGCGCCAGCGCGATGCCGTAGGGCGAGTTGACGTAGAACGGCTGCGCCTCGTCCATGCCTTCCGAACCTGCGGTCGGGTAGCGGCAATGCGCGATGCCGACGCGGCCTTCCAGCACCGCCATCTTCTTTTCGTCGAAGACGTCGCGCACCAGGCCGTTGGCCTTCTGCACGCGCAGGCGCGTGCCATCTGCGGTGGCGATGCCTGCGGCGTCCTGCCCACGATGCTGCAGGACGGTCAGGCCGTCATACAGCTGCCCGGCGACGTTCTGGTTGCCGACAATACCGACGATGCCACACATGGTGCGCGTTCTCCGCTTCGGCTTGCGCCGTTACTGTGAAGGTGGCCGTGCCTGGCCTTGGGATTCGACCCGAGCCGGGTCGCTTTCTCCGCCGCGAACCTGCGCCGGATCGATGTTGGCCGGCATCGCCTGCGTCGGATCGCGTCCGTCGCCAGCCGTCTTGCCGGGTTTGCCAAGCGCACGGGTGATGGTGTCGCTCAGCCCGGAACCGCCAAGTGCCTTGCCCAGGTCCGTATTATCGCCTGCCGAGGGCAACTTCCCCAACTCCGTGGGCAAGTTGCCCAGTTCCATTGATGGCATCTCCATCGACGGCATCCGCCAGGCCGGCAGTTGCGCCCGCATCCAGCCGGCGCCCGGCTGCAGCATGGGCAGCAGCACCGACTGGCGCCATGCCGGCTCGCGCGGCAGTGGCGTGAAGCCCATCAACAGCACCAGCACGCTGGCCAGAAACGCGCCGCGCACCACGCCCAGGCCGAACCCAAGCATGCGGTCGGTACCGCCGAGCTTGACCGCATCCACGCCCGCGCGGATCACCATGCCAATCACTGCCACGGTGATCAGCACACCGACGAACACCATGGCGTAGCCGCCGAACGATTCGGTCGCAGACGGGTGTTTGCCATCGGCCAGCCAGCGCGCGGCCGCGCCGCCGAACATGAAGGTTGCCCAGCCGGCCAACAACCACGACAACGTGCCCACCACGATGGCGACAAAGCCACGCAGCAAGCCCAACAGGGCCGACACCAGAATGATCACGCCCAGCACCATATCGATCATTGGCAACCTCTCCGCGTGGCGCGCGCGCCGTGAGTGCAATTGGGCTCGGTCGTCATTGCCCTCCCCTCCATGGGTGCGAGGCGTTCGAAAATCCAGCAGCTGCAGGCGCGCAGTGCAGGCAGTCAACAGCCACGTGGCGGTCCGCCGGCAGTGCAGTGTACGAGCGGCTGCCACGTGCGCGGCGGCCGCGTTTGCTTACGGCCGGCATGGCGGTTACGGATGCGGACGCACCATGCCGGAGATACCGACCTTGGCTGCCACCTGCGCGCGCAACTGTTCGGCATCGGCGCGATTGGCAACCGGGCCAACACGCACACGATTGAGTGCGCCCTTGTCGGTCCGCACCTGCTCGACGAAGGCGCTGAAGCCGGCGGCGCGCACGCGGTCGCGCAAGGCGTCGGCATCTTCGGCACGACCGAACGCGCCCAGCTGCACTGCAAACCCGACCGCGCTGGCCGCAGGCGCCACAGGCGCGGTGACCACAGGCTTGGCGGGTTCAGGCTTGGTGACCTCAGGCTTGGTGGGCGCGGGCTTGGCCACTTCGGCCGGCTTGGGCGCGGCGGCCACCGCTTTGGCGGGTTCCGGCGGCAGGCTCTCGGTCTTGGTCGGTGCGGTGGTGCTGGCGGCGGCGACGCTGCTGCTCGGCTTGGGGGCCGGCGCGGGCGCAGGGGTGCTGGCCACAGGCGATGGTGCGGCGGCGTTGGCGTCCAACGTCACCACCTGGGCGTTGACGTCGCTGCGCACCTTCACTGCCTGCAGGCGGGCCGATTCGGCCTGGGCCTGGTCGGCATACGGCCCCACGCGCACGCGCCAGGCCGGGCGGCCGCTGATCTGGGTCTTTTCGCTGAAGCCGGGCAACTGCGCCTGCTTGAGCCGCGCAATCACCGCATCGGCGTCGGCGCTGGTGGCATACGCACCGAAATTCACCGCGTAGTTGCCGGCAGCCACTTCCGGAGCCGAGGGCGTGCTGGACGGGGCGGCCAGATCGGCGGCGTCGGGGTTGTTCTGCACCGGCGCCGGCGCGCCGGCCATGCCTAACGCGCCACCGGCCGGCGCATTGCCCGGGGTGACCAGCGGCAATTCGCGGGTTTCGAACTCGCCATTGGCGGGCGCTGCGGGCGCCTCGAGCGGCACATCGGCCACACCGCTCGACGGCGCGGGGCCCTTGACCAGCATCGGCAGGAAGATCACGGCAAGCGCCACCAGAACGATGGCGCCAATCAGTCGCTGTTTCAGAGCAGTATCCACGGAAGAGACGAGAGGCGGCGTGGCGGGGTGCCGCGGCGATTATAAGGCCGGCGCCACCCCGACGACCTCAGCGGGCTGAACGAAGTGCGCCAAGCGCGTCGGCCACGGTGTGAAACGAGCCGAAGACCAGCACGCGGTCGCCGGGGCTGGCCGCGTCCAGGACCGCACGCACCGCACTGGCAACATCGCGATGACACAGCGCCTGCGCGGCGGCACTGCCTTGCAGGCGGGCCTGCAACGCCTGCGCCGATTGGCCGCGAGCGCCTTCCAGCCCCGCCAGCGCCCAGCGGTCGATCTGCGCAGCGACTGCCTCCACCACGCCCAACACATCCTTGTCGGCCAATGCAGCGTAGATCGCATAGGTGCTGCCGGCATGCGCCTGCGCATCGAGCGCGGCAGCCAGCGCCCGCGCGGCCTGCGGGTTATGGCCGACATCCAGCAATACCTGCACGCCATCGACCTCAAGCCGCTGCAGTCGTCCGGCCACTTGCGCGTTACCGATGCCTTGCGCCCAGGCCGCGTCGGGCACTTCCACCGGCAATGCCTGCAATGCGGCGATCGCGGCAGCGGCGTTGGCCAGCTGCACCGGCGCGTGCAGTGCCGGCATCGGCAATTCCAGCGTCACCGCCACATCGCGCCAGTGCCAGTGCGGCGCATCGGATTGCGGGCTCTCGGCGTGCTGTGTGTCGATCGGCTCGAAGAAATAATCGCTGCCGGCACGGATGGCATTGGCGCCCAGCTGGTAGGCGCGACGCAGCACGCTGGACGGCGGGTCGATCTCGCCCAGCACCACCGGCTTCCAGGCGCGGATGATGCCGGCCTTCTCGGCGCCGATGGCCTCGCGGTCGTCGCCCAGCCAATCGGTGTGGTCGAGATCGACAGTGGTAATCACCGCCACATCCGAATCGACGATGTTGACCGCATCCAGACGCCCGCCCAGGCCGATTTCCAGCACCGCCAACTCCAGCGCCGACTGCTGAAACAACCACAGCGCCGCCAGCGTACCGAACTCGAAATAGGTCAACGCGGTGTCGCCGCGTGCTGCTTCGACCGCCGCAAACGCGTCGACCAGCTGCGCGTCGCTGGCCTCTTGGCCATCGATGCGCACGCGTTCGTTGTAGCGCAGCAGGTGCGGTGAGGTGTAGGCCCCCACCTTCCAGCCGGCGGCACGCCCGATCGCCTCGATGAAGGCCACCGTCGAGCCCTTTCCATTGGTCCCGCCTACGACGATGACGTGCTTGGCCGGCGCGGCGATCTGCAACCGCACCGCAACCTCGCGCACGCGCTCCAGGCCCATGGCAATAGCGCTGGGATGCTGCTGCTCGATATAGGCGAGCCAGGCGGAGAGGGAGTCGGTTGCGTTCATGGGGAGGGCTGCGCAGAGAGGGGCACATTATCGCCATTTGCGCTTGCGCGTCGCACGCCACGTCGGTGCTCTCGCAATTGCTTGGCCAGACCGAAGCAGCCCGGTTCACCGCGGCCCGCATGGAAACGGTGCAGGAAGGAAATCGGAGAACGCCCCAGGCACCAGCAAATCAACCGCACCTGCAAAAAGCGTGTATGCGACAACGTTTCGCCATTGGAAACTGCAACTGCATGGCGCGCCATTGGGTGATCCAGCGCCTTGCCTCGCCTTAAAGCGCCCGATGCTTTGCCTCACCAAAGAACGGTGTGTGGTGCGCGCAGTCGTTGAGGCGCACCACTTCGAGATGCTCGACGTCATCGCCTTCGAGCAGGTTCAGCGTGGTCGGGGCCTGGCGGAAGCTCCATAGCCTGGACAACGGCAGGCCCAGGATCTTGCACAGGATCACGCGATTGACCGCATCGTGCGCAACCACCAGCAAGGTGTCGTGGGCGCCCAGCCCATCGGCGGCGCGCATCAGGCCGCGCCAGCTGCGATCGAGCACCTGACGCAGCGATTCGCCACCCGGCATCAACACGGTATCGGGCTCTTCGCGCCAGGCGCGCAGACGTGCGGGATCCTTGTCGTTGATCTCGCTGGCCAGCAGGCCCTCCCACTCGCCGTGCGCAATTTCCTGCAGGTCGGCATCGGTCTGCAGCAGCGCTTGACGCGAAGCGCCCAACGCGGCCTTGGCAGTAGCCTGCGCGCGCGACAACGGCGATGCCACCGCGCGGTCGATCTGCAGCGAGTGCAGCCGTTCGCCCAATGCGCGCGCCTGGCCTTCGCCGACCGGCGAGAGCGGAATATCGATCTGGCCCTGGTAACGGCCTTCGGCGTTCCACGGCGTCTCGCCGTGACGAGCAAGCAGGATGCGCATGCGCTGGGGGGTTCCTTGGGGGAGGGGCCCGCTCGCCACCGCGAAACGGGACCGCATGATAACCCCTGGCGCCTGCGCGCCGGCCGCCCCGCGTCAGCGCACGCCGAGTTCCTTCAACCTGTGGCGCCGGAGCGACCTCGGTCATGATCCAACGCAGATAGCGGCCGTCCACGGCGATCATGCGGGTCATTGCCGGGTCGAAGATCAGTTGCTGCTCACCGACTCCCAATTTCCGTCGAACGCCAGGCCGACCAGCTTGCCCTGCGCGTCCATCACCGGCGAACCGGAGTTGCCATCGCGGCCTTTGCCGGCGCCGTGACGTCGGTAATCGCACCGAGCACGTAGATGCGCGCACTGGGACCTGCGCTGAGCTCGTCGGCAGGGCGTACGGCGTTGAACCCGTCCTTGATCAGGTTCTTTTGCGCGGTGGAGTTGAGCTGGATCGCGCCATAAGCACAGTGGTGGTTGGTGACGACCAGACCCTGCGGCGAGACGAAGCTGGCGGTGCAACCACCCAAGGCGACCACGGCGCCCATCGGATCGCCAGTCAGGTCGGCCAGTTACCGAGGCGAAAGCCGCAAGCCTGCTTGCTGGAGCGGCCCGGCGATCTCGGGCAGTTGTTGTGGAACCCACATCCCCTCGCCGGCCTGTGCAGATGAAGCGACGGCCAGCGTGGCCAGCACGGAAACAGCGAACAGGTTCGGACGCATCGACAGCCCCACGGGTTATTTCGTTACAGTGTAACGCCAACACCTACTGGCAAACCCATGACCGATGGCAGAGTCGGCACGCGTCCGCTCCACACGCACTCGCGCACGTTTGCCGCGCAGCAGGCGTTGGCGGATTCGCCTGCTGCGTACCGCGGCCGAGCGCTGGCCTAGACGCGGCCGAATGCGGGATCGCTGCGGCTAGGCCTGCCGGTTTCCAGATGCCCGGCCAGACGGCGGCGGAAGGCGCTGCCCGGTTGTTCCACCACCAGGTCGTACCAGTGATCGCTGGCGGCAAGCGCCAGGCGAATGGTCTCGCGCTGACCTGCGGCCAACGACAAAGTGCGCGCACTTGGGTCTGCGTAGTCCAGCGCACGCAGCTGCACGGTGCAGGCGCGCTGCCCGGCATTGCCGATTTCCAGCACCAAGGCGTCGCCCTCCTGTCGCGCCTCCACCCATGGCGCGGCCGATGGCGCAGAGGCGCGCGGCACCTGCCCGGCGAACTCGCGCAAGAAGCCATTGGGCCCGTGCACGCGCAAGGCGTATGCACCCTCGTGCGTGGCCCCAATCGGCGCATCGTCCAGTTGCGTGCCGGGCAGCACCGTGTAATACCAGGGGCCGCCGCCGGCCGCGCTGTTGTAGACGTTGAACGCCGCAGCCGCCGCGCCGCTGTTGACGAACTGCAACTGCACGGCGGCACCCTCTTGCACGCGTGCATGCACCTGCAAGGCATATGGCAATGCGCGCGCCGGCCGTTGCCCCGGTTCCTGCCGTGGCATCGTTGCCGCAGCAGGCGCAGACGGTAGCGGTTTATCGCGCACGGCAGCGGTACGTGCGCGATAGTCGTCGACCGACGGCAATGCGCTCAACGCCGAATCGTCCGGCTTGCGGAAGTCGAACACGCTGGTGAGATCGCCACTGACCGCACGCCGCCACGGGCTGATGTTGGGCTCGGCCACGCCGAAGCGGCGTTCCAGCAAACGCAGCACCGAGGTGTGATCGAACACCTGCGAGTTGACCCAGCCACCACGCGTCCACGGCGAGATCACCAACATCGGCACGCGAATGCCCAGGCCGATCGGCACGCCATCGTAAACCTCGCCACGCGTGTCGACATTGCTGCGCCCCATGCGTGCGTCCAATGCCGGCAACGGCGCGGGCACGTGATCGAAGAAGCCGTCGTTCTCGTCGTAATTGATGATCAGCGCCGTCTTGGCCCACACCTCGGGATTGGCGGTGAGCGCATCGATCAGACGCGCCACCAGGGACTCGCCATAGGCAGGCGGCGCTTCGGGGTGTTCGCAATACGCAGTGGGCGGAATGACCCACGACACCTGCGGCAGGCGATTGGCCCGCACATCGGCAGCGATCGCGGCGACCAGATGCTCGGCCTGGGTGGTGGCGGCATTGCCCGCGGTGGAACCGGGCACGCATGCACGTGCACGCAGGTAACGTTCGTCGTCGGTGCGTAGATCGCGATAGTGCGAGAAATACGCCAGCGAGTTGCAGCCGAAGTTGTCGTATTCCTGATACACGCGCCAGTCCACGCCGGCAGCCTGCAAACGCTGCGCGTACGTGGTCCACTGCAGCGCTGCGTAGCCGGGCTTGTCGCGCGCCATGTCGGCGGTCCAGTTGCCATCGTCGGCATTGGTGACCGACTGCGCGCCGACGTTGCCCACGCTTGGGCCGCTGGTACCGGTGAACAGATACATGCGGTTGGGATTGGTCGGCCCGTGCAGCGAGCAGTAATAGCCGTCGCAGATGGTGAACGCGTCGGCAAGCGCGTGGTAGTACGGGATGTCGTGACGCTGGAAATATCCCATCGTCAATTCCCCCTTGTACGGCACCCACGCATCGTATTCGGCCCAGCGTGCCGGGTCCTGCCCGTGACTAGCCTTCCAGGAATGATCCAGACTCTTGATCAAGGGCGCGCAGGTATTTTGCGAATCGAACGCGAATGGCAGCACGCGTCGTCCGTCGGGCGTGGGCTGACTCCATACCGCATGGCCGTCGCGCAGTTGCAGCGCGCGCGGATCGCCAAAGCCGCGCACGCCGCGTAGCGCACCGAAATAATGATCGAACGAGCGGTTTTCCTGCATCAGGATCACCACATGTTCGAGATCGCGCAACGTGCCGGTCCGCGCGTTGGCCGGCAGCGCGAGTGCGCGACCGATCGAAGACGGCAAGGCGCCGGCAGCAGTGAGCGCAGCAACGCGCTTGAGGAAATCGCGACGCGAGGAGGAAGACGTCATGGCGGCAGAACCTGCAAAGAAAGTGGTGCCTTTGTCACCGCGCAGCGCGGCTGGACACGACACGTATAGCGGGCGAGCACGACAGTTTTGCGACAGCGACCGTCATCAATGTTTCATGAGCCGTTGACACCCTGCGTCGCGAAACGCCGGCTTTGCACCGTGCGTCCGCCCTCAGCCGTGCCCGAACAGGACTCCCCATGACTTCCGCTCGTCGCTTTCATGTCACCCCGCTGGCGCTTGCCCTGGCAACGCTGCTTCCCGTCATTTCGCAGGCTGCGACACCGGCCGACCCGGCTGCCGTCGCTCCGGCAGAGGCAGCGGTGACCGCCGATGCCGCCGCCAATGCCACGCAACTGGATGCGATCAACGTGGTGTCACAAGGCAGCACGCGCCAGGTGCAACGCATCAGCCAGCAGGACATCGAGCAGCTGACGCCCGGTAGCAGCGCATTCAAGGCCGTGGAAAAACTGCCGGGCGTGCAGTTCCAGTCCGCCGATCCATTCGGCACCTACGAATGGTCCACGCAGGTGACCCTGCACGGCTTTGACCAAAGCCGCCTGGGTTACACGCTCGATGGCATTCCACTGGGCAACATGAGCTATGGCGTGACCAATGGCCTGCACATCACGCGCGCCATCATTTCTGAAAACCTCGGTTCGGTGGAAATTGCGCAAGGGGCAGGCGCGCTCGGCACCGCCTCCAACACCAATCTTGGCGGCACCATGCAGTTCTACTCGGCCGACCCGCAGACCACGCCCGGCGCGCGCCTGGTGCAGACGGTGGGCAGCGATGCAACGCGCCGCACCTTCGTGCGTGCCGACACCGGCGATCGCGATGGGTTGTCGGCGTATCTGTCGTACGCCAACGCCAGCACCGACAAGTGGAAGGGCTATGGCGATCAGACATCCGAACAGGCCAATCTCAAGACGGTGTACCAGTGGGGCGACGGCAACCGTCTGAGCCTGTTCGTGGATACCTCGCGGCGCAAGGAATACGACTACATGGATCTGTCGTTGACCAGCCAGCGCGCGCTCGGCTGGGACTACGATTACCTGCAACCGGATTGGGCCACCGCCGTGCAGATGGCACGCGCCTACCAGAACACCGGGGCCACCAGCGGCGTGGCCAACGGCTACCCACAATCGCTTGCCGGTCTGCCCAGCGACTACAGCTGGCTCGATGCCAGTTATTACGCCGGCGGCGGCTTGCGTCGCGACAACCTGGCAGGCCTGTCGGGCACTTTCGTGTTCGGCGGCGCCACGCTCGATGCCAGTGGCTATTACCACGGCAATCGCGGCGAAGGCCAATGGGTGACACCGTACGTGCGCACCTCCGCGCAGATTCCAGTGTCGATGCGCACCACCGACTACGGCCTGGACCGCTTCGGCGGCACGAGCGCATTGAAATGGTCGTGGGGCAATCACGATCTGGAAGTGGGCGCATGGGCAGAAAACGCGCGCACCACGCAGGGCCGCAATTACTTCGCGCTCGGCAACGAAGGTTACACCTCGCTCTACAACGTCTACGAAGCACAGACCCCGTTCCGTCGCGACTTCCTGCAGCGCTACACCACGCAAACCCGGATGTTGTATGTGCAGGACACCGTGCGCCTGCTCGACGACCGCCTGACGCTGAATTACGGCGCAAAGGCGCTGAGCACCACCACGCGCGCGCAATCGCTGGTGCCGACCACCGCGCTGGCGCAGGGCCGCATCCGCGCCGAAGATAATTTCCTGCCGCAGCTGGGCATCAACTACAAGCTCGACGAACGCCAGGACCTGTACGCGTCGTACAGCAAGAACATCGCGGCGTTTGGCTTCACCCCGTTCGCCACCTCGCAGGCCGCCTTCGACCGCAGCCGCTCCACGCTGGAGCCGGAACAATCGCAGACCGTGCAGGTGGGCTATCGCGTGCAGGATGCGCAGTTCCAGCTCTCGGCCGACGCCTACTTCACCAAGTTCTCCAACCGCCTGCTGACCACCTCGCCGTGCACCGCGGTGCAGACCTGCGCCTCGATCCTGAGCAACGTCGGCGCGGTGCACAGCGCCGGCGCGGATCTGGCGCTGATGTGGCGCCCAACCGAAGGCCTGAGCTGGTTGAACTCGTTGTCGTGGAATCGCTCGCGTTACCAGGACGATTACCTCAACAACGGCGTGGTCGCCACCTCCGGCAAGGACGTGGTCGGCATCCCGGCGTTGATGTTCTCTTCCAGCGCCAGCTACCAGATCGGCAACCTGCGCCTGGATCTGGACGGCAAGTACGTGGACAAGCGCTACATCACCTTCCTCAACGATTCGCAGGTGCCGTCGTACTGGCTATTCAATGCCGGCGCGCGTTACGACTTCGGCCGTGTCGGCGGGGTAGCGGATGTGGCGCTGGCGCTCAACATCAGCAATCTCACCGACAAGCGCTATTTCGCCAGCACCGGCACCAACGGCTATGTCGCCTCCGATCCGGATGGCTATAACCAGACCATGGTTGTCGGCGCACCGCGGCAGTACTTCATGAGCCTGGATGTGAAGTTCTAAGCGCGGCTGACAAACGTGGCGAGCCGCCGGCAGAAGGCCATGGACGGCGCGCTCACAACCGGAATGTACGCGTGGCACACGCCGATTCGGAGTGGGCGCGCCCGCATGGCGGCTGTGCAGTGTTTTTTTGACTGCTCTGGCCCCGCTGCCTGCTCCTTCCGCCTGCAGGGCCCAAAAGACCAGGCTGGCGCCATGCGTGAAAGCCAGCGTCGCCGCATCGCAGATGGGGCCGTAGCGCGGAGCAAGGGCATTGGAGCGATGCTGGCGCAGATGACGCACGCCTGCGATGTTTGGCCAGCGCGCTAGCCCTCGCAGGCAGCGACAGGCCTGGACGGCGGCTCTCATCCTGCGCTGAGGTGCCAACTTCGTCTCAACGGGCATGGGCCGGATCGGCCCTGGCCCACCGTGGATCCAGGGCGGCATCACGTCCATTCCCGCACCGCCGCATGGCATACAGGCCGCGACGCCTATAATCGCCGGCTTACTTTCACACAGCAGGTTCCGCCAGATGGCGCAGACGATGAAGGCGCTGGTCAAGCGCGAAGCGAACAAGGGCATCTGGCTGGAACGGGTGCCAGTGCCGACGCCCGGCCCCAACGAGGTGCTGATCAAGCTGGAAAAGACCGCCATTTGCGGCACCGACCTGCACATCTACCTGTGGGACGAATGGAGCCAGCGCACGATCAAGCCGGGCCTGACCATCGGTCATGAATTCGTCGGCCGGGTGGCTGAGCTCGGTTCGGCAGTGACTGGCTACCAGATCGGCCAACGGGTGTCGGCCGAAGGCCACATCGTGTGCGGCCATTGCCGCAACTGCCGTGGCGGCCGTCCGCACCTGTGCCCCAACACGGTCGGGATCGGTGTCAACGTCAACGGCGCCTTCGCCGAATACATGGTGATGCCGGCCAGCAACCTGTGGCCGATCCCGGACCAGATCCCGTCCGAGCTTGCCGCGTTCTTCGACCCCTACGGCAATGCCGCGCATTGCGCGCTGGAATTCGACGTCATCGGCGAGGATGTGCTGATCACCGGCGCAGGCCCGATCGGCATCATTGCCGCCGGCATCTGCAAGCACATCGGTGCGCGCAATGTGGTGGTCACCGACGTCAACGATTTCCGTCTCAAGCTGGCTGCCGACATGGGAGCCACGCGCGTGGTCAACGTCTCCAAGACCTCGCTCAAGGACGTCATGGCCGACCTGCACATGGAAGGCTTCGACGTGGGCCTGGAAATGAGCGGCAACCCGCGCGCGTTCAACGACATGCTCGATTGCATGTACCACGGCGGCAAGATCGCCATGCTCGGCATCATGCCGCGTGGCGCCGGTTGCGACTGGGACAAGATCATCTTCAAGGGCCTCACCGTGCAGGGCATCTACGGCCGCAAGATGTACGAGACCTGGTACAAGATGACGCAGCTGGTGCTGTCGGGTTTTCCGTTGCACAAGGTGCTGACCCATCAACTGCCGATCGACGATTTCCAGAAGGGCTTCGACCTGATGGAAGAAGGCAAGGCCGGCAAGGTCGTGCTGAGCTGGAATTGATCGGCTGACACTGCAGATGTGCGAAAGGCGCCGCGAGGCGCCTTTCGCGTTTTTAACCTACGCGCGCTGACGAGTGCGAGAGCGATTTTCTGAAGCTGGCGAAGCGTCTCACGCGACGCGGGGTCGGCTAGGGTCTGGATAAAAGCCTAGTGGGTCGAGGGCGCGATGCCCTCGCCGCTCGCGGGACACGCCGCAAGTACGTCCATGTAGGCTCGATGGCGGCATCCATGCCGCCAACGGTCCCGCAATCGGCAAGGACACCGCACCTGACAGTTTGCTGTTGACCTAAAGAACAGAAACACGCACCAGACAGTTTGTCTGGTCGCTTCAGTGAACAACGAAAACACTGCGCTAGGTGATTCGACGAAACGCCTTGCTGGAAACTCTACGCACCGAGCATCTCAACCGGTCCTTGTCCGCCCACCGTCGCGGGACCTTACGCGGCATGGATGCCGCATAAGAGCTTACATTGCAGCGTGTCCCGCGACAGTGGCGGGCAAGGGCCGCGCAGCCACCCCACAGATCAGGCGCTCTACGAGTGATCGATCCGCACGGCCAATCGCGTCAATACACAACACAACCGGGATTTTGCGTCCTGCCGTTGTTCAGGCGTGACAATGAGACGTTCGAGCATCAACTCTTCCTGCCTCACAACGACACAGCCAAGTGTTCAAAACAGCTTCGGAGCAGCGAGCAAACCTAGTGCGCACCTACATTTTCTTGTCGCTTTTATTCAATCGCCATCACGGCCAAGCAACCGTCGCCGTCGCCACCAGATGGTTCTGCGAATTCTGACGACCGAAGCCGAATTCGGCGGCTTTGCTGGTGTCGTAATACCCCACGCTCAAACCCAGCGGGCCGAACGTCTTGCCGACGTTGACGCCGAAATCGTTGTAGTCGTGGTCCACCTGACTCAGCGACGAGGTGTAGACGCTATGCCCTGCGTGCGCGCCGAAGGTAAAGTCGTACGGCAACGTCCAGTTGGCATCGAAGGCGTAGTAATAGCCATCGGTCTTGCTGCCGTAGAGATCGTCGGTGTAGGCGACCGTCACGCTATAGGTCTTCAGGAACGTGGTCTTGGTGATCAGCTCGGCGTAGTTGGATGCGCCCGCTCCCAGATACTGGTAGCGGTTGATCATGACGTCGAAGTTCCAGTGGCTGCCAAGGTCGGTGTTGTAGCCGACGAAACCATCCACTTCCCAATCCGGATCGCCGGCGCCGAAATCGACGTTGGACGTCCAGGTCCCCAGGTACAACCCGAATGGCGTCTTGTAGGTCAAACCGGCCTGAAACGCAGGCTCTTCATTTGTCTGCGAAATACCGCGGAACAGGTAATCGCTGGTCACCGCAAAGGTGCCACTGAACGGCGATGTAGACGCATCTTCGTCCTGCGCCTGCGCAAGCGGCGCAACGCCGAGCAGCAGTAACGACAGACAACAAGCGAGCGGGGACGACTTCATGGGCATCTCCTGGAGCGATGAACGGTGGGATGGCGCGAAGCGAGGCTGCAAAGACTTATTAGTCCAACTGTCATTGCAGCGCAACATGAAAGTCGCGTTCGCTTGATCCAGCGCACACACTCAAGAGCCCATGCGCGAATCAGGTGTTGATGTCATCGACCGCTTGCGCCGAATCTTGATGTTCGGAAGCTGGGATTGGGAATCGGAGATTCGCCACAGCCAAGGCGAAACCCACGCTTCGCACACCCATTCCGGCGAGCCCCGACCCCAGCCGGCGCCCGCTTACGCGGGAAATATCCCGTACTGCCGTGCTGCCAAGCGCACTTGCTGCCCTGGCTGAAAGCTGCCGGCAGAGGCCGGCAGTTCCACCTCCACTTCATTGCCTGACGGTTCCAGCGTTGCGCGCAGCCGCAGGCGTGAGCCACTGCGCTGCGACCACGCCACCGTGGCCGGCCAGCCGGCCTGGTCGGGCACCAAATCTTCCGGCCGCACATACACCTCGACCGGCCCGGCCGCCAATGCCGCATTGGCCAACGGCAGTGCGTGCCCAGCCACCTGGATCTGGCCCTGCGCCAACACCCCGGGAATCCGGTTCACCGCACCCACGAACGAATACACGAATGGCGAGGCCGGCTTGTCGTAGATCATGGCCGGCGTGTCGAGTTGTTCGATGCGGCCGCGATTGAGGATGGCCACGCGGTCGGCCAGTTCCAGTGCTTCTTCCTGGTCATGGGTGACGAATACCGTGGTCAGGCCGGTACGTTCGTGCAACTCGCGCAGCCAACGGCGCAGGTCGCGGCGCACCTGCGCATCCAGGGCACCGAATGGCTCGTCCAGCAACAGCACGCGCGGTTCGATCGCCAGCGCGCGCGCCAGCGCCACGCGCTGCCGCTGGCCGCCGGAGAGCTGGGTGGGATAACGCTGTTCCAGGCCCTGCAGCTGCACCAGCGCCAGCAGTTCCTCCACGCGCGCACGGATGCGCGCTTCGGCCCAACGCGCGTTGCCGCGGCGCACGCGCAAGCCGAATGCGATGTTCTCGAACACGTCCATATGCTTGAACAACGCATAGTGCTGGAACACGAAGCCGACCCGGCGCGATTGCACGCTCATGCGGGTGGCATCCTCGTCGCCGAACAGCACCTGCCCGCCATCGGCATGCTCCAGCCCGGCCATGATCCGCAGCAGCGTGGTCTTGCCCGAGCCGGAGGGCCCAAGCAAGGCCAGCAACTCGCCCTGGCGCACTTCCAGGTCGATGTTGTCCAGCGCGGTAAAAGTCTCGAACTGCTTGCGCAGGCGGTGAATGCGGATGCCCATGGTCACCTCAATGGCGGTGGTTGGCGGCCAGCGAATCGCCGTGTCGCCATTCCAGATACGTCTTCAGCGCCAACGTCAGCAGCGCGGTCAATGCCAGCAGCGACGCGCAGGCAAATGCGGCGCTGTAGGCGTATTCGTTGTAGAGAATTTCCACATGCAGCGGCAGCGTATTGGTGCGTCCACGGATATGCCCGGACACCACCGACACCGCCCCGAATTCGCCCATCGCACGCGCCGCGCACAACAGCACGCCGTACAACAGGCCCCAACGGATATTGGGCAGCGTCACCCGCCAGAACATCTGCCAGCCGTTCGCGCCCAGGCTCAGTGCCGCCAGTTCTTCGTCGCTGCCCTGCTGCTCCATCAACGGCATCAATTCGCGCGCGATGAAGGGGAAGGTTACGAACGTGGTCGCCAATACGATGCCCGGCAACGCGAACACGATCCGCGGCAACTGGATCACAAGGTCGCCCAGCGCCGGCAGCTGCACATGCCAGCCTTCGTCGATCAGTGGCCAGGCCCAGCCATTGCGGCCGAAGATCAGCACGAAGATCAAGCCCGCCACCACCGGCGACACCGAGAATGGCAGGTCGATCAGGCTGACCAGCAGGCGTTTGCCCCGGAACTGATGCTTGCTGATGGCCCACGCCGCGGCCACGCCGAAGACCAGATTCAACGGCAGCACGATCGCCGTCACCAGCAAGGTCAGCTTGATCGCCGACAACGCGTCCGGGTCGACTACCGCGTGCAGGAAAGTTTCCCAACCGCCACGCAACGCCTCGGCGAACACCAGTACCAGCGGCAGCAGCAAGAACGCCAGTAGGAAGAGCACGGCGCCCAGGATCATCAGCCATTGCACCCAACGCGGCTCATTGGTGGCCGAATCGCTGATGCGACGCGCCTGCTTGGTCATGGCATGGGTCGGCAACATGGAAGGCAGCGATGAAACAGCATCGTTCATACGGGCCTGCGTTGATAGCGCAGCAGCCGTGCCTGCAGCGTATTGACCACCAACAAGATCACGAACGACAGCAACAGCATGGCCGCGGCAATGGCAGTCGCCCCGGCGTAGTCGAACTCTTCCAGTCGGATGGTGATCAGCAGCGGCGCGATCTCGGTGGAATTGGGCAGGTTGCCGGCGATGAAGATCACCGAGCCGTATTCCCCCACGCCGCGTGCAAACGCCAGCGCAAACCCGGTCAGGACCGCCGGCCACACCCCCGGCAGCACCACCCGCCAGACCGTCTGCCAGCGCGAGGCGCCCAATGTGGCGGCGGCAGCCTCCATTTCACGATCGCTCTCGGCCAGCACCGGCTGCACCACCCGCACCACGAAGGGCAGGCCCACAAAGACCAATGCCAGCACGATACCCAGTTGCGTGTAGGCCACCTTGATCCCGATCGCCTCCAGCCAGCGTCCCACCCACCCGTTGCCGCCATACAGCGCGGTCAGCGCAATGCCGGCCACCGCGGTAGGCAACGCGAACGGCAAATCGATCACCGCATCGAAAAAGCGCTTGCCCGGAAACCTGTAGCGCACGAAGACCCATGCCACCCAGGTGCCCATCACCGCGTTGAAGGCACCGGCCGCAAACGCGGTGCCGAAACTCACCCGCAGCGCCGACAGCACACGTGGCTCGCTCCATACCCGCCACAGGCCCTCCCAGCCCAGGCCACTGGTCTTGATGAAGATACCCAGCAGCGGGATCAGCACGATCAGGCCAAGCCAGGTCAAGGTGATTCCCAGACTCAGGCCCAGCCCCGGCATCACGCGTCGGCGCGATGACGGCGCTGGGTGGGGTGCAACCGACATCGACATCGCTTACTTGTTGGCCTGGATCTGGTCGAACACGCCACCGTCGGCGAAATGCTCTTGCTGCGCCTTCTCCCAGGAGCCGAACGCCTGCTGGATGGTCACCAGCTTGATCTCCGGAAACCGCGCGATGTCGGCCGGGTCGGCAAATTCCGGATGCCGCGGACGATAGAAATGCTTGGCTGCCAGCTTCTGACCTTCAGGCGCATACAGATAGCGCAGGTAGGCTTCGGCCACCTCGCGGGTGCCATGCTTGTCGACGTTCTTGTCCACCAGCGCCACCGACGGCTCGGCCAGGATCGACAACTTCGGCACCACGATCTCGAACTTGTCCTTGCCCAGTTCCTCGCGCGCCAGCAGCGCCTCGTTTTCCCAGGCCAGCAGCACATCGCCGATACCGCGCTGCACGAACGTCGTGGTGGCGCCGCGTGCGCCGGTATCCAGCACCGGCACGTTGCGGAACAACGCCTGCATATAGCGCAGGATGCGCTCGCGGTCGCCCTTGAAGATGTGGTCGGCGTACGCCCAGGCGGCCAGATAGTTCCAGCGCGCGCCTCCGGAGGTCTTCGGGTTCGGCGTCACCACCGCCACGCCAGACCGCAGCAGGTCCGGCCAGTCGTGGATGTTCTTCGGGTTGCCCTTGCGTACCAGAAACACGATGGTCGAGGTATACGGCGCACTGTTGTCGGGCAGGCGCTTTTCCCAGTCGGTCTCGATCAGCTTGGCCTTCTGCGCGATGGCATCCACGTCGTACGCCAGCGCCAAGGTCACCACGTCGGCCTCGATGCCATCGATCACCGCGCGCGCCTGCTTGCCCGAGCCGCCGTGCGAGGTTTCCACGGTCACCGTGTCCTGCGGGTGCTGCTGTTTCCACTGCGCTGCAAAGGCGGCGTTGTAGTCGCGATAGAACTCGCGGGTCGGGTCGTAGCTCACGTTGAGCAGCCCGATCTCGCGTGCGCCAGCTGGGCCGGCCAGGACCAGCAAGGCGAAAAGAAAGGAGGTAAAACGGAAACGGGAATATGTCACAACGATCTCCTGGCCGGTTGAGCACAGCTGAACAGCAAGCATGCCATGCTGCGCAGCGGCACGCAGGCGGTGAAATGACATCAGCGCCGCCGCTTATGCCGATTTTGCATGACGTAGTGGTATGCCACCGTGATCGTTAAAATCGCGCTTCTTTCTGCCATTGCGACCGCCATGACCACCGCTCCCGCCGCGCTGACCGCCCATTACGCCGCCGAACTGGACGCCATCCAGGCCCAGGGCCTGTTCAAGTCCGAGCGCATCATCACCGGCCCGCAGTCAGCGGAGATCACGCTGGCCGATGGTCGCCGCGTGCTGAATTTCTGCGCCAACAACTATCTGGGCCTGGCCGATCACCCGGACATCATCCAGGCCGCCAAGGACGCGCTGGACAGCCACGGCTTCGGCATGGCCTCGGTACGCTTCATCTGCGGCACCCAGGATCTGCATAAGCAACTGGAACGCACCATCGCCACGTTCTTCGGCACCGAAGACACCATCCTCTACGCAGCCTGCTTCGATGCCAATGGCGGCCTGTTCGAACCGCTGCTCGGCGAGCACGACGCCATCATTTCCGATGCGCTCAACCATGCCTCCATCATCGACGGCGTGCGCCTGTGCAAGGCCAAGCGCTTCCGCTACGCCAACTGCGACATGGCCGACCTGGAAGCGCAGCTGCAGGCCGCCGACGCCGCCGGCTGCAAGACCAAGCTGATCACCAGCGACGGCGTGTTCTCGATGGACGGCTTCATCGCCCCGCTCGACGAAATCACCGCCCTGGCCCGCAAATACCACGCGC
This sequence comes from Xanthomonas sp. DAR33341, assembly GCF_003992815.1. Lineage (NCBI taxonomy): Bacteria > Pseudomonadati > Pseudomonadota > Gammaproteobacteria > Lysobacterales > Lysobacteraceae > Xanthomonas > Xanthomonas sp. DAR33341. The sequence goes on along the minus strand of NZ_QEYV01000040.1, from coordinate 37,589 downwards.
TGGTACATATCGACGAATGCCATGCCACCGGCTTCCTCGGCGCCACCGGCCGCGGCTCGGCCGAGGTCAAGGGCGTACTCGACCAGATCGACATCTTCACCGGCACGCTGGGCAAGGCCATGGGCGGCGCATTGGGCGGCTTCACCACGGCAAAGCGCGAAGTGATCGAGCTGCTGCGCCAGCGTTCGCGTCCCTACCTGTTCTCCAATTCATTGCCGCCGCACGTGGTGGCTGCCGGCATCAAAGCCTTCGAAATGCTGGATGCCGCCGGCGAGCTGCGCACGCAGCTGGTCGAAAACACCACGTATTTCCGCGCACGCATGACCGCCGCCGGTTTCGACGTCAAACCGGGCGTGCATCCGATCAGCCCGGTGATGCTGTACGACGCACCGCTGGCGCAAAAATTCGCCGAGCGCTTGCTGGAGGAAGGCATCTACGCCATCGGCTTTTTCTTCCCGGTGGTTCCGAAAGGCCAGGCGCGCATTCGCACCCAGATCAGCGCAGCGCATACGCGCGAGCACCTGGATCAAGCGATCGAAGCGTTCATCAAGATCGGGCGCGAACTCAAGGTCATCGAGGCCTGAGCATGCGCACGGTGCTGCGCCAACGGCTGCTGCTGGCGGCGCAGACCGATGCGCAGGCGCAGCTGCTCGACGGCCATTGGGAGACGCGCTGCCTGCACTGCCGTCGGCATCTGCAGGTGCGCGCCGACGGCGAACCGCTCGGCCACACCACGCTCGAACACGTGGTGCCGCAGGCCTGGTTCGGTCGGCGCGCGGCCGCGTCGCTGTGCGCATTGGTGGGCGACGATGCCAACGATGCGCGCAACCTGGCGCTGGCCTGTGCCGGCTGCAATCACGCCAAGGGTCGCCGCCACGATGCCAACGGCGCCGGCGACGCCCGCGCTTACGACGTGGTCAGCGCCCTGCTCAGCGCGCGTCTGGCGCGCTGGCGTGCGCCGCTGGCACCAACGCACTGACTTCCTCGGCGCTCAGCATCCGCCACGCGCCTTTGCCCAGCTCCCCCATCGCCAGCGGGCCGATCGCCACGCGCACCAGCCGCAGTACGCCGATGTCGACTGCGGCCAACAGCCGGCGGATCTGCCGATTGCGGCCTTCGTCCAGCACGATCTCCAGCCAGGCATTGCGCTCGCCTTCGCGCAGTACGCTGACCTGCTTGGCGCGCAACAGTAGGCCCTGGCCCTGCGGATCGGGATCGACCACACCGGCCTGCAGCTGCACCAGTTGCGCGGCACTGGGACGGCAATCGATCTGCACGTGGTAGGTCTTGTCCGGCCCGGTCGCCGGGTCGGTCACCGTCGCCGCCCACTGTGGGTCGTTGCTGAAAAGCAACAGGCCTTCGCTGGCCTTGTCCAGGCGCCCCACCGGCGCGATCCACGGTAGGCCGGCGTCATCGAAGCAGCGGTAGACCGTGTCCCTGCCCTGCTCGTCGCGCACGGTGGTGACCACGCCGCGCGGTTTGTTGAGCATCAGGTAGCAGCGTGCCAGTCCCGCAAGCGGTTGCCCATCGACAGCGATGGACGATTGCTGATCGCCGCGGATCGGAAACTCGGGGTCGCGCACCACACGTGCCGACACGCTGACGCGGCCAGCGGCAATCCAGCGCGCCGCTTCGGTGCGCGAACACACGCCAAGCTTGGACAGCACGCGCGCCAGCCCATGGCGTGGCGCGGCATTGGCGGATGCGGCAGCGGGTGGGCGCACCGCGCCGCCCGCCCCCGGACCACGCTGACGCTGCCGGGACGTTGCCGGCGCAGGTCGCCGGGGCATGCCGTCCCGACCGCAGGGCTTACTTGTTTTCGACCGACTTGGCGTCGGCCGCAGGTGTTGCGGGCGCTGCCGCTGCAGGTGCCGCACCAGCGGCCGGGCGAGCCTTGACCACGCGCACACCGCGGGCCTTCATCCAGGCATCGAATTCTTCTGCCGTCATGCGCTTGCCGTTCTGGCTCATGTCAAAGCGCCACGGGGTGTTGTCGAACGCGGTAGTGGCCTTGTAGGCCGCCGGGTCGTTCGGGTTGACGGTGCCGCCGGGCGGAATGACCTTGGCCAGATCCTGGCAACCTTCCACGCGCAGGCGCAGCAGCACACGATCCACCGACTGGTCGCTGCTATAGGGCTGTGCCAGCACGCCGGTGGGCATGCCCAGCTGCACGCTACGGGTATAGAACTCGGCAGCCGCGGGTGCAACGACAGTAGCGGGCAACGGCAGTGGCTGGGACACCATGCTGCCGGCGCAGTTTGGAGCGGCGTAGGCAGCGGGGATCAGAGCGAGACAGAGCAGTCCTGCCGTAGCGGTACGCAGCATCGGGTTCTTCCAAGTATGAGTGTGTGGTGTTGACGCGGCGAGTGTAGGCAGCGATGAACGCTGTTTCAACAGGAACCGTGCCTGGATGGCAACACAGACAGGATCGGCAGCGCTTGAGCGCGCTTTTCCCGAACCTGCATAGACAAAACCCGGCACAAGGCCGGGTTTTGTCTGCAATAAAGCTAGCGGTCCGATTAGTTCTGGACGTTCAGCTCGGTACGACGGTTCTTCGCACGACCTTCCGGATTGTCGGAACCATCCGGGTTGGTGTTCGGAGCAATCGGACGGCTCTCGCCGTAGCCGATCGGGCCGACCAGGCGCGATGCATCGACGCCGTTCTTGGTCAAGTAGTCGTACACGGTGGTCGCACGACGCTCGGACAGCTTCTGGTTGTACGCGTCGGTACCCTTCGAGTCGGTGTGACCGGCAACCTCGACCTTCAGGTCGGGGTAGCGCTTCAGGATCTCGGTCGCTTCGCTCAGGATCGAAACGGCATCCGGACGCAGGGTCGACTTGTTGAAGTCGAAGTTCACGCCCTTCAGGTCGATCGAGACAGGAACCGGGCAACCGTCCGGACCGATGGTCTGGCCAGGCTGCGAGTTCGGGCACTTGTCGTCGCAGTTGTTGACGCCGTCACCGTCGTCATCCAGATCGGCGCAGCTCGGAGCAACCGGAGCCGGAGCCGGCGGCGGAGCGGTCGACGGAGCCGGTCCCAACGGGATCACGACGCCGACCGAAGCCAGCACGTCGCCGAACCAGTCTTCCTGCGGAGCAGCAACGCTCTGGTCGTTGAAGTCAGCGCGGTAGGCCAACTCGGCACGCACGGCGACGCGCTTGTCGAAGGTGGTCTGCAGACCGACACCGGCCTTGGCGGCAAAGTTGCCGTCCTTCTGCTGGCCCGGCGAAACCGGGTTCGGGGTCGCGTCGAATTCTTCTTCCGAACGCTGGTAGCCCAGACCGAACAGCAGGTAGGGGTTCCAGCCGCGGCCTTCCTGGATGAAGTGGCGACGCAGGTCGAACGAGATGCCGTACTGGCTCCAGTTCAGATCCTGGTTGGCATCGAAGTTCGGGTTCTGATAGTTCAACTCACCGTCGATCGACCAGTTCGGGCTGACGAACTTGCCCAGACCCAGGGTGACGAACGGGGCATCATTGGTCAGGCGATCGCTGTCCTGGAAGTTGAAGCCAGCGCTACCGGTCAGGTACCAACGGTCGTCGAACTCCTGCGCGGAAGCAGCCTGGGCAACTGCCAGACCGCCGAGCAACGCGGCAGTGAGAATTTTCTTGTTCATTTATACAGCTCCTTCTTTGGGAGATAAAACCGATAGAGGCGTTGTGCTTGGTAAAGATGCTCGTCACATCCAGAGCCATCGGGGCGCAGATTAAGCCGGCCTCGGTGAAGATCGCGTTAACGGTCATATAACATGTGAAAGCAATCACCAGGTCCCGCAACGCCAAGCAATCCTACGTATACAGCTTCATGAAGGAAAGGACCGGGCACCCATTTCGCACAACGCGTCTGCATGAACGGCAGCCCAATTAAGTCACTTGAATACGGTTCCGTGCCGCCTGGTTTTCAGCGTTCCAGGTTGCCTGGAAAACTACATTGGTGAACGCCAAGCCCCGTCCGAGCTGAATTGTGGGGCGGATGGTTGCGGACGACTTGCCCCACAACGCACCCTGAACCTCCCGCTCAGGAGCGCTCCAATGAAAGCTGTCGCCCTCACTCGCCATCTTCCGATCGACGATCCCGAATCGCTACTTGACGTGGAACTTCCGGCACCTGCGGCGCCGTCGGGGTATGACTTATTGGTGCGGGTGGAGGCGATCTCGGTGAACCCGGTCGATACAAAGGTGCGCGCGCCCAAGCCGCAGCCCCTGCAGGCGCCGAAGGTCCTGGGTTACGACGCAGCCGGAGTGATCGAGGCGGTCGGCCCGGAGGTCACCGCCTTCGCGGTCGGCGACGAGGTCTACTATGCCGGCGATATCGGGCGGCCGGGCAGCAATGCGCAGTATCAGTTGGTGGACGCGCGGATTGCCGGATGCAAACCGACCTCGCTCAGCTTCGCGCAGGCGGCCGCGCTACCGCTGACCACCCTGACGGCGTGGGAACTGCTGTTCCAGCGCATGCCCTATTCATTCGACGGTGCACGCAATCGCGGCAGGCATCTGCTCATCATCGGCGGCGCTGGCGGCGTGGGCTCCATCGCGATCCAGCTGGCGCGGCATGCCGGATTCACGGTGATTGCCACCGCATCGCGCCCGGAGAGCATCGAATGGGTTCGCCAAATGGGCGCGCACCACGTGATCGATCATCATCAACCGCTGCAGCCGCAACTGCAGGCGCTGGGATTGGAAACGGTGGACGCGGCGCTCAATCTGGCCGACACCGACCGCTACTGGCAGCCACTGGGCGAAGTGCTGGCGCCGCAGGGCCATGTGGGCCTGATCGTGGAGCCGCGCGGGCCGTTGTCGATCGGCGACCCATACAAATCCAAGTGCATCGGCATCCATTGGGAGCTAATGTTCACGCGCGCGCGCTACGCGACCGAAGACATGGTCGAGCAGCACCGCATCCTCAACCGGGCGGCCAGCCTGATCGATGCCGGCGAGCTGCGCACCACGCATACCGAGACGCTGTCGCCGATCAATGCGCAGCAGCTGCGCGAGGCGCACCGTCGGCTGGAAAGCGGCAGCACGATCGGCAAGCTGGTGCTGGCCGGCTGGTAAAGCGGCGGTCTGGCTCACGTCGCTGCGGCGATGCATGGATGCGCGCGGCGCCTGCGTATCGGCGCACGTCGTGCGGGCGGCAGCGAAGGCGTGTTGCCTACCAGGCGTCTCCGGGGCATCGGTAGGGCCGCTGCATGCGTCGGGACTTGCCGCCAGGCCGGTTTGCCGGCATCGTGCGCAATCCGTACGCCAGCGTATCCACATCATGTCGCCCGCCACCGGCCCTTCCGCCTTGTCTTTCCCGCACCTGTTCACCCCGCTCGATCTGGGCTTCACGCAACTGCGTAATCGCGTCCTGATGGGCTCGATGCACACGGGCCTGGAAGACCGTGCGCGCGACTTCCCCAAGCTGGCGGCGTATTTCGCAGAGCGCGCCGCCGGTGGCGTGGGCCTGATCGTGACCGGTGGGTTTTCGCCGAATGTGGTGGGCTGGCTCAAGCCATTCGGCGGCAAGTTATCGTGGCCGTGGGAAGTACGCCCGCATCGCCAGGTCACCCGCGCAGTCCACGAACACGGCGCCAAGATCTGCCTGCAGCTGCTGCACGCCGGGCGCTATGCGTACCACCCGCTGTCGGTTGCGCCATCCAGGCTCAAGGCACCGATCAACCCGTTCACTCCGCGCGCGTTGTCGGCCGGCGCGGTGGACCGACAGATCGCAGCCTATGCGCGCGCCGCGCGGCTAGCGCGCGAGGCGGGCTACGACGGCGTCGAGGTCATGGGCTCGGAAGGCTATCTGATCAACGAATTCACCGCCGCGCGCACCAATCGGCGCAGCGACGCCTGGGGCGGCGATGCGAGCAAGCGCATGCGCTTTGCGGTAGAGATCGTGCGGCGCATCCGCGAGGCCTGCGGGCCGGACTTCATCATTATCTACCGGCTGTCGCTGGTGGATCTGGTCGAAGACGGCAACCAGTGGCAGGAAATCCTGGCCCAGGCGCAGGCGATCGAAGCGGCCGGCGCGACCATCATCAATTCCGGTATCGGCTGGCACGAAGCGCGCATTCCCACCATCGCCACCTCGGTGCCGCGCGCCGCGTTTGCCGGGGTCACTGCCAAACTCAAGCCGCATCTGCGCATTCCGGTGGTGGCAACCAACCGCATCAACATGCCGGAGGTGGCCGAGCGCATCCTGGCCGACGGTGCCGCAGACATGGTGTCGCTGGCGCGGCCGCTGCTGGCCGACCCGCAGTGGACCAACAAGGCGCGCGCCGGGCAGTCGCACACCATCAATACGTGCATTGCCTGTAACCAGGCCTGCCTGGATCACGTGTTCGACAACAAGCTGGCCAGCTGCCTGGTCAACCCGCGTGCCGCACACGAGACCGAACTCAACTACACCCCGACTGCCACGCCCAAGCGCATTGCCGTGGTCGGTGCCGGCCCGGCCGGTCTGGCCTGCGCGACGGTGGCGGCAGAACGCGGGCATCGGGTGACCTTGTTCGATGCAAGCGATGCGATCGGCGGGCAATTCAATGTCGCCAGGCGCATTCCAGGCAAGGAAGAGTTCAACGAGACCTTGCGTTACTTCGGCCATCGCATCGAAGCGACCGGCGTGCAGCTGCGTTTGAACACCCCGGTGCAGGCTGCCGATCTGAAAGACTTCGACGAAGTCGTGCTGGCCACCGGCATCGAGCCGCGCAAGGTGGATTTCCCCGGTGCCGATCATCCGATGGTGGTGAGCTACCTCGACGTGGTGCTGGGCCGCCACGTCGCCGCCGACAAGGTGGCCATCATCGGTGCCGGCGGAATTGGCTTTGATGTCGGCGAGTTTCTGGTGCACACGGGCCAATCGCCATCGCTGGATCCGCAGCGCTGGATGGCCGAATGGGGCGTAGATCCGAGCTTCGAAGCGCGCGGTGCGTTGAACAAACCGCAACCCGAGCGTGCCGCCCGTCAGGTCTGGCTGTTGCAGCGCAGCCCCGGCAAGCCCGGTGGACGCCTGGGCAAGACCACTGGCTGGATCCACCGCGCGACGCTCAAGGCCAAGGGCGTCAAGATGCTCGGCGGCGTGGAATATCTGGGCGTGGACGACGCCGGCCTGCGCATTCGCGTGGAAGGCAGCGAACAGCTGCTGGATGTCGGTACGGTGGTGGTGTGCGCCGGGCAGGAGCCGCGTCGCGAATTGCTGGCCGCGCTGCAGGCCAATGGCAAGCAGCCGCATCTGATCGGCGGCGCGGACGTGGCGGCCGAACTGGATGCCAAGCGCGCGATCAACCAGGCAAGTCGGCTGGCCGCGACCCTGTAACGGATTTTCGAGGACGGCGTCACGACGACGCCGTCGTTGCGTTCGGGGCTTGCCGCACGACTGCCGTGCATGCAGCGTTACCGACGTCGACATGCATGCGGATGTGGTGGCCTGCCACGCCGATTCTTTTTCTTGCCGTGCGGATCGGCGATAAGTGCCGCATGCATCGTTACCGCACGCATTACCGCCTGTCGCATTGCGCGCCTACGCGGCAGCGCATCTCGACACGGGCCTGTGTGGTAGACGCGCGGGCACTTCGCGCATCTAAAACGCGCTCAGGTACCGCTTGCTGCCTGCATTGTCGATTCGCAATCGCCGCTACAGCATCAGCGTGCGCTCGTGGGATGCGATGACACCGCGTGTCTTATCGCTTCGACAGAGATTTTCGCAACGTGCATGCACGTTTCTGACGACAGTGCATGCTGCACTGAGTGCAGTACCTGGCGTATCAGCGCCTACTTCGTTTTGGCACCCATTGGTCTTAAAACTTTCGTATCTGACACTTCTGCACTTGAGCATCTTCGCGCTCTTGCGCTCTTGAACATGCGACCTCGCAAACAGATCGCAACGCAATAAGACACACCACTGGCGCATCGAATGCTCGACGAGCTTTCGAAACATCGCTACGTGCCCTCCGAACATCATGCGACAACGGCCATCACGTCGTGATGGCAGATAGCTTTCGCTGCAACAGCTAGCATCTGTACTGCTTCTGATGGCGTGATCAGCGAGATGCGTCAAGACTGCGTATCCATACGCAGAGGAGATGACGCATAACGCGCCAGTGATGCAGCACACACACCGCTGCATCTCAGACGCTAGCACTTTCGCCATCCAGGGCGTCTCCGCGACGCCCGTCTTTCTCGCGCACCCTTGATCGATGTACGAAACCGAATTGCACAACTGCACTCGACAGCACAACCACGCGTGACGAGTGCGTGTATGAAATTTGCGCTTATCAGGAAGGCGGTTTTTTGCCACCAGGCGATCATCCGAACCGATACGCAATGCCGCAGCGCGCGATGTGGCAAACAATTCATGCAAACACAACAGTCGCTTTAACAATGCGACGCAGATTCGATGTTGCGATGCACGCTAGGCTGTTTCACAGCGCGATGCATCGCGGGCAGTCGGAATCGTCAACCCCGCTCATTCAGCCGCGATTGTGTGATCGACGCCTACCTTGCGCCAACTTTTTGACCCACCGCATTTGGTGGGCGCCTTCGGCAGATGGTCTTTCGCCGAAGCATTTGGCGACCGGTGGCAGGTCGCCTCCCCATGACGCCAAGCCCTCTGCACTGGTGCATCCACATTGGATGCTCTGCGGACCGGCCCATACGGAGCAAGGAGTTCTATGAAACTTGTTTGGATACTCTGGCTGTCGCATGTGTTGCCGCAGCCAGCTGCAGATTCGCTGTGTTTGAGTACGACCGTCTATCTGGAAGCGCGCGACCAGACCTTGCGTGGCCAGCAGGCCGTTGCAGAAGTTGCATTGCGTCGCCTGGATAGCGGTTTGTGGGGCGACTCGATGTGCCAGGTGGTCACTGCACGCAAGCAATTCGCGCCGACGATCGTGGCGCCAGGCACGCAGCTGAAGAACGACGATGCCTGGAACAAGGCTTTGGGCGTGGCACTGGCGGCGCAGCGCAACTGGGCATTGCCGGTTGGCCAACGCAAGGAGATCGTGCCGGGCGCCAGCCACTTTGCCGCCAGCGCAATCGCGAGCCCTAGCTGGCGTAATGCCTATCAGGTGGCCACCATCGGCGACCACACGTTCTATCGCGTGCAATCGCTGCGCCCGCGCAACGCGTCCTGAGCGCGGACTGTCGCGGTATCTCTGAGCGTCATACGTCGCTGAGGTCGTTGATTATCGAGATGCAGTGCCGATGCGTCTGACGCGTCTTGATGCGCCCATCTCGAGACACCCATGCGTCGCAGTACAACGGACACACCGCACGCGTGGCGATCGACCGGCGTGGCAGAAAGCGGTATCAGGCACCGACCCGCCTCCCGCACCCGGATAGGTTGCAAAGAAGACCCTGACCAAGCTGTAGCCGCTGTCGCCATTTGCCGCGCTGGCTAGCATGATGGTGCCCTTCGTATCGGCATAACACCAACTTCAGCGACCAACGGGCCAATGGGCGACACCCTGCTCAAGCCTCCAATACCCGCTGCGCGCTCCACACGGCATCGTCTGCCCGCTAAGCTTGGGTCTTCATTTCCGCGTGGATCGTCCATGAAGCTGTATACCAAGCCCGGCGCTTGTTCGCTGGCAGATCACATCGTGTTGCGTTGGTCTGGGCTGCCGTTCGACCTGAGTGTGGTCGATGCGGCGACGATGAAATCTCCCGAGTATCTGCGTCTGAATCCAGCAGGCGCCGTGCCATTGCTGCTGGTCGACGATTGGGCACTGACCCAGAATGCAGCCATCCTCAATTACATCGCCGACATCGCGCCGCTCACCGGCCTATCCGGCGATGGCACCGCGCGCAGCCGTGCCGAAATCAATCGTTGGATCGCCTTCGTCAATGCCGACGTGCACCCCACCTTCAAGCCGATCTTCGGCAGCACCGCGTATCTGCAAGACCCGGCGCTGATTGCGCGCAGCCAGGACGATGCGCGCGTCAAATTGCGCACGCTGTACGCGCGCGTCGATGCGCATCTGCAAGGTCGTACCTGGCTTGCCAGCGACAGCCACACCGGTGCCGATGCGTATTTGTTCGTCACCTTGCTGTGGGCGCAGAAAGCCGCTGTGAATCTGGATGGCTTGAACGCGCTGCAAGCGTTCGTGCAACGCATGCTGGCCGATGCCGATGTGCAGGCTGCACTCAAGGCCGAGGGTCTGGCCTGACAGCGCAGCCGTTTGCCACACGACGCGTAATAACAAAAACGCCGGGCAATGCCCGGCGTTTTCATGACTGCCGTGATCGACCAACTCAGCCCAGCAGGTGCGCCACGCCGCTGCGCTCTTCTTCCAGCTCGGCCAGGGTCTTGTCGATGTACTTCTGGCTGAAGTCGTCGATCGGCAGATCCTTGACGATGGTGTACTTGCCATTTTGGGTGGTGACCGGGAAGCCGAACATCACGCCTTCCGGAATGCCGTAGGAGCCGTCCGACGGCACGCCCATCGTCACCCACTTACCGCTGGTGCCCAGCACCCAGTCGCGGATGTGGTCGATGGCGGCATTGGCCGCGGAGGCAGCCGAGGACAGGCCACGCGCTTCGATGATCGCCGCGCCGCGCTTGCCCACGGTCGGGATGAACGTGGAAGCGTTCCACTCCTGGTCGTTGATCGCATCGCCGATGGAGGCGCCATCGGCGGTGGCGAAACGATAATCCGGGTACATGGTCGGGCTGTGGTTACCCCACACCGCCAGCTTCTCGATGCCGGCCACCGGCTTGCCGAGCTTGGCCGAGAGCTGGCTCAGCGCACGGTTGTGGTCCAGGCGCAGCATGGCGGTGAAATTCTTCGGGTCCAGGTCCGGCGCCGACTTCATGGCGATGTAGGCGTTGGTGTTGGCCGGATTGCCGACCACCAGCACCTTCACGTCGCGCTTGGCGACCTTGTTCAGGGCCGCGCCCTGTGCGGTGAAGATCTCCGCATTGGCCAGCAGCAGGTCCTTGCGCTCCATGCCCGGGCCGCGCGGACGCGAACCGACCAGCAGGGCGACATCGACGTCCTTGAAGGCCACTTCGGCGTCGTCGGTACCGACCATGCCGGCCAGCAACGGGAACGCGCAGTCTTCCAGTTCCATCATCACGCCCTTGAGGGCGGCCTGGGCCTTCTCAATCGGCAGTTCAAGCAACTGCAGAATGACCGGTTGGTCCTTGCCCAGCATTTCGCCGGAAGCGATGCGGAACAGCAGGGCATAGCCGATCTGGCCGGCAGCGCCGGTCACAGCAACACGAACAGGTGCTTTCATGGGGTGTTTCCTCTGCTAAAAAACGTTGGTGGGGGTCGCACGCTGGCGGGGCGCAAGGCCTGGCGGCGCGCATTGACAAGCGAACGGCCGCACATGGCGGCCGTTCGACGGGATGCGATCAGGCGGCGAGGATCTTGTTCCACTCCGCAACGCGGTCGGCCTTGGCGGCCAGCACGGCGTCGGTGTCGCCTTCGATGGTGAGGGTATTGATGGTGTCGCCCTGGGCAACGCTATCGACCACGTCCAGGCCCTGGGTGACCTTGCCGAACACGGTGTGCTTGCCGTCCAGCCACGGGGTGGCGGTGTGGGTGATGAAGAACTGGCTGCCGTTGGTGTTCGGGCCGGCATTGGCCATGGACAGCACGCCGCGCTCGTGGCCGACGCCATTGTTGGTCTCGTCTTCGAAACGGTAGCCCGGGCCGCCGCGGCCGGAACCTTCCGGGCAACCGCCCTGGATCATGAAGTCGGCGATGACGCGGTGGAAGCTCAGGCCGTTGTAGAAGCCGCGCTTGGCCAGGTTGACGAAGTTGGCAACCGTCAGCGGGGCCTTGTCCGGGTACAGCTCGACGACGATCGGGCCGCGGGAGGTGTCGAAAGTGGCGATCAGGGACATAGAAATCCTTGCAGGTTCTGGGGTGATCAATAGCCCGCTAGGATACACCCGGGTGCGTGGCCGGCCGCATGGGTACGACCATCGTCCAACGCTCCCGCCTGCCACGTACCCGGCCCGTCACGCCAGCTGAATGGGCGATCTGAATCGACTCAGGGCAATCGGCAACGGCAGCGCAACGAAACCGCTATAATGTCGGGCTTACCTCATCTCAAGACTGGCGCCAGACAGGGGCCCTTTCCGCATGTCTATCGAAAAACTCCGCAATATCGCCATCGTCGCGCACGTCGACCATGGCAAGACCACCCTCGTCGACTGCCTGCTGAAGCAGTCCGGCACCCTGTCCGAACGCACCGTGTTGGCTGAGCGCGTGATGGACAGCAACGACCAGGAAAAGGAACGTGGCATCACGATCCTGGCCAAGAACACCGCCATCACCTGGCAGGGCAACCGCATCAATATCGTCGACACCCCCGGACACGCCGACTTCGGTGGCGAAGTCGAGCGCGTGCTGTCGATGGTGGACTCGGTGCTGATCCTGGTCGACGCGATGGATGGCCCGATGCCGCAGACTCGCTTCGTGACCCAGAAGGCCTTTGCGATGGGCTTCAAGCCGATCGTGGTGGTCAACAAGATCGACCGTCCCGGTGCACGCCCTGACTGGGTGATCGACCAGGTGTTCGACCTGTTCGACAAGCTCGGCGCCACCGACGAGCAGCTGGATTTCCCGATCGTCTACACCTCCGCACTGAACGGCTACGCAAGCCTGGATTCGGACGTGCGCGAAGGCGACATGACCCCGCTGTACGAAGCGATCATGCAGCACGTGTCGGCCCCGGACGTGGACCCGGACGGCCCGTTCCAGATGCGCATCAGCCAGCTGGACTACAACAACTTCGTGGGCGTGATCGGCATCGGCCGCATCCAGCGCGGCACCCTGAAGAAGAACATGCCGGTCAGCGTGATCGACCGCGAGGGCAAGAAGCGCCAGGGCAAGGTGCTGCAGGTGCTGGGCTTCCTGGGCCTGGAGCGTATCGAGCAGGACACCGCCGAGGCCGGCGACATCGTGGCCATCTCCGGCATCCAGGAACTGACCATCTCCGACACCGTGTGCGCGCTCGATCATCCCGAAGCGCTGCCGGCGCTGACCGTGGACGAGCCCACCATCTCGATGACCTTCCAGGTCAACAACTCGCCGTTCGCCGGTAACAAGGACCTGTCCGGCGGCAAGTTCCTGACCAGCCGCCAGCTGCGCGACCGTCTGGACCGCGAGAAGGTGCACAACGTGGCGCTGAAGGTGGAGGAAGGCTCGGACGCCGACAAGTTCCTGGTCTCCGGCCGTGGTGAGCTGCACCTGTCGGTGCTGATCGAAAACATGCGTCGTGAAGGCTACGAGCTGGCCGTGTCGCGTCCGGAAGTGATCATCAAGGAAATCGACGGCAAGCTGATGGAGCCGATCGAACAGCTGGTGGTGGACATCGAAGAACAGCACCAGGGCGGCGTGATGGAAAAGCTGGGCACCCGCAAGGGCCAGCTGAAGAACATGGAACCCGACGGCAAGGGCCGCGTGCGTCTGGATTACATGATCCCGGCGCGTGGCCTGATCGGCTTCCAGAACGAATTCCGCACCCTGACCCAGGGCTCGGGTCTGCTGTTCCACGTGTTCGACCACTACGGTCCGAAGGAACAGGGCGCGATCGCCAAGCGCCAGAACGGCGTGATGATCGCCAATGCACCGGGCGCGACGCCGGCTTATGCGCTGGGACCGCTGGAAGAGCGTGGCCGCCTGTTCGCCGCCGAAGGCGACAACGTGTACGAAGGCCAGCTGGTCGGTATCCATTCCAAGGACAACGACCTGACCGTCAACGCGATCAAGACCAAGCCGCTGACCAACATGCGCGCCTCGGGCAAGGACGATGCGATCAAGCTGACCCCGGCGATCAAGTACACGCTGGAACAGGCGCTGGACTTCATCGAGGACGACGAGCTGGTGGAAGTCACGCCGAAGGAAATCCGCCTGCGCAAGAAGTTCCTCACCGAAAGCGACCGCAAGCGTGCTGGCCGTTCGGGCTGAGTTGTTGAGCTGACGCGTGAGTGACAAACCCTATAGCCCGGATCCGCGCGCGCATCCGGGACTGCATGTGATCGCCTTGCTTGAGGCGGTCAAGGGGACGCTTGCGCTGTTGGCGGCGACGGGCCTGGAAATTCTGGGCCCGCTCCCGCTGCAAAACGCGGTCATCACCCTGATCCGCCGCTTCAATCTGGACCCCGACCACGGCGCACTGCCGTCGTTGCTCAAGACCATCAGCCCCGATGCAGTGCATCTGGCCGCTGCCGCCATGCTGGCCTATGGCCTGCTGCATGTGGTGGAAGCCTGGGGTCTGTGGCGTGCCAAGGCGTGGGCCTCGGTGCTGGGCTGCCTGTCGGCGGCCATCTATCTGCCTTTCGATATCTACGCCATCGTGCGTCATCCCGGCTGGACCGCCTGGGGCGTGTTGGCGATCAACCTGCTGGTGGTCGGCGTGCTCGCACGCGACCTGGTGCGACGCCGCCGTCGCTGAGCCTGCCTGCCCGTTTGCGGGCACGCCCTCCGTTGTCACCCCGACGCAGCGCCGTTAGCCTGCGACTTCTCCCCGGGGATGACCATCCATGCGATTCACTCTTTTGTCCTTCGCGCTGCTTGCCGCGCTGTGCGGCTGTGCGCATGCCGATGATCCATCGCGTTCTGCGACCGGCACTGCCGACGCGTCCACCGCCCACCCTATCGATCTGAGCGAGGCCGACGTGGCCGGCCTGCAGGCGCGCATGGCCAGCGGCCAGAGCAGCAGCCTGCAACTGACGCGCGCGTATCTGCAGCGTATTGCCAGCATCGATCGCGCCGGCCCCAGGCTCAACGCGGTGATCGAACTCAATCCGCAGGCCGAAGCCGACGCCCGCGCCCTGGACGCCGAACGCAAAGCCGGCCACGTGCGTGGGCCGCTGCACGGGATCCCGGTGCTGCTCAAGGACAATATCGACGCGCTGCCGATGGTCAACAGCGCCGGCTCGCTGGCGCTGGCCGAGTTCCGTCCCGACCGCGACGCGTTTGTGGTGCAGCGCCTGCGCGCTGCCGGTGCGGTGGTCCTGGGCAAGACCAACCTCAGCGAATGGGCCAATTTCCGCTCCACCCAATCCAGCTCCGGCTGGAGCGGACGCGGGGGGCTCACGCGCAATCCGTATGCGCTGGATCGTAATCCCTGCGGCTCCAGTGCCGGCACCGGTGCGGCCATCGCGGCCAGCCTGGCTACCGTCGGCATCGGTACTGAAACCGATGGCAGCATTACCTGTCCGGCATCGGTCAACGGCCTGGTCGGGCTCAAGCCGACCGTTGGCCTGGTCAGTCGCGACGGCATCATCCCGATTTCCACCAGCCAGGACACCGCCGGCCCGATGACCCGCAGCGTCGCCGATGCGGCTGCAGTGCTGCAGGCCATCGCCGCACCCGACCCGCAGGACCCGGCCACCGCCAGGGCACCGGCGACCAGCGTCGATTATCTCGCCCACCTGAAACCCGACAGCCTGCGTGGCGCGCGCCTGGGCCTGTTGCGCAACCCGCTCCGCGAGGACCCGGCGATCGCCACGGCGCTCGACCGCGCCGTGCAGACACTGCGTGCAGCAGGCGCTACTGTGGTCGAGACCGCCCTGGTCACCGATGGCAAGTGGGACGCAGCCGAGCAGATGGTCTTATTGGTCGAATTCAAGGCCGGCTTGAATGCGTATCTGCAAAACCACCACACGCCCGTGGCGACCCTGCAGCAGTTGATTGGGTTCAATCGCAACCATGCGCAGCGCGAGATGCCGTACTTCGGGCAGGAGCTGTTCGAACAGGCGCAGGCAGCGCCCGGTCTCGATGATGCGGGGTATCTGAGCGCGCGCGCCAACGCCAAGCGGTTGGCCGGGCCGGAAGGCATCGACGCAGCCTTGAAGGCAGATCGCCTGGATGCCTTGATCGTGCCCACCACCGGCGCGGCGTGGGTCACCACGCTCGGCAAGGGCGATACCTTCCCCGGCGCCGGCTATGGTGCCGCTGCAGTGGCCGGCTATCCAAGCCTGAGCGTGCCGATGGGACAGACCCAGGGCTTGCCACTTGGCCTGTTGTTCATGGGCACGGCCTGGAGCGAGCCGCGCCTGATCGAGCTGGCGTATGCGTACGAACAACGCAGCCATGCGCGCTTTACGCCTGGCTATGCGCCCAGTGCGCCGGCTGCGCCAGGTCCGGCAACGTCAGGCACGACACCCGTCGCGCCGGCGCAGGGGTCGCGCCAGCATGATTGACCGCTGTGACGCCTTGCGTCCCAGAGGAAGAACCGGCCCGGTGGGTACTTGTGCAAATACCTGCCGAACACATGTGATGCCGGCAGTCGGCGCAATACCACCCGACAAAAGCAGCTACATATCGTAGCGAGCGTCGTCAGGTGGCGTGGCCGGCATGCACGGAACCGCATGTACGAGTAGTCAATGCCAATTCCGAGCACGGCCGCACCCGCTTGGCGGCCATGCAGTTGTTTTCTTGGCCGCGCTAGATGCTGGCCGCAGGCTCGCCGTCTTCGGCGCCCGGCGAGCGCACGCTCTCCTGCGCAATCGGCTCGGCAGGGCGTGATGGCGGCCTTTCCTGCGTCGCGATTTCGGCGCGCAGCCTCGGCAATGCATACGTATGCTCGCGCGTCAGGAAATCGATCATGCGTTCGCGCACCAGGCAGCGCAAATCGAAGGCATCGCCGGAATTGCGTGCGCTTACCAGCAGTCGCACCTGGATGGTGTTGTCGCTGGTGTCGGTAATCTGGGTCACGCACACGCGGCCATCCCATAGCGGTTCGCTGTGGCAGATACGCTCCAGTTCCGCACGTACCGCTGCAATCGGCGTACGGTAATCCAGCCACAGGAACGCGGTGCCGAGCAGGTCGGCACTGCTGCGCGTCCAGTTCTGAAACGGGTTTTCGATCCACCAGGTCAGCGGCACCACCATGCGGCGCTCGTCCCAAATCCGCACCACCACGTACGAGCTGCCGATCTCTTCGATGCGGCCCCACTCGCCTTCCACGATCACCACATCGTCCAGGCGAATCGGCTGGGTCAGTGCGATCTGCAAGCCGGCGATCAGGTTGCCGAACACCGGCTTGGCCGCGATACCGGCCACCAGCCCGATGATGCCGGCCGACGCCAGCAAGGTCTTGCCGATCTGGCGCACCTGCGGGAAGGTCAGCAGCACCACCGAAATGCCGAGCAGGATCACCGTGCCCATCAGCACGCGGCTCAGCACCCGCGTCTGGGTCTGGATACGCCGTGCGGTGAGGTTGTCCGACACCTCGATCGGGTTGCTGCGCAAGATCGCCGCCTCGCCGGCGGCTACCGCGCGTACCAGCAACCAGGTGACGCAGCCGACGATTCCCAGATGCAGCAGATGCTGCACCGCTGCCAGCGCCTTGCCGGCCAACGGGGTCGCTTCGGTGGCGATCCCCAGAAACAACAGCGGTAGGATAAACGCCGCCGGCAGCGTGATCACGCGAATGATGCGCGCACGGCGGTAGTCGCGGCCCTGCATGCGGCGAAACAGCCACAGCATCAACGACCAGGTGACGATGCCCGCCAGCAGCGAGGCACCGAGCGGAATTGCGTATTCGCGGATGACGTTCCAATCGGCAGTCAAACCGTTCCTCCTGTGGGGGGAAAGAGGGATGGCTGCCAGAGCATGCCGCACGCGGCATGAGCATCACGTCATGCGCACACGCCGCTCATGCGCCCAGCGGCTGCGAGGCCGCCTGTTGTTGCTTGCGCACGATCGCCATCGCAATTTCCAGCGACTGTTCGTAGTTCAGACGCGGATCCACGCTGGAGCGATACGCCCGCTCCAGATCCCGCTCGGTGAGCTCGCGCGCACCGCCGGTGCATTCGGTGACATCTTCGCCGGTGAGTTCCAGATGCACGCCACCCAGCCGCGTGCCGGCGGCCGCGTGCAGATCGAACGAGGTCTCCACTTCGTTGCGGATATTGTCGAAACGCCGGGTTTTATAGCCATTTCCGGTGCTTTCGGTATTGCCATGCATCGCATCGCAGACCCACAGCACCCGCCGCCCGTCGCGCTTGACCGCATCCAGCAACGGCGGCAGCTTGTCGGCGATCTGCGCCGCACCCATGCGATGGATGAAGCTCAAACGCCCAGGTTCGTCCTCAGGATTGAGCACATCGATCAGGCGCAGCAGCTGGTCCGGCTGCACCGACGGCCCCACCTTGATCGCGATCGGGTTGCGCACGCCACGCAGGTATTCCACGTGCGCGCCATCCAGCGCGGCCGTCCGCATCCCGATCCACGGGTAGTGCGTGCTGAGATTGAACCAGCCCCACTGCCGCGGCACCTGACGGGTCAGGCCTTCCTCGTACGGCAGCAACAAGGCCTCGTGCGAGGTGTAGAAATCGATGCGATTGAGGTTGTAAACCTCCGCCCCGGACAGCGTTTCCATGAAGCGCACGGCGTCGCCGATCGAGGCAACCATCTTTTGGTAGTCCGCCGCCAGCGGCGAATAGCCCACCCAATCCAGATTCCAGTATTCGGGGTGATGCAGGTCGGCGAAGCCACCGTCGATCAACGCGCGCACGAAGTTCATCGTCATTGCCGAGCGCGAATGCGCGGTGATCATGCGGCGCGGATCGGGCACGCGCGCGGCCTCGGTGAAGGCCGGCGCATTGATCACATCGCCGCGATAGCTCGGCAAGGTCACGCCATCGCGCGTTTCGGTATCGGCCGAGCGCGGCTTGGCGTATTGCCCGGCGAAGCGACCCACCCGCACCACCGGCAAATGCAGGCCGTGCACCAGCACCAGGCTCATTTGCAGCAGCACCTTCAACCGGTTGGAGATGGTGCCCGATTCGCAATCGCTGAAATTCTCAGCGCAATCGCCACCCTGCAGCAGGAAGCGCTTGCCTTCCTGCGCTTCCGCCAGCTGGCGCTTGAGCGCAAAGATTTCCCACGAGGTCACCAGCGGCGGCAGCCCCCCCAACTCGTGCATGGCCGCCTGCAGCGCGTTTTCATCCGGGTACACCGGCAGTTGCAATGCAGGTTTGCCGCGCCAGCTGTCCGGCGCCCACGCTGCGGCGGCGGAATCGGTAACGGAAGTGGCAGCGGAAAGATTCATGAGAGGACTCCTAGGCAGCCTGCGATGTTGGCAGAGCCGGAACGCTACGCAAAGCGCCGGGAGGCCAGTGGCTCCGAATTGCCGCCGCGTCGGTCCGACGTGGCAGTCGCGCGCCGGCCCCTTCGACCTGAACAGCAAACAACATCTCCCGTCGGGCCATGACTTTCGACCTACGCTAGCGCTCGCCAAAGCGCTCAACGTTACAAAATAACAACATCCTCCCTCACCCACCGCGCGAAACCGCCATGACTCCTCGCCTTCTGTCTGCCGCCATCACCGTCGCCTTGCTGGCCGCCCCCATCGGTGCGGCGTTTGCCGCCGATGCCGACTCCGAGCGCACGACCGACCTGGATACGGTCAATGTGATCGCCAAGCTCGAGGCGGCACGCAATGCCCTGTCGCCGGACATCGGCAGCAGCCAATTTGCCATCACCGCTGACGATATCGATCGCCTGCCGCTCGGCGCGGCGACGCCACTCAATCAGGTCCTGCTGCAGGCGCCGGGCGTGGTACAGGATTCCTACGGCGGCATCCACGTGCGCGGCGACCACGCCAACCTGCAGTACCGCATCAACGGCGTGATCATTCCCGAATCCATCTCTGGCTTCGGCCAGAGCCTGGAGCCGCGCATCATCAAGAACCTCAAGCTGCTCGATGGCGCATTGCCGGCACAGTTCGGCGACCGCACCGCTGCGGTGGTCGACATCACCACCAAGAATGGGGCCGAGCTCGGCAATGGCGGCAGCGTCGGCATCACCGCCGGCTCCTACGGCACCATCAACCCCAACGCCTCGCTGTGGGGCAGCAGCGGGCGTTTGAGCTGGTTCGTCAGCGGCGATTACGACCAGAACAAGAATGGCCTGGAAAACCCGGTCGACAGCCTCAACCCCCTCCATGACAAAACCCATCAGGGCAAGGGCTTCGCCGATCTGACCTACCTGGTCAACGAGGACACCCGTCTCAGCCTGCTGGTCGGCTACGCGAACAACCGCTTCCAGATCCCCAACAATCCGGGGCAGACGCCGGCCTTCGATTACCTGGGCACCACCGATTTCGACTCCTCGCGCCTGGACGAGAACCAGCGCGAAAACACCCGTTTCGGCACCCTGGCCCTGCAAGGCACGCTCGGCGACACCAACTATCAGCTCTCCGCCGGCCAGCGTTACAGCAGCGTCGCCTTCTCCCCCGACGTTGCCGGCGACCTGATCTTCAACGGCATCGCCTCGCAAGTGGACCGCAGCAACCGCGCCAATACCGTGCAGGCGGACTTCGCAACGCCCTGGGGCGGATCGCACAGGCTGCGCTACGGCGTGTACGGCAATTTCGAACACGCCATCGCCAGCAACAATTCGTATGTCTTCCCTGCCAACGACGACGGCAGCCAGAGCAGCAACGTGCCGCTGTTCATTCTCGACGGCAGCCGCTTCCATGCCAGCACCTACGCGCTCTACCTGCAGGACGAGTGGAAGATCGGCGAGGACTGGACCGTCAATTACGGCCTGCGCGGCGACAAGTACAAGGCCTTCGGCACGACCGAAGGTCAGCTCAGCCCGCGCCTGGGCGTCATCTGGCGCGCCAGCGACAGCACCACCCTGCATGCCGGATACGCGCGTTACTTCACCCCACCGGCCAGCGAGCTGATCTCCACCAGCGACATCGCGCTCTACGACGGCACCACCAATCAGCAGTCGGCCGGTGACGGCCCGACCACGCCACTGAGCGAGCGTAGCGACTACTACGACCTGGGTATCTCGCAGGTGGTCACCGATCATCTGACGCTTGGCCTGGACACCTATTATCGCAAGGCCGACCGGCTCCAGGACGAAGGCCAGTTCGGTGCCGCCTATGTCTATTCCACTTTCAATTACCGCTATGGCCGCATCCGCGGCGCCGAATTCAGCGCCGACTACACCAACGGGCCCGTGACGGCATATTTCAACCTCGCCTACAGCAAGGCCATGGGCAAGCGGGTCATGACCAGCCTGTACAACTTCGATCCGGATGCGCTGGCCTATACCTACGACAACTGGATCCATCTGGATCACGATCAGAAGCTGACCTCGTCCGGCGGCGTCAACTACGCCTTCAGCGAAGGCAGCAAGGTCGGCCTCAACTATCTGTTCGGCAGCGGCTTGCGCACCGATACCGACACGGTACCCAACGGCGCTTCGCTTCCGTCGTACTTCCAGTTGAATGCCAGCGTCGGTCACGACTTCGACGTCAACACGCATCCGCTGCATGTGCAACTGGCCGCGGTCAATGTCCTCAACCGCAGCTACCAGTTGCGCGATGGTGGCGGCATCGGCGTGTTCGCGCCGCAATGGGCGCCGCGCCGCGGCGTCTATGTGAGCCTGCAGCAGGACTTCTGATTGCGGTGCGAGGCAGCGAATGGACCGGAATAGAACCAGCCCATTCGTTGCCGAAAGGCTGCAGCACGGCTGGCCACGCTGCGTACCGCCTGCATGGCGGGTGCGCATCGTTCGACGGACGTGTACATATCGGCTTATTGATTCGAGCGGTGCCACGATCCAACTGCGATCCACCAGCGCTAGCCAGCGGAAAGAGCCAGTACTCAGTCACGCCTCCGATGTCGCTATTCTCGCTCACGGTCGACACGCCGCAGACGCATGCAAGCGACAGCAACGGCTTCGAGTATGAAGGCCAGGAAGCAGACGCGTCGAGCGAGCGCAGCGCAAGCCACCTTGCGACGAATCAAGGCGCCTGACCTGCAGCGGAAGGCGCGCCTTTTACCCGTCAATTACGCATCAGCGTCGTCTAGGTAACGCACAGCGGCCGTTCCCGTCGCGATGCCCCAGCACGCCTACGAGGCTGCCGCAGGGCATTGCAAAGCGCCGGACCTGTTAGTGATGAACCGAACTACGCCGTACCTTGAAGCCCGCGTATAGGGCCCACAGCGCCAACCCTACGAACCACACCATGCTCCACATCGGCATGCTCAACCCGAGGAAGCGCCAATCGATATTGCCGCAGTCGCCGGTGCCGGTCAGCACGGTGCGGAACACCTCGAAGGGCCCCATCGTCTCGCTCAGAAAGCTCAACGGCGGCCCGCACGAAGACATCATGTCCTTGGGCCGGATCTGCACCCACACATGCCGCGCAGCGATGCCCATACCCACGCCTGCGGCGATGAAACTCAAGACCCCATAGACCTTGCGCCCGGCGGCGGCACGCGGCCCATGCAGCGCGCCAAGCAGGAAAAACACTGCCAGCGCTGCGAAGGCGATCCGTTGGAAGATGCACAGCGGGCAAGGCTCCAGACCCAGATGCAACTGCACATAGATCGCGTAAGCCAGCAATCCTGCGCATGCAAGAAAGCCCAGCAGAAACTGCGCCCGGAAACTCCAACGAAATGGATTCATCGTCACTGCTTGCCTTGGGTCAGGCTGTCGATTATCAGCCATCGCCACGGCCGTGACCACGCATGTCCGAACGGGCGGGCCATCGGGCCAGGCACTGGTGGGATCTTCCGCATGGCCGCGACGAAGACCTGCACGCATTACCCCCATGATCAAGGACACCGGACCAAATACCCAATCTCAGCGACGCGCGGTGCCCTCCGGCACCGGCCCGCATCGACAAGCCGCAGGCGCTTCCACTTGAGGCCTGCTTAGCGGCATCGCCTCATCGTGTGCAGCACGCGTCGGCCGACCGATAGAGCCGACAGCGTTCAGCGCCCCCCCCTTCGACCAGCAATAAAAAAGCCCGGCGTGTGCCGGGCTTTTCAAGAATCTTTATAGAGGCGATCCGATTACTCGGCCACTTCTTCGGCAACGACCGGACGGTCGACCAGCTCGACATACGCCATCGGCGCATTGTCGCCGGCACGGAAGCCAGCCTTCAGGATGCGCAGGTAGCCGCCGGGACGGGTCGCGTAACGCGGGCCCAGTTCGACGAACAGCTTGCCCACGGCTTCCTTGTCGCGCAGGCGAGCAAATGCCAGACGACGATTGGCAACGCCATCGACCTTGCCGATGGTGATCAGCGGCTCGGCGACGCGACGCAGTTCCTTGGCCTTCGGCAAGGTGGTCTTGATCAGCTCGTGCTTGAACAGCGAGGCGGCCATATTGCGGAACATGGCTTCGCGGTGTGCGCTGGTACGGTTGAACTTCCGGCCGGATTTCTGGTGACGCATGAGTATGGTTTCCTAAGGAATATTGAGACTGCTTCAGTGACGTTGTCGCCATCCTGGCGCTGTTGAATGGACTGCGGTTGGTCCGAGCCGGCCGTCCTTTGACCGGATGTCATCGCGGGCTTCGGCCCGTCGATGTAGAAAAACAGCATGGGCGCCCGAAGACGCCCATGCGGTGACGCATTAACCAAGCATGCCGTGCTGGGCGACACCGGCCGGCGGCCAGTTCTCCAGCTTCATGCCCAGAGCAAGGCCGCGCTGCGCCAGCACTTCCTTGATTTCGGTCAGCGACTTCTTGCCCAGATTCGGGGTCTTGAGCAGCTCGACTTCGGTCTTCTGGATCAGATCGCCGATGTAGTAGATGCTCTCGGCCTTCAGGCAGTTGGCCGAACGCACGGTCAGCTCAAGGTCGTCGATCGGACGCAGCAGCACCGGATCCACGCCGCTGGCAGCCGGCTTGGCCGCACCGCGATCGCGGTGGGTGAAATCGCCGAACACCGACAGCTGATCGCTAAGGATGTCGGCGGCGGTGCGCACGGCTTCCTCTGCATCGATCGTGCCGTTGGTTTCGATATCGATCACCAGCTTGTCGAGGTCGGTGCGCTGTTCAACACGCGCAGCTTCCACGGCGTAGGCAACGCGACGCACGGGCGAGAACGACGCATCCAGCATCAGACGACCGATGGTGCGGGTCTCTTCGTCCGGACGACGACGCGCAGCAGCCGGCTGATAGCCGAAACCGCGCTCGATCTTCAGGCGCATGTTCAGCGCCGTGTCCTTGGTCAGATGGCAGATCACGTGGTCGCCGTTGATGATCTCGACGTTGTGATCGGTCCTGATGTCTGCCGCAGTGACCGTACCCGGACCCTGCTTGGACAACGACAGCGTGGCGCTATCGCCACTGTGCATACGAATCGCCACGTCTTTCAGGTTCAGCAGGACGTCGAGCACGTCTTCCTGCAGACCTTCGACCGTGGTGTACTCGTGGAGCACACCGTCGATCTCGACCTCGGTGATCGCAAAACCGGGGATCGACGACAACAACACACGACGCAGGGCATTGCCCAACGTGTGCCCGTAACCGCGCTCCAAGGGTTCGATCACGACCTTGGCACGGTTGTCGGTAAGACGTTCGATCTGCGGACCACGGGGGCGCAGAACCTGGTTGGCGGTAACCGTCATGTTGCGGGGTCTCCTGCGAACCTCCGGCAGTACCGGAGGTTCTCCAATGTGAATTACTTCGAATACAACTCGACGATCAGCGCTTCGTTGATATCCGAAGGCAGGTCAGCGCGATCCGGAACGGCCTTGAACACGCCGCTGAACTTCTTCGAATCGACTTCAACCCACGACGGCGTCATGTCGTGCTGCTCAGCCACGGTCAGGGCTTCCTGCACGCGGAGCTGCTTCTGCGCCTTTTCCGACAGCATGATCGCATCGCCAGCCTTGATCTGGTACGAGGCCAGATTCACCGACTTGCCGTTAACCAGCACGCCACGGTGCGACACCAGCTGGCGCGCGGCCGGACGGGTGACGGCAAAACCCATGCGATAGCAGACGTTGTCCAGACGGGTTTCCAACAACTGCAGCAGGTTCTCGCCCGTGTTGCCCTTCTTGGTCGAGGCCTTCTTGTAGTAGTTGCGGAACTGACGTTCCAGCAGACCGTAGATACGCTTGACCTTCTGCTTTTCGCGCAGCTGGGTGGCGTAGTCGGAAAGCTTGCCCTTGCGAGCCGCGCCGTGCTGGCCGGGCTTCTGCTCAAGCTTGCACTTGGAGTCCAGCGCACGCGCCGGGCTCTTGAGGGAAAGGTCGGCGCCTTCGCGACGCGCGAGCTTACAGGTAGGACCGATATAACGAGCCATTTCTTATCGCTCCTTTTAGACGCGACGCTTCTTCGGCGGACGGCACCCGTTGTGCGGGATTGGCGTCACGTCGATGATGTTGGTGATCTTGTAGCCCACGTTGTTCAACGAACGCACGGCCGACTCACGGCCCGGACCCGGACCCTTGATACGCACTTCCAGCGACTTCACGCCGTAATCGAGCGCAGCGCGGCCAGCCTTCTCGGCGGCAACCTGAGCAGCGAACGGGGTCGACTTGCGCGAACCACGGAAACCGGCGCCGCCGGACGTAGCCCACGACAGCGCGTTGCCCTGGCGATCGGTGATGGTGACGATGGTGTTGTTGAACGAAGCGTGGACGTGAGCGACGCCGTCGGTGATGACGCGCTTGATCTTCTTCTTCGTTTTCTTTTCTGCTGGCTTGGCCATGATCTATCCCTTACTTCCTGATCGCCTTGCGCGGACCCTTACGGGTGCGGGCGTTGGTACGGGTGCGCTGACCACGCAGCGGAAGACCACGGCGATGACGCAGACCGCGATAGCAGCCCAGGTCCATCAGTCGCTTGATCGCGATACCGATTTCGCGGCGCAGGTCGCCTTCGACGACATACTTGCCGACTTCGGCGCGCAGGCGCTCGATTTCGGGTTCGGACAGATCACGAATCTTCGTGGTCGAGGTAACGCCTGCGGATTCGCAGAGCTTCTTCGAACGGGTACGGCCGATGCCGTAGATGCTTTGCAACCCGACCCAGACGTGCTTCTGGGCTGGCAGGTTGACGCCTGCAATACGCGCCATGACGCGATTCTCCAACTGAGTGATGGCCTGACAGCGCCCAGGCGCCATCCGGCAGGATGGATCAAAAGTGAACTCGGAATTATAGCAAGGCCTCGGATTGCTTTGAAGCCCGTGGAACCAGTGGTTCCATGGACCCGGCGTGGGGAGTGTGCCCTCGCTCCGGCGCCGGACGGTGCTGATCCAGAAAACCACTCCGAATCGCCTGTGCTACTCCCGCACAGAACCACCCCGTCACACCCGCGCGCGAGACGTCGCGCGAGCCGCCCTTCTGATCGGAAGATCGTGGCCCGGGAACCAGGCCGTCTTCACGTAATGAAGATCTAGTGTACCACTTAACCGCGCGCAAGACCGCCGCGCGAGCCGCCCTTGAGGTTGGCCTTCTTCAGCAAGCTCTCATACTGGTGCGACATCAGGTGCGCCTGGATCTGCGCAATGAAGTCCATCACCACCACCACTGCAATCAACAGCGAGGTGCCGCCGAAATGGAACGAAGTGCCGAGCTGCGTGCGCATGATTTCCGGCAGCAGGCAGACGATTACCAGGTACAACGAACCGGCAGCGGTCAGGCGCGTCAGCACGCCATCGACGTAATCTGCGGTGGCCTTGCCTGGACGGATGCCCGGAATCAGCGCGCCCGACTTCTTGAGGTTGTCGGCGGTTTCCTGCGAGTTGAACACCAGCGCGGTGTAGAAGAACGCAAAACCGATGATCAGCGCAGCGAAGACCAGCATGTGCACCGGCTCACCGGGGCCAAGCGCGTTGGCAATCTTCTGCAGCCACGAGCCGATACCACCCGATGCAGCCTGACCCGACCACATCGACAACGTTGCCGGGAATGCCAGGATGCTGGACGCAAAGATCGGCGGAATCACACCGGCCATGTTCAGCTTGAGCGGCAAGAACGAGGTCTGGTTCATGTACGCATTGCGACCGCCCTGACGGCGCGCGTAGTTGACCGTGATCCGGCGCTGCCCACGCTCGACAAACACGACGAACAGCGTGAACGCCAGGATGGTGATGACGATCAACAGCAGCGAAATGAAGCTCAAGTTGCCTTCACGGAAGGCTTCGACCGTCTGGATGGCCGCCGACGGCAGGCCAGCCACGATGCCGGCAAAAATGATCAGCGACACGCCGTTACCGATGCCGCGCTCGGTGACCTGCTCGCCTACCCACATCAGGAAGATGGTACCAGCGGTCAATGCGATCACCGCGGTGAGCACGAAGCCCATGCCCGGCGCATACACCACCGGAGCGCCACCAGGGGCGGTCTGGTTCTGCAGTGCCAACGCGATACTGCCGCCCTGCACCACCGCCAGCAACACCGCACCGATGCGCGAATATTGGGTGATCTTGCGTCGGCCCGATTCGCCTTCTTTCTGCATCGCCTTGAGGGCGGGAAAGATGTGCGTGGCCAACTGGATCACGATCGATGCCGAAATGTACGGCATCACATTCAACGCAAAAATACTGAAACGGTGCAGGGCGCCGCCCGAGAACATGTTGAACATGTCCACGATGCCGCCGCCCTGCGCCTGCATCAACGAAAGCATGGCATCGGGATTCACGCCAGGCACCGGCACATAGCAGCCGATGCGATAAACGATCAATGCCCCGAGGACGAACAGCAACCGCTGGCGAAGTTCCGTGAACTTGCCGAGCCCGCCGCCGAGGTTACCAATGCCAGCCTGCGCCATCTGCCGATTACTCCTCTACGCTGCCGCCGGCAGCTTCGATTGCCGCCTTGGCGCCTGCGGTTGCCGCAACGCCCTTCAGCACGAACTTCTTGCTCAGCTCGCCCTTCAGCACGATCTTCGCCTTCTTGGCGCGGCTCGGGACCAGATTGGCCGCACGCAGCGCTGCAAAGTCGACATCGCCAGCATCCAGCTTGTCCAACTGGTAGGACAACACTTCTGCGGTATCGCGCGCCATCTTGGAGCGGAAACCGATCTTCGGCAGACGACGCTGCATCGGGGTCTGGCCGCCTTCGAAGCCGGCCTTGATCTTGCCGCCACCCTTACGAGCGAACGAACCCTTGTGACCGCGACCAGCGGTCTTGCCGAGGCCCGAACCGATACCACGACCGACGCGGGTGCGCTCGGTACGGGCGCCGTCGGCCGGCTTGAGGTCATTAAGACGCAGAGTCATGGGATTACTCCTCAACCTTGACGAGGTAGTGAACCGTATTGATCAGGCCACGCACCTGCGGGCTGTCCTTCAGTTCACGCACATCGTTGAGCTTATTCAGGCCCAACGCACGCACCGACAGACGGTGACGCGACTGGGTTCCACGCAGGCCACGCACCAGGCGCACCTTGACGGTCTTGTTGGTGTCCTTAGCCATGGTTGAGCTCCTCCACCTTCTTGCCGCGCTTGGCCGCAACGCGTGCCGGCGACTGCACTTCCGACAGACCCTTGAGAGTCGCACGGACCAGGTTGATCGGGTTACGCGAACCAACGGCCTTGGCCAACACGTTCTTGACGCCAACCGCTTCCAGCACAGCGCGCATGGCGCCGCCTGCGATGACGCCCGTACCTTCCGACGCCGGCTGCATGTAGACGCGTGCTGCGCCATGGCCAGACTTGACGGCATGCCACAGGGTGCCGTTGTTCAGATCGACAGTAGCCAGGTTCTTGCGTGCCTGTTCCATCGACTTTTGGATGGCGACCGGCACTTCGCGCGCCTTGCCATAACCGAAACCGACCTTGCCCAGACCATCGCCGACCACGGTCAGCGCGGTGAAGGTGAACTGGCGACCGCCCTTGACCGTCTTGCTGACGCGATTGACCGCGACCAGCTTTTCGATCATGCCATCGTCGACTTTCTCTTCGCGGTTACGGTCGCGATCACGACCCCGCGGTGCACGTTCTTCTGCCATCTTGATTCCTTGATTGATTAAGTATGTACGGCTCGAAGCCGCTTATGGTTGTGAAGTGAAGCGGTGTTCCCGGCACCGTTGCAAAAGAACGGGGCGGTCCGGCATTTCCCTGCCGGCGGTATTGCGGAGGCGGTCGATGACCGCCTCCGCAGCAGTGCTTAGAACTGCAGGCCGCCTTCGCGCGCTGCGTCGGCGAGCGCCTTGATGCGGCCATGGTAGCGGTAGCCCGAGCGGTCGAATGCAACCTTCTCGATGCCAGCAGCCTTGGCGCGCTCGGCGATCAGCTTGCCGACCTTGGCAGCCGCATCGCTGTTCTTGCCATTCTTCAGGCCATCCTTGACGTCGGCCTGCAGGGTGTTCGCAGCAGCGATCACCTTGGAGCCATCGGCAGTGAAGACCTGCGCGTACAGGTGCTGACCGGTGCGCAGCACCGACAGACGGGCAACGCCCAGCTCACGGATGTGCGCACGGGTGGACTTGGCGCGGCGCAGACGGGCGATGTTCTTGTTGATGCTCATGATATTTATCCTACGAAAGCTGAAGGGAAAGCGTGCTCCTATCAAAAGTCAGCACAGGGATGTGCGGGCTCTTGCGAGGGACTCGCCATTAAGCCTTCTTGGCTTCCTTGCGAATGATGACTTCACCGGCGTACTTCACACCCTTGCCCTTGTAGGGCTCCGGCGGACGGAAACCGCGAATCTTGGCGGCAACTTCGCCGACGCGCTGCTTGTCGGCGCCCTGGACCACGATTTCGGTCTGAGTGGGAGTCGACAGCGTGATGCCTTCCGGCGCCACGAACACCAGCGGGTGCGAGAAACCGAGCGCCAGGCTCAGGTCCTTGCCCTGCATGGCAGCGCGGTAACCGACGCCGACCAGCTCGAGCTTGCGCTCGAAGCCTTCGGAGACACCCTTGACCATGTTGGCCAGGATGGCGCGGACGGTGCCGGTGAGGGCGATCTGCGACGGATCGTTGGCCGACAGCGTGGCAACGCCGCCATCGATGGCGATTTCGACACCAGCCGGCTTCGGCAGGGTCAACGTGCCCTTCGGGCCCTTGACGCTGACCAGCCCAGGCTGGACGTTGAGTTCAACACCCTTCGGGAGGGAGACAGGCTTCTTGGCTACACGGGACATGTTAGATTCCTTCCCTTAGGCCACGAAGCACAGAACTTCACCACCAACGCCGGCTTCGCGAGCCTGCGCATCGGTCATGATGCCCTTCGACGTGGAGATGATGGCGATACCCAAGCCACCCAGGACCTTGGGCAGCTCGGTCTTGCCGCGGTACTGGCGCAGACCCGAGCGCGAAAAACGCTTCAGGGTCTCGATGACCGGGCGGCCTTCGAAATACTTCAGCACGATTTCCAGTTCCGCCTTGTTGTTTTCGGCCTGGGTCACGCGCAGGTCGGTGATGTAACCCTCGTCCTTCAGGACTTGGGCGATCGCAACCTTAATCTTGGACGACGGCAATTTCACCGTCTGCTTACCAACCGCGGCCGCATTCTTGATGCGAACCAGCAGGTCGGCGATGGGATCAGTCATGCTCATGTGAGTACCTTTGAGTGCACCGATATCCGCTTTCGCGAAAATCTTGTGTTTTCCTGGGGACGGGCCAGGACCCTTGACGCCATGCCAGACCCGCACGGGCAAGACAGAAGCGGAAGTATACGACAAAAGAGCCCGACTTGCGTCGGACTCCCTTGTTGAACAGAACGATCCTGTTCAAATCCGGCCGCGAACGGCCGGAATGCGTTACCAGCTTGCCTTGCGCAGGCCCGGAACGTCGCCGTTCATCGTGGCCTTGCGCAGCATGTTGCGACCCAGGCCGAACTTGCGGTAGACACCGCGCGGGCGACCGGAGAGCTCGCAACGGTTGCGGTGGCGGCTCGGCGACGAATCGCGCGGCAGCTTCTGCAACTTGGTCGACGCATCGATCTTCTCTTCGTAGGACGCATCCTGACTGGAGAGGATCTTCTTCAACGCATCACGCTTGCCGGCGAATTTCTTCGCCAGCTTCGCACGCTTGATGTCGCGGTGGATCATGGAGGTCTTTGCCATTTCGGATGTCCTCGACGGTCAGTTACGGAACGGGAACTTGAACGCTGCCAGCAGCGCCTTCGCTTCCGCATCCGTCTTGGCGGTGGTGGTGATGGCGATATCCATACCGCGGATAGCGTCGACGGCGTCGAAGTCGATTTCCGGGAAGATGATCTGTTCCTTCACACCCATGTTGAAGTTGCCACGACCGTCGAAGGAGCGACCGGACACACCACGGAAGTCGCGCACGCGCGGCAACGAGATGTTGATCAGACGATCCAGGAACTCGTACATCTTGGCGCGACGCAAGGTGGTCTTGCAGCCGATCGGCCAACCGTCACGGATCTTGAAGGATGCGACCGAAACGCGCGACTTGGTGACCACCGGCTTTTGACCGGAGATCTTCGCCATGTCGGCAACCGCATTTTCCAGGATCTTCTTGTTGGTAGCGGCTTCGCCTACGCCCATATTGAGCGTGACCTTGACCAGCTTCGGCACTTCCATCGGATTGGTGTAGCCGAACTCCTTCATCAGGGCCGGCACCACGTTGTCCTTGTAAAACTTTTCGAGACGAGTGTTCATGATCTCATTCCTCAGGCGTCGAGCGCCTCACCGCTGGAGCGGAACACACGCAGTTTGCGTCCATCCTCCAGCACCTTGAAGCCAACGCGCTCGCCCTTGCCCGTTGCCGGGTTGACGATATTGACGTTGGAGATATGGATCGACGCTTCACGCTCGACCACGCCGCCGGCAACGCCTGCCTGCGGGTTCGGCTTGGTGTGGCGCTTGATGACGTTGGCGTTGGAGACGATCACGCGATCGCCGTCCACACGCACCACTTCACCCTGCTTACCCTTGTCCTTGCCGGTGTTGATGACGACCTGGTCGCCCTTCTTGATACGGTTAGCCATGTGTATGTCCTCCGCTCACAGCACTTCGGGAGCGAGCGAGACGATCTTCATGAACTTCTCGGAACGCAGCTCGCGCGTCACCGGCCCGAAGATGCGGGTCCCGATCGGCTCCTGCTTATTGTTCAACAGCACAGCGGCGTTGCCATCGAAGCGGATCAGCGAACCGTCGGGACGGCGCACACCCTTGCGGGTACGCACCACGACGGCGTCGTAGACTTCGCCCTTCTTGACCTTGCCACGCGGAATGGCGTCCTTGACGGTCACCTTGATGATGTCACCAATATGTGCGTAACGGCGCTTGGAGCCGCCCAGCACCTTGATGCACATCACTTCCTTGGCACCCGAATTGTCGGCGACATCGAGGTAGCTCTGCATCTGGATCATGATTCAGATCTCCCTTATTCGGCCGAACGGGTGACGATTTCCACCACCCGCCAGTTCTTGGTCTTGGACATCGGAGCAATCTCGGTCACACGCACGACGTCGCCTTCGTTGCAGGCATTGTCGGCGTCGTGTGCGTGCAGCTTGGTCGAGCGCTTGATGTACTTGCCGTACAGAGCATGCTTGACCTGGCGCTCCACCAACACGGTGACCGTCTTGTCCATCTTGTTGCTGACGACACGGCCTTCGACCGTGCGCAGCGTTTGCTTTTCGTTATTGTCGCTCATCGCGGCCGTCCTTACTTGGTGCTGCCGAGCAGGTGCTTGACGCGAGCAATCTCGCGGCGCACCCGGCGGGTTTCGTGGGTCTTCGGCAGCTGGCCGGTGACCTGCTGCATACGGAGCGAGAACTGCTCCTTACGCAGATCGGTCAGATGGGCCTTCAATTCGTCAGCCGACTTCTCGCGGAGTTGTTTGATATCCATCAGCGCACCGTCCGGGTCACGAAAGTGGTGGTCACCGAGAGCTTGGCAGCGGCAAGGCGGAACGCCTCACGTGCGGTCTCTTCGGGGATTCCCTCGATTTCATAGATCATGCGGCCCGGCTGAATCTGCGCGACCCAGTACTCCACGTTGCCCTTACCGGAGCCCATGCGGACTTCGATCGGCTTCTTGGTGATCGGCTTGTCGGGGAACACACGGATCCACATCTTGCCGCCCTTCTTGACGTGGCGGCTGATCGTGCGGCGTGCTGCTTCAATCTGGCGTGCGGTCAGCTGACCGTGCGCCGTGGCCTTGAGACCGTACTCGCCGAAGCTGACGGCGTTTCCGCTCCATGCCAGGCCGTCGTTACGGCCCTTGTGCATCTTGCGATATTTGGTTCGCTTGGGTTGCAACATTGCCGTTACCTCGCTTCACGAGCCGGGCGCGACGGGCGGTCACCACGGTCGCCGCGATCGTTACGATCGTTGCGCGGGCTGTCGTCCTGCTTTTCCTGGCCAACCTGAGAGAAGTCGAAGACTTCGCCCTTATAGATCCAGACCTTGATACCGATGATGCCGTACGTCGTGGACGCCTCGGCAAAACCGTAATCAATGTCGGCACGTAGCGTGTGCAGCGGCACGCGGCCTTCGCGGTACCACTCCGAACGGGCGATTTCTGCACCGTTGAGGCGGCCAGCCACATTGACCTTGATGCCCAGGGCACCCAGGCGCATCGCGTTACCGACCGAGCGCTTCATTGCACGGCGGAACATGATGCGACGCTCAAGCTGCTGCGCGATCGACTCGGCGACCAGCTGCGCGTCCAGCTCCGGCTTGCGCACTTCGGTGACGTTGATGTGCGCCGGAACGCCCATCAGCTCGCTCACTTCCTTGCGCAGCTTTTCGATGTCCTCGCCACGCTTGCCGATCACCACACCCGGACGGGCGGTGTGAATGGTCACGCGGGCGGTTTTGGCAGGGCGCTCGATCAAGATCTTGCTGACACCTGCCTGCGCGAGCTTCTTGCGCAGCATTTCACGCACTTTCAGGTCGGCTGCCAAATAGGAGGCGAACTCGGCCTTGTTTGCGTACCACTTGGAATTCCAGTCCTTGGCGATGCCGAGGCGGATTCCAGTCGGATGAACTTTATGACCCATGGTCTTTTCCTTTCCGCTTACTTGGCGGCGCCCACAACCACAGTGATGTGGCTGGTGCGCTTGAGGATGCGGGTACCGCGGCCTTTCGCCCGCGCCATGAAACGCTTCAGGGAGGGACCTTCATCAACCATGATGGTCTTGACCTTCAGCTCGTCGACATCCGCGCCCTGATTGTTCTCGGCATTGGCGATCGCCGACTCCACCACCTTTTTGATCAGGTGTGCAGCCTTCTTGTCCGAGAACTTCAGCAGATTGACCGCACGCTCGGCGGACAAACCACGCACCTGGTCAGCGACCAGGCGGGCCTTCTGCGGGGAGATGCGCGCGGTGCGCAGGATTGCTTTCGCTTCCATCGTCATCTCTCCTTACCTGCCCGACTTCTTGTCGCCACCGTGACCCTTGAAGGTCCGGGTGACGGCAAATTCGCCGAGCTTGTGGCCGACCATATTCTCGTTGACGAGCACCGGAATGTGGTTCTTGCCGTTATGCACGGCGATGGTGATGCCTACCATTTCAGGCAGAATCATCGAACGGCGCGACCAGGTCTTGATCGGCTTCTTGCTACCCGCAGCGGACTCCACCTTCTTTGCAAGGTGATGATCGACAAACGGGCCCTTCTTAAGTGAACGTGCCATGGTCGATTAGCCCCTACGATCGCGGACGATGAACTGCTGGGTGCGCTTGTTCTTGCGCGTCTTGTAACCCTTGGTCGGAACACCCCACGGGGTGACCGGATGCGGATTACCCTGACCAGCCTTCGCTTCACCACCACCGTGCGGGTGATCGACCGGGTTCATGGCCGCACCGCGAACGGTCGGGCGAACACCGCGCCAACGCTTGGCACCGGCCTTGCCCAACTTCTCGAGGTTATGCTCGTCGTTGCCGACTTCGCCGATGGTGGCGCGGCACTCGACCGGCACCTTGCGCATTTCGCCCGAGCGCAGACGCAGCGTGGCATAGATGCCTTCGCGAGCGACCAGCTGGACGGCTGCACCGGCAGCACGTGCGATCTGAGCGCCCTTACCCGGCTTCAGCTCGATACCGTGAACCGTCGTACCGACCGGGATGTTGCGCAGCGGCAACGTGTTGCCGGTCTTGATCGGTGCGTTGGCACCGGCAATGACCTGGTCGCCAGCCTTCAGGCCCTTGGGGGCGATGATGTAGCGGCGCTCGCCGTCGACATAGCACAGCAGGGCGATATGAGCGGTACGGTTCGGATCGTATTCGATCCGCTCCACACGCGCCGGAATGCCTTCCTTGTTGCGCTTGAAGTCGATGATGCGGTAGTGCTGCTTGTGGCCACCACCGACGTGACGCACGGTGATGCGGCCGTGGTGGTTACGACCACCGGACTTGCTCTGCGAATCGAGCAGCGCCGCGTGCGGTGCGCCCTTGTGCAGATCGGGAGTAACCACGCGCACGGCGGAACGACGGCCGGGAGAGGTGGGTTTGAACTTCATCAATGGCATGGGATGGACCTCAGGCCTTGGCCGTTACGTCGATGGACTGACCATCGACCAGGCGGACGTACGCCTTGCGCCAATTGCCACGGTTGCCAGCACGGTTACGGAAGGACTTGCTCTTGCCCTTGACGTTGACCACGTTGACTGCCTTGACCTTGACGTCGAACAGCTGCTCAACCGCGGCCTTTACATCGGCCTTGGTGGCTTCGTTCGAAACTTCGAAGACATACTGGTTGGAGATTTCCTGCAGGCGCGCGGTCTTTTCGGAGACTCGCGGAGCGCGCAGCACGCTGAAGATTTTTTCGTTGCTGCTCATGCCAGCCACTCCTCGACCTTCTTGACCGCGTCAGCGGTGATCACGACCGTATCGGCCCCGACCAGAGCGACCGGATCCAGGCCCTGCACGTCACGCACCTGCACATACGGCAGGTTGCGAGCGGACAGATACAGGTGCTCGGAAGCCTCTTCGGTGACGATCAGCGGGCGCTTGCCCACTTCCAGCCCCTTGAGCTTTTCGATCAAGCCCTTGGTCTTGGTCGCTTCGAGGTCGAACGCGTCGACGATCATCAGACGACCCTGACGGTTCAGCTCGGAAAAAATCGCGCAAATGGCCGCACGGTACATCTTGCGGTTGACCTTCTGCTCGAAGCTGCGCGGCTTGGCCGCGAAGGTCACGCCGCCACCGACGAAGATCGGAGCCGTCAGCGCGCCATGACGCGCACCGCCGCCCTTCTGCTTCTTCGACTTCTTGGTCGTGCCCGCAACTTCCGAACGCGTCTTCTGTGCCTTGGTACCGGCGCGACCGGCGTTGCGATAAGCGACGACGACCTGGTGAACCAGATCTTCGCTGAATTCGCGACCGAACACGGCATCGGAGACCGAGACCTTGTTGTTGCTACCCGTGATAACGAGTTCCATCGTCATCTCTCCTTATGCCTTGCTCGCCGGACGGACGATCACGTCGCCACCAGCTGCGCCAGGCACGGCGCCGCGGATAGCAATCAGACCACGCTCGACGTCGACCTTGACCACTTCCAGGTTCTGCGTGCTTTGCTGCACGGCGCCCATGTGGCCCGACATCTTCTTGCCCGGGAAAACGCGACCCGGGGTCTGGCGCTGACCCAGCGAACCCGGCGCGCGATGCGACAGCGAGTTACCGTGGGTTGCATCGCCCATACGGAAGTTGTAGCGCTTGATGGTGCCCTGGAAACCCTTACCCTTGGTGACGCCCTGGACGTCAACCTTCTGGCCGACCTCGAAAATGTCCGCCTTGATTTCGCCACCGACGGCGAAATCGCCGAGCTGGGCATCTTCAACACGGAATTCCCACAGGCCACGACCCGCTTCCACCTTCGCCTTCGCGAAGTGGCCAGCAGCCGGCTTGTTGACCAGCGCGGCACGACGGGCGCCAACGGTGACCTGCACGGCGCTGTAGCCGTCAACCTCGACGGTCTTGATCTGCGCGATGCGGTTCGGAGTTGCTTCGATCAGCGTGACCGGTACCGAGCGACCGTCTTCAGTGAAGACGCGGCTCATACCAGCCTTGCGGCCCACGAAGCCCAACGAATATTTCTTCGTCATGGTCGTAGTCCTCAGGTCAGCTTGATCTGGACGTCGACGCCAGCCGCGAGTTCGAGCTTCATCAGCGCGTCCACGGTCTTGTCGTTCGGGTCGACGATATCGAGCACACGCTTGTGCGTGCGGGTTTCGTATTGGTCACGCGCATCTTTGTCAGCGTGCGGGGATACGAGGATGGTGTAACGTTCAATCTTGGTCGGCAACGGGATCGGGCCACGCACTTGCGCGCCGGTCCGCTTAGCCGTTTCGACGATCTCGCTGGCCGAACGGTCGATCAAACGATGATCGAACGCCTTCAACCGAATCCGGATCTTTTGTTCCGACATGACGGAAGCTTCCTTCGTTAAAAGAGCGACGGGCAAGGCCTCTGGGATACCTGCCCCGATATTCCTGACGTTGATGAAATCGCCGCGCGTCCTGCTGGCGAGGGCATTTCCTCCGCCCAAAAACTGAGGCAGCCCGGTAACCTGGCCTGCCCAGACGGAAAAGTATAATGCGCAACAAGAGCACGGTCAACAACGTATGAGTTGTTGAGTGCTCCATGCAACGCGACCTTCCCGGTCTGGCGAACACGAGCGGCATCCTGCCGTTCTTTTCGCTGTAACTCAGCGCCCTACCCAGGGACACCGAGCCGCGCATTGTAGCGAACATGATTTGGGCGCGCAAGACGATGCTTGGGTAGACCCGCAGGCCATCCTTACCACCACTGCCTGACAGCAACGAAAAAGGGCCGGCTTGCGCCGACCCCTTTTCCACTGCACCAACGGCCTAGACCGTCGACCTGCAGCGCTCTTTTACTTGATGATCTTGGCAACCACGCCGGCGCCGACGGTACGACCGCCTTCACGGATGGCGAAGCGCAGACCCTCGTCCATCGCGACCGGGTTGATCAGGGTCACGACCATCTTCACGTT